>JAUUSS010000065.1 GCA_030841765.1 Collinsella aerofaciens | reverse complement strand
GCGCTTCACGAGCGCGAGCGCCTCGCTCTGCGCGATGGGCTGCACGTGCAGCGTCACGTTGAGCGGCAGCGGCAGGTCGATGATGGAGGCGAGGTAGGTCTCCTCGATGACCGACCCGAAGCTGCGCACCGCGAGCACCGCGCCGTAGCGCCCGTCGCTGCGGAAGCAGTCGGACCTGCCCTCGGGCTTGAAGTCGAGCGTGGAGGGCATGACGAAGTCCTTCGTGCGCGCGCCCGACGTCGGGGACAATTTGTCCCAGGAGAACTCGAAGCGCGACCCCGGGCGCAGCTGCCCCTGCAAAAGCTCGAGCCTCTCGGCGCCGTCGAGGGCGCGCGACGAGCAGCGTATGCGCGCGAGCGTCTGCTCCACGTCGCCCCGGATGCGCGCGAGCTTGGGCACCGCGGCGTCGACGTCGTCGGCGCCCACGGCGTAGGTCAGGTAGCGGTGGCGCACGAGGTTCGAGACGCCCTCGCGCATCTTGTCGTTGAGGATCCGGTTGTACTCTTCGGCGAGCTCGGCGGTGGCGCGCTCCCCGGGCTCGAAGAATACCTTGCGGCCGACCTCGTCGGCTGGGATGGGCGCGTTCACGACCTGGAGCTGCACGTGGGAGTCCGCCGGGAAGTAGTTGAACAGAGAGCTCATCACGGTGAAGGCCGTCTCGCGCGCCTCCTTGCGCGCGGACTGGTAGCTTATGTCGGAGAACTCGACCGTCTGGCTGAACACCCCGGGCATCACCTGGGCGATGCCGTCCTTGTACATGGCGTCGTAGCCGACGTAGGCGGCCATCTCGCGCGAGCGGTCGCGCTCCCGGCGGTGCCTCTGCCGCTCGGCCTCCGCGCCCTTCGAGGCGTCCTTGCGCCCGCCCGTGCCGCCGAGGAGCAGCCCGAGGGTGCTCGGGCGCTTCGGCCTATTCTCCTTGTTGGTTCTTGCTCGGCTCATAGAGCTCGGCTCCTTTCTTCCTGGCCCTGCGCCTCGCGCGCCGCCCCGGGCGGCCCGGGCGCGGCGAGCCCTCGGGGAGGCTCGCGGCGAGGCAGGGCTCGTACGCGAGCAGCTGCGGGGAGAGCTCGTGGGCCGCTAGGAGCGGCAGCAGCTCCTCGGCGCGCATGCCGAAGGGCCGCCAGAACCCGGCGAGCCAGAACGGCATGCTGCAGAGCATGATCGGGAAGGCCGCGTCCGCGACGTCGGCGTGCAGGCCCAGGTGGACGAAGGCCGCCGCCCCGACCGCGCTGCCGAAGCCGAGCGACACGCATGCGAGCGTGCGCAGGCTCATCTTCCCGACGATCTTCTCCTCGTACTCTCCGATGTCCTTCTGCACCGGTATCCGGAGGGCCATCCGCGACGCCCCCTATGCCGGCAGCCAGGACGTGTCCAGCTGCCCGAAGTAGACCGACGCGGCGATGATGATCGCGCCGCCGGCGATGGTGGATATGGCGGTCGCGATCTGCGGGCCGCCCTGCTGCTCCCTGATGGCCAGGCCGAGCGAGACCGCGCCCCAGACGACCAGGAAGCCGCCGAGGAAGGTCACGCAGCCCGACACGAGCTTGATGACGTTTGCGAGCATGCTGCTCTCCTTTGCTTTCGGTTGGCGATGTTCCTTGCTGCTCCTCCCCCGCGGCGGGGGAGGCCCGCGCCCTCCGCGGCCCCGTCACGATGCGCCGTCCTTCCGCCTGCGGTACTCCGCGAAGTCGAACGGGCCGCGGCGCGCCGCCTCATCGAGCAGGCTCGAGCGCGGGTGGCGCTCGAGCCGGTACTTCCGGTCCATGAGCGGCATGCAGCCGTTCACGAGCACGAGCGCGTCCTCGCGCGGCATGCGCGCCACCTCGGCGGGCTGTATGAGGTCGCGCTCGGAGATGCCGCGGTTCACGGTGCGGGTCCAGCCGGCGCCCCGCGAGTCGCTCTGCGTCTCGTTCGCCACCGTCTGCTTGCCGGCCATCTTGCTGATCTCCTCGTTGGTCTCGTTCGCCTTGCCGCCCAGGTAGAGCAGCGTGTCGCAGGCGTTCACGATGGTCTCGGCGTTGTTGTCGCCGTAGGTCTCCTTCAGCTGCGAGAGCGACTGGGCGATCATCGAGACCGCGATGTTCCTGCTGCGGGTGACCGCGATGGTCCGCTCGAAGTCGGGTATGCGCCCGATGTTGGCGAACTCGTCGAAGACGAAGTGCGCCGTCGTGGGCAGCGATCCGCCGTGCGCCTCGAGCGCCTCGGCGCAGAGCGCGCTCACGGCCGTGTCCATGAGCAGGGCGAACAGGAAGTCGAAGGTCGAGTCGGTGTCGCTCATCGACGCGAAGAGCGCGACCTTGGCGCCCTCGTCGCCCATGTGGGCGAGGTCGAGCTCGTCTTTGGAGGTGAGGTCGCGCACGGCCCGGATGGACAGCGGCTTCAGGCGGACGTTGCAGCTCGAGAGCATCGACTTCATGGTGTCGCCGGCGGCCACGCGGAACTCGCGGTAGCTCGCGAGCGCGAAGTCGTCGGGCGGCGCCGGCTCGCGGACCTTGACCCACTCCCACGCGCCGTCCTCCTCGGCAAAGCCGCGCAGCGATCCGCCCTCCGCCGAGGCGCCGCCGCGCCTGGCGTAGCGCTCGCCGGTCTCCAGCTCGCGGAACACCATGTCGAGCGGGCTCATGTAGCCCGGGTCGTCGCGGGCGTCGGCGAGCGAGAGCAGCGTGAGCAGCCCGTCGAGGTTTCGGTCGGCGGGCTCGCAGTGCATGACGAGGTAGGCCGTGAGCGCGGTGTAGACCAGGCGCTCGGCCTTCTCCCAGTAGGGGTCGCCCTTGTGGTCGGCCTCGCCCTCGGTGTTGGCGACGATGCCGCGGGCGAAGCGGATGACGCCCGCCTCGTCGCGTATGTAGGCTATGGGGTTGAAGCGCATGGAGCGCGTGAAGTCGATGGTGTCGAACGCGCGGATCTCGTAGCCGAGCTCCGCCAGCGCGCCGCCCATCTCGCGGATGAGCGTGCCCTTCGGGTCGGTCACGAAGAAGCTGGCGTTGGCCTGCAGGAGGTTCGGCTTGACGTAGTAGCGCGTCTTGCCGGTGCCGGGTCCTCCAACCACGAGCACGTTGTCGTTGGTGTCGGTGGAGAGGTCGAACCTGCGGCTCACGAGGCGGATGCGCGCGTTGTCGGTGAGGATGATGTTGTTGTCGGGGTCCTTGGGGTCGCCGAAGGGCGCGATGTCCTTGCGCGTGGCCCACCTGGAGCTCCCGTGCTCCTCGCCGTCGCGCCGGGCGCCTTTGGACCCCAGGGAGCGCGTCCAGGCGAGGAGCGCGCCGCACGCGCAGGCGGTTCCGGCGCACAGGGGAAGCGCCTCCGCGGAGAAGACCTGTCCCGCGCAAAGCGCCGCGGGGATCGCCGCCATGGCGGCCTCCGGGTCGAGGATCGGGTTCGCCCCCGATGCCGCGATTGCCGCGGCCGCGAGGTCTCCCGCGGCGAACGCCGCCGCGGCCAGCGCGGCCGCCGCCTGCCACCTCATCTCTCGGGCCCCTCGATCTGGCGTGGGCCGCGGTCCCGGCCGATGCCCTGGCTGTGGGCCCTCGACGCCTCGCGCGCCCGCTCGGCGCGCTCCGTCAGCCGCTCGGGCTCACGGCGCCTCTCGGCGATCTCGGAGAGCCTCTCCCTGGCGCGCTCGGCGGCCTTGCCCGTCTCTTGCTCGAGCTGGCGGAAGGCCTCGTCGACCTCGGGGGCGTCCTCCACCTTGAAGAGCAGCCAGTCGCGGCCCTCGCCGGGGATGATGTGGTGCTCGACCGACGCGGCGCGCAGCTTGTCGGAGACGACCTCCTTGATCGTCGCGTACTCGGGAAGCCCAGAGAGCTCCTCGAGGCTGAGCTTCGCGTAGGTCGGCACGCCGTCGGCCGCGATGGCCTCGGCGCGCCCGCCGGCGATGGTCCCGCGGATTCCCGCGAGGCGCTCGGAGAGCTCCCTCGCGCTGCGCGCCATTGCCTCGGCGCCGGCCTCCTGGCCGATCCTCAGCATCCAGTCGAGCAGCTTGCCGCCCGCCTCGTCCCCGTAGTCGCTCGCCATCCCGCGCCTCCCTTCCAGTCGAGATGAAAAAAGGGGCGCCTTCGCGCCCCGGTCGTCCCTATTCGGCCCCGACGGACCTCTCGCGCGCCATGGGCGCGCGGGCATCCTGCCCGGCGTGCGCGCGGCTCGCCTCGCGGGCGGACGCGGCGCGCTGCGCCAGCGGCTCGGGCGCCTTCTCGTGCAGGCGGGCCCACTCGCCGCTGCGGCACTGCTCGGGCGTCGCCTCGCACATGTCGCGCATGGCTTGCTCGAACCGCTCGGGCTCAAGCGCGATGGCGCCGAAGCTCCAGCTCTCGAAGCCGGTCCACGCGTCGCCGTCGCGCTTGAGCGTCCACCACTCGTCGCCGCCGTTCACCTGCTGGATGAACGCGAGGTCGCGGTAGCAGAACCCTTGGCGTATGGCCCAGTTGCCCGAGCCCAGCGCCTCGCGGAGCCTGTCGACGCTGTCTGTGCGGGAGAACTCGTAGGGGTACTCCTCGAGGAACGGGTCGTCCTGCCAGTCGAAGCCGCCGACCTTGAGCCAGCCGTTCTCCTGGCACTTCTCCACGAGCTCTTCGTGCTCGCGGCCGGTTATCCTCTCGAAGCCGTCCATGGGCCCTCCGCCTTTCGTTTGTTGCTTGGCGGGCGGCGTCCTCGCGATGGGGGCACGGTGCGAGTCGGAGCAGGCGTGCGTGCTGGCGCGTCGGCGCCGCCCAAGACGTGTATAGCGATTTCGATTGCGGCGGAGGGCGGGGCCGCCCGCGATGGGTCGAGCTGGGTCGAGCCGTCCGCGCCTCCACGGGAAGCGCACAAGCTAGCCGAGCCGGCGCCTGTCCCTTCCGCCCAGGTGGACGGGCCTGCAGGTCTGGGAGATCCTGCTCGCGATCGCCTCTGCCGTTACGCGCTCGCCGCGCCTCGCGAGCCTGTCCGCCAGCGCGCCCGGCGCGTAGTTCGACGTGACGATGGTCGGGCGCATGTCCTCGTAGCGCGCGTCGAGCACGCTGAACACGGTGCCGACGGACCATTCCGTCGCGTCCTCCTTGCCGAGGTCGTCGAGCACGAGGACGTCGCACTTGGCGTACCGCGCGACGGCGGCCTCGGTGCCGCCCTCGTCGAACGTGGCCTTCACGCGCTCGAGCATGCCCTTGGCCGTCGTGAAGGCGACGTCGTAGCCGGCCTCGGCGAACAGCCTGGCCATGGCGGAGGCGGCGTGCGTCTTGCCGGCGCCGACGCCCCCGTGTATGTAGAGCCCGGCGCCCCCGTTGCCCGCGAACGAGGCGATGTACTCGGCGAACTCGGGGCGGTCGGCCTCGGCGGCCCAGTAGCGTCTGGGGATGCCCGCGCGCGAGAGCGTCTTCTCCCGACGGACCGCCTCCTCCTTGGCGGCGAGGGCCGCGCGCCTTCGCGCCTCGGCCTCCCGCTCGCGGGTTGCGCCCTCGCACGGGCAGGGGGCGGCGGAGACCCAGGCGACCCTGCCCGCCAGCGCCGCGCCGAGCGGGTCGAGGGCGGCGCCGCAGTGCGGGCACGCCCTCGGCTCCGGCTCGTCGAAGGAGAGCCCGGCCGCCCGGGCCTGCTCCAGGGTGATGAGTCCCGCTCGGTCCATCGGGCGCCCCTTCCTTATCTTCTGAAGTCCTTGTTGTCCCTTTTACTTATTGGGTGGCAAATCGTCAGGGGTTTCCCTGTCATCTCGTCAGGGGTTCGGGCTGAGAACCCTGACGGTTCGTCACCCTTGTTCGCGGCGAACCCTGTCATTTCGTCACCCTTTCGCGCCGGGAGCCCTGACGAACCGTCAGGGGTTGCCAGCGCTCCGGGCGGCAGCCTCTCGCGCACGATGCGGTACCGCTTGGTGGCGTGCCCGCGTGCCGGGGCGTGCACGCCGCACTCCTCGATGAGGCCCCGGTCGAGCAGGTCGCGGATGGCGCGGTGGACGCTGCGCTCCTGCACGTTGAGGAAGCGGGCCAGGCCGCCCTTGCTCTCGAAGTAGCCGCACCCGGCGTCGCAGAAGCCGAAGATGCGCGCGTAGACGAGCAGGGGAAGGCCGGAGAGGCCCAGGTCCGCCATCATGAAGTGCCGTACCGTCGTGAACTCGCGCGGGGAGGGGCCGTCGCGCCCCTTCGGGCCTGTGGCCGCCATCGGCGCTAGCCCCTTCTGGGCGAGCCGACGACGCTGTTGCGCTCGACCCATGCGACGAGCTCGTCGTGCAGCACGATGCCGTCGCGAGTCTTGCCGCCGATGTAGCGGATCGGGAACGGGTCGTCGGGGTCCTTGGCGAGCCGGTACATGGCGTCGCGGCTGATGCGCAGCATCGCGCACGCCTCGTCGGCGCCGAATATCGCGTTGGTCGATGCGATGAGCCTCACCTGGCTCCTGCTAATGCTCTTGGCCATGGTCGTCCTCGAGCTCCTCTCGTCTCGAGGCTCCCTCGCGTGCCCGGCCGCGGGCGGCTCCCGGGGCGGTCGCCGCCGTCATTTCCTGCCGCTCCTCGACTCGATGTAGGCGTCCACGGACGCCCTCGACACCAGGAGCTTCCTTCCGAGCCTGTACGAGTCGATCTCTCCCGACCAGATGAGGTCGTATGCCTTGTTTCGGCTCGCCCTCATGTACTCTTGCATCTCGATTACCGTCATCCATTCGTCGCGATCTTGGCTTCCCTCGGGCGCGGCGCATTCGGCTGTGCGTGCCATGGTTCCTCCAATCTTCCCGTGCGGCACCGCGCGAGCACACCGCACGGCACCGTGTCCCTTTTCGTCTGCGTGACGATTGAACCGCCTGATGTCGATTGGTGAGCACGGCGGGAGCGGAGACGGGTCGAGATGGGTCGAGCTGGTCGTGCCTTCACGAAACGGCCATGAGCCGCGTGCCTTAGCTCGCAGCTATGTCCCTGAAAAGTAAAAGGCGCCCATGCGGGCGCCTGCCTAGTAGCTGGAGTTGTTCGGTTGTGGTCGGAATGCTCGTCTTCCGCGGTGCTGTCGTCCGGGGTCCGGCATCTGTCGTTCGCCTCTTCTGTCGTGTTTGATGTTGCGTGTTATGCGAGCGACCTTGCGCGGGCCTGCTGGCCCGTTGCCCCAGGTGCACCCGGATAAATGGTACCCATCCGTTGGAACATGGACATCGCGGGAGGGCTGTTTGGGCAAGCTAGGATGAATGAGCGGCGGGGTTCTAAATGCAATAATTCGAGCTAAAGGGCCTTGTACTCTCTTTTGTAAAACGCGAGGGTGCAATAAACTCGACGATCCCCCTGAACCTTTTCTGAACGAATCAGCTCTTAGGCGGTATGACGCGACACGCATCGGTAGTGCTCGGACTGGGTTAGTCATCGAGTGGGTATAGAACATACGTTCTGTATAACGTTATAGCACCAGGTGGCAGGCGTAGTTTCAATCGAAGCTACGCCTGCTGCTATATATGGGTTGATGGTGGTATCAATGACCGCGATGCTTCTGTTTGCGCTTCAGTTTTCGCTGCTCGAAGCGCGCCTCCGCTTTATCCGCGCGACGCTGGCTTCTTGCTTGAGCCGATTCCCGCTTTATCGTCTCCCGCTGATTCGCGAGCGCCTGCTGCGCCTTGGTGCTCATCGCCGGCTGCTTGAGGGCTTTCGCCGCCTCGCGGGCGCGTCTCTTGGGGTTCTTCGCGGGCTCGCTCGCCTCGGACGGATCGTCACCGAAGAACGCGAGCTTCGCCCATTTGCTTGTAACGAATCGCAGGATCTCCTCATCGGACGGTTCTGCGCCGAAGACGATGCGGGCGACGCCGTACCTGCCGTCCTCGACATGCTCCGCCAGCCCGACCCAGAATTGGCCGTCGTGATATACGGTCAGGGTGGACGACACGCTGATCTGCATGGCTGGTTCCTCCTTTATGTAGATGACCATGCAGAGAAGGGACAACCAAGGAGGCAGGTTACTGATGCGGACTAGCGCACGCCCACGACTACCCGACGGGGACTGTGTTTTCATCTCTGGTGCCCGCATTGTAGCACGCGCGGATTCACGATGTTGATTGCCGGCGCCTAGACGGAGATGAAGGCGGTTCGATCTAGGTCAAGCCGGTCGCTCGTTCATGAAGCGGCCGATTCCCTGAAAATAAAAGGCGCCCACGAGGACACCTACAAGCTATCTTCGAACTACTTGGTTGGGGCAGACGGAGGAAAAAATAGGGCAGAATCGCTCTCACGATCCCGCCCCGCAAACCCGAGGGTTTCTAACTGGCTCCATTATTCCGGGCTTCTCAGTTCTGTCATTGACCCAGGTATCATCCGTCTCCTATAGCGAGTGAATATAAAAATAGGGCAGAGTCGCTTGCGCAAGTCCGCCCCTAAAACCGTGAAGGTTTTGCTATCTGCAGGCTATTCTACCAACCCGAGCGATTCTGTCAACCTGCGAAGGAACTCGAGCGCGGAGCGAGCTGCGGCGTCGGGCCCCTTGTCGGGCAGCGCCTCGGTTTCGCCGTCGGCCCTGGCGAACATCTCGGCGAGCTCGGATGCGGCGCGCGAGCGCGAGGAGCCCTCGGGTACCAAGCCGGAGTGCGCCACGAGCACGGTCGCGACCTCCTGCATGGCCGTATTCCCCATCCACTTCCTCCTGGTCGCCTTGGGAATTCCCACGGCGGCGACCCTTCGGGAGACGCCGCTGGACGCCGAGCCCCGGGCGGCGCCCCTCTCGGCGAAGCAGTTGATCAGGCACGAGCCGTGCGCGGCGCAGTTGCGGACGGACTTCACGCGCTTGAGGTCGTAGTGGGAGGCCTCGAGGCGCCTGTCGCCCCATCGCTTGGCGCAGAAGCGCACGAAGTCGATGAGGGTGCCGAACGAGGTGAGCTCAAGGAAGGCCCAGGCAGGCATGTCGCCGGAGTACTTCGCGTAGAGGCTCGAGCTGTAGGGGCTGCGGCCGCTCATCTTGAGCTCGCGCAGGCGGTACTCCCTGTTTGCAGTGGTAAGCGATGCCATGTAGTCGGCCACGATGGCGTAGCCGTCCTCTCCACGGTCCTCCATCTCGCGAAGCAGTGTCACCTTCTGGAAATGCTCGATGTCGAGCGTCATGCCGAGCAGGGCGTGGCGCAGCTCCTGGTCGAGCGTCGCGAGCAGGCGCAACTGGCCGAAGTCGAGGTCTACGTAGCGGCCGTCGCGCGGGCCTCCCTCGTATTTCGAGAAGAGTTTGCGGTAGGATGCGAGCTTGAAGAAGTTGCACTTGTCGCGCAGGTAGTCCGCGGCCTCTTCCTCGGAACACAGCTCGAAGGCTACGCCCTTCTGCTTGAGGTGCTCTATCTGCTGCTCGATCGTGAGGATCGGCTTCCTATCGTGGGGTTCGGCCATGCTCGGTCTCCTGTCATTGATTTGAGAATCCTATTCTACCAGCATGTTTGCCCTGAATCCTGAAGGCCCATTCGCCAACTCATAAGCAAGCCACCTGAGACTACTCACTTTGTTCACGAATGGCGAAGACCTGCGACCTGGGGTTTTGCAAATAGCGCGCAAGCCACCCGCGTTAATTCACTTGCGATTGCAGCTGGCGGCTTGCAGGCAAAAGGGCGGTTGAGTTTCAAAACGGGCGTTTTCGGCGATATCGAGCGTCCAAAGGTGGTCCGCCGTGTCCTTTGGGACAAAAACAAAAACTCAATACTCTGAGTTCGAAAAAAGTTTTTAGAGTTGTCCCAGCTTTTGTCCCCGAGGCCGACGAAACGCGACATCGCGTCATTCGGCGGCACGCGTTCCGTGTCGATGCCGAAAACTGGGTACAACTGGAATGACGGGACGGCAGAACCAAAGCCATCGAGTGGGAGTAAGCAGGGCTTTGACCTGCACTTTTGAGTGCCGCACTGTGCCGCTGAGTTTCGTTTCGGACGAGAGTCACGGCAAAGCCGCCAGCGACGGCGGTGAGTAAAAACGATTTTCTAGCCTCTGTTCCCTCGTTGGAACGGAGGCTTTTTCTTTGTCGTTTTACTCCCCTTCACCTGCGATTTCGCTATTTACTCCCCATATTTCAAGATGGAAGCGTTTGATTGCGAGGCACGCCGGTGTGAGGGCCTGAGTCGTTAGGCCCTCATAGGGGGACCGCGATGGTGGCCACCGCGCCGCCCGAGGGGCTGTTGGCGAGCGAGACGGAGCCCCCGTGGGCGCTCGCGGCCTCGGAGGCGGCGTGGAGGCCGAGCCCGTAGTGGCGGCCTCCGTCGCGCGAGGAGCGGGAGGAGTCGTCTGTGAAGAGGCGCTCGCAGCCGCGTTCGAGGGCGGCGGGAGAGAAGCCCGGTCCGTCGTCGGACACCTCGATGACGAGGTGGCCGCCCTCGACGTCGCAGGAGACCGCCACGCGCGAGCGCGCGTGCTCGGCGGCGTTGGCCACGAGGTTCGCGGCGGCTCGCGCCAGGGCGGTTCGGTCGAGCGGGGCCTCGGGCGCGCCCGCGACAGCAGGGCCCGTGGCCGCGTCGAGCGTCACGCCTCGCGCCCGGGCGATCTGGGCGGCCTCGGCGAGGACCTGCTCGCAGAGCTCGGCCGGCCGCATGGGGGCCCTCTCCGCCCCGCCGGACCCGCGCGAGGCCTCGATGAGCAGGCGCACGTAGCCGTCGAGCCTTTCGACACTGCCGGCTATGTCGCGCGCGGCGGCCGCGAGGTCGGCGTCTTTCTCGTCTTCCAGCTCCTCCGCCACGAAGTCGGCGTTGGCGCGCAGCACGGTGAGCGGCGTCTTGAGGTCGTGGGCGAGCGACGCCACCTGCTCGCGCTGCCCCCGCTCCGCGGCCCAGCGGGCTTCGAGCGACTCGGCGAGGGAGGCCCGCATGGCGTCCATCGCGGCGAGGACGTCGTTCACCTCGCGCACGTTGGTGCTGCCGACCGCGAAGTCGAGCTCCCCCGCGCCGACGCGCTCCGCCGCCTCCGCGAGCGGCGCCATCTTGCGCGAGATCACGCGGCTCGCGCGGCGCGCCACGAGCGCGAGCGCGAGCGCGCTTCCCGCAGCGGCGCCGACGAGCATGAGGTTCTGCGGGTTGGGAAGCAGGCCGGCGAGGTCGCGCGAGACCCACTGCGGCAGGTACTCGCTGACGAGTGCACAGGCCCCGCCGCCCTTGAGCGGGAACGCGGCGTAGGTGAGGCCCGAGCCCCCGCCCTCGATCTCCACTGTGCCCGGATCCGCGGCGAGTGCCGCACGGGCCATCTCCGTCGCGTCCTCGAGTCGCGTGCCCTCGAGGTCTGTCATCAGCACGTATCCGTCCTTGTTCAGGATGAGGTAGCGGTACGCCGTCGGCACGTCCTGCTGCCCGCAGACGCCGTCGCGTGCCAGGCCCTCCGCGACCTCGCGCGTATTGGCCGGCCCCCAGCTTGCCTCGTAGACGAAGCCCGCGTTGATCGCCGCGGAGAGCGCCATGAACGAGGCGAGCCACGCCGTAGCGACCGCCGCGAACGCGTAGGCGAAGTAGCGCGCGATGACGAAGGAGAGCGGCATGCCCCCGCGACCTCGCGCCCCGGTCCTCAGAGCTGCCACTTGTACCCCATCCCCCAGACGGTCGCGATCGGATCGGCGCCGGCCTCGGAGAGTTTCCTCCGGGCGCGGCTGACCTGCATGGATATGGCCGCGTCGTCGGCGTCGCTCTCCCAGCCGAGCACCGCCTCGCGGATCTGCGCGCGGCTCATGACCTGCCCGGGGTGGCGGGCGAGGTACTCGCAGATGGCGTACTCGGTGGGCGTGAGCGGCACGGCCTCGCCACCCACGGCGAGGCCGCGCGCCCCGAGGTCGATCCGCACCTCCCCGAAGGAGAGGGCGTGCGAGCGCGGCCGGCGCTCACGGCGTAGATGGGCCGCGACCTTGGCGCGCAGCTCCGCGGCCCCGAAGGGCTTGCGGACGTAGTCGTCGGCGCCCAGGCCGTAGCCGGCCACGGCGTCCTCCTCGGCCACGCGCGCGGTCAGGAAGATGATGGGCCCGTCGAAGTCCGGGCGGATCTGCCGCACGAGCTCGAAGCCGTCGAGCCCCGGCATCATGACGTCGCAGAGCACGAGGTCGAAGCGCGAAAGGTCCATCCCCGGGACCGCCGTCGGGTCCGCTGCCTTGACGACCTCATGGCCGTCGCGGCCGAGGACGCGCGCGAGCGCGTCGAGGATCGCCCGCTCATCATCCACTGCCAGTATCCTCGCCATATTCGACCTCCTGAAACTCCCGTTGCATTGTACTTGCGCCGCGCTCAGCGGTCTAGAGCCCCGCGCGCAGCCGCGGGCGCCTCGGCCGCATCGCACGCGCGGTAGCGCACGCCCGAGCCGCCGCGCGCCTCGATCTCGAGCCAGCCCTCGCCGTTCGACTCCCGTCCGAAGAAGATGAGCTGGAGCTCTCGGACATTGCCCCTGTCGTCCGCCGCGTCCACCAGGTAGACGTAGTTCGCTCCCGCCCCGGTGGCGTCAGCGTAGGAGCTCGCGTGGCTGCCGGGCTCGGGCGCGGGCGCCCACATGGTGATCTCAGGGTTGGGCAGCACGCGGTCGGCGATCGAGCGCAGCGCCGACCCCCAGCCGGCGTCGAGCAGGACATTCCCGCCCAGGACGAGCGCTGCCGAGAGGAGGACGAGCATGGCGGCGAGCGGCCTCCTACGCATCTGCCCTCCCGTCCTCGAAGCGGCAGAACCAGGCGAGAAGGACGGCATCGGCTGCCAGGGTGAGAACGAGGCTAGCGAGCGCAGTCGTGAGGAGAGGGCCCGCCGCGCGTGCGGCGTCGATGAAGGCCTCCACCCCGAGCGACCCCAGGCGCGCGGGCCAGGCGAGCGGCACCCAGCTCAGGGGCGTCGCCAGAGCACCGGTGAGCTCGCCGGTCATGAGGCCGTGCGCAAGTCCGCCCACTGAGAAGAACGCGAGGAGCATACCCGCAGCGCCGGCGCCGATGGCGGCGTTGCGGCCGAGGCGCAGGGCCACGCCGAGCCCCAGCGCGTAGAGGGGCAGGCTGCCCAGCACGATGCCCGCCCAGGCGGCCGCAAGCGGAGCGGGCCCGAGCGGCAGGCGCCCGGCGACGGCGAGCACGGCCCCGAACACGCCGAGCGCCACGGCCAGCGCGCCCGCGCCGAGCGCCGCAAGGGCGAGCAGCTTCGCCGCGACGGCGCGCCCGCGCGAGGAGACCGCCGTGAGGTTGGCGAGGCGCCCGGCAGC
>JAUUSS010000179.1 GCA_030841765.1 Collinsella aerofaciens | reverse complement strand
GTGGCTCAGCTGGATTGCCATCGCCGTAATCGTGATTGGCGTGCTGCGCGGCCTGTCCAAAAATATCGACGCACGTCACAAGGAGAACGAGGCCTTTGTCGCCGCGACTGCAAACGTACCCGGCTTGGGCAAGTTTGTAGCTAGCTTGGGCGGCGGAGCTGCAGCGGCCAACGCCTCGCGCGCAGCCGGTACTAGCAAGGAAGACTTTGAACGTGCCAAGCGCACAGCCAAGAAGATGTGGAAGGGCCGCAAGACCACGGCCTATCTCAAGTGCCCCAACTGCGGCCAGATGCTCTCCGTTCCCAAGGGCAAAGGCAAGATCCGCGTCACCTGCCCCAAGTGCCATGCCAAGATGGAGACGCGCTCATAGCCGCCATACCATGGGACAAATAAAAGCCGAGGCCTCGTGTTGAGACCTCGGCTTTTTCTAATTATGACAAAAGGATTGCCCCCTTGTCGCATCGCCATATCGCGCGCTTACGCCACGCCGTCGCGGGCAAGCTCCTCGGCCAACGCCTCGGCAGGCATGGCCATAATCGTGTCGAGCTCGGCGTCCACCTCGGGAATACGCTTCACCTTGAGTTTGCGCACCAGATCACCACGGCACATCACGTGCATCGGCTCACGCAGTGCGCACAGGTCATCGAGCGGATTCTTGCGCGTCACCAGGATATCGGCGGCCTTGCCGCACTCGATCGTGCCAGTATCGCCGCCCAGCCCCAGCAGCTCGGCATTAACCTGCGTGGCTGTATGCAGTGCGAAGGCGTTGCTCACGCCGACATACTTGGCAAAATAGGCGACCTCGCGCCACATGTCATACTGCGTCACGAACGGGCAGCTTGAGTCCGTGCCAAGGCCCACCTTAACGCCAGCTTCCAGTGCGGCACGGGCGCTCTCGATGATGCCCGAGCACACGATGTCGCCGTTCTTCTTTTGCGTATCGGTAGAATGGGTCTTTTCCGGATCGAGCAGTACAAACGGCAGTGCGGGGCTGATTGTGCAGGTCACGCTCGGCGCGCGTCCCTCGAGCTGTGTTCCCGCGGCGCCGCGGTACAGCTCCAGGATCTCGAGGGTCATCGGAGCGCCGTGCTCGATTGTGTCGACGCCGGCCTGAAGCGCGGCCTTCACACCTTCGGTGCTCTCGACATGGGCCATGACCGGAAGGCCCATATCGTGCGCCGCCTTGCACGCCGCCGCGGCAACCTCCACCGGCATACGCAGCACGCCCGGCTCGCCCACCTCGGTCGCATCGAACACACCGCCCGTTACGAACAGCTTAATGACGTCGGCACCGCGCGCATACAGGTCGCGCACCTGTTCGGCTGCCTCGGCGGGACTGTTTGCCACCTGGGCGAACAAGCCCGCACCATGGCCGCCCGGCACCGTGACGCCCGTTCCCGGCGCCACCAGGCGAGGACCTTGATACTTGCCGGCGTCGATGGCATTACGAACGGCGATGTCGGCAAACAGTGGGTCGCCCGCGCCGCGCACCGTGGTCACGCCGCTTGCCAGTTGTTGTTGGGCGCTGCCCTTAAGAATATGGCGCACGATGGCGCGCCCCACGGGATTATCGAGCTTCTTCATCAGCGCGCCTGCATCGCCCGCCGAAACCGGCTTGCCCGAACCGCACAGATGCACATGCATATTGATGAGGCCTGGCATGAGATACGCACCTGCCAGGTCGATGACCTCGGCACCTGCAGGCGCCTGCGCCACAGCACTCGGCCCCATCCACGTGATGACACCGCGCTCAACGGCCACGGCCATGTCGGGCTGCGGCTCCATATGTTCCGAACCATCTAGGATGGTCGCATTGATAAACAACGTGGAACGATCGGCAGACGCCATATCGGACTCCTCCCCCTCAGAAAACTTGAACATCTGTCCATTATTATCCAGCGCGGCAGGATTGCTGCGGACATATCGGTTAACGGAGGGAAGAGGGGATGTGGGGGGACGGAATACGTTGCAGCCCCACCCCAGCGAAACCAGGGAAATGTCTCAATCTGTAACAGGTACTGGG
>JAUUSS010000064.1 GCA_030841765.1 Collinsella aerofaciens | reverse complement strand
GCTGAGAACTTCAAGGTGTTCAAGGGGGCGAACCACCGGTTCGCGACCCTCGGCCACGACCCGGTGCTCGGCCTCGTGTTCGGGACCTCAAACATCATGACCAACAGCATCACCTGCGTTAAGGACGCCAACGTCTTCGGGATCGGCGCGCGGATCCCCGCGACCTACTCGGTCTCCTACGACGCCTTCGGGAAGAACCCGCTGATCGGGGCGCCCGCCGGGACCGTGGAGATGCTGGTCGCGGCGGGAAGGCGCGTCGTGAGCGAGCCGGATGCCGCCGCAGCGGCCCTGGTCAAGCAGCTGATCCACATCGGCACGGACCTCTACACGCCGTGCGGGATACAGGTCCCGTTCGCCAACCTCGTTCTCGACAAGGCGCACACCGAGGCCCTCACCAAATACGTCAGCACTGGCGACGTATTGAAAGTCGGCATGCAGGCGGGCATGACGGTGCTCATCAACTGGCTGATAGCGGCGCTCCACGGCTGCTCGCTGATATTCAAGGACGACGGGTCGGACTACTGCACCGAGATGTACCAGGCGCGCACCAAGAAGATCATCCTCATCTCCGACACCATCGCGACCTCGAGCAGCGTCGTGCAGGCATCGATCACGAAGAACCCCAAGTGCCTCGACCTCGGAGGCGCGGCGGTGCTCGTCTACCGACTGTTCTCGGATGCTCGTTTCGTCGCGAGGCTCAAAGAGGAGTACGTGCAATCGGAGCTCGACAAGATCTACGATGAACGGGCCAAGCGGTTGCTTTGAGGTCTTACAGGAATGATTCAACCACTAAAAAGAAGCAGGAGAAGAGATAATGGCCATATGCGACTCGTGTAAAGGCAACAGCATCCTCCCAGAACATTACGGGGCTTTGACCCTTTGCAAAAAGTGCTCCATGAAGATACTCGCTCCAACGTGGAAGAACAAAATATACTCGACGAACGAAGAGGTTCACGAGCAGCGAGAGAAGACGCTTGCTCGAGCCGTTTCCGCTGGTTTTCCTTCAGATGCTATTACTAAGCTGGGATCCTACTTTGACGGCTTGATAATTCCCGGTCTCTTTAAGATCTTTGATGGCGGCAACGATCAAGGGCTAGTCGTCAAAGACGAGTCGGTCATTATCGTCACTGAAGATGATTTCGATCCAAGCGACGCCCGCAAGCAATTGGGGTTGATAGCGAGCGGGCGACGCGGCCTTTCAATCGACGAAGACGATAACGTCGACGCTTTTGATGCCGCCAATCTTGCAAAAATAGCTCTGGGAGCTTTCTCGAGTGGCGGATCGTTAGGGAAAATAGCCATGCGCGCTGGAGCGGAAATAGCCGGCGAAGTGATATCGAAGTCGAATCGGCCAACAATAGACGACCTGCCTGTGCTTCCGCAATTCGACGTCCCCTTTGGCGAGCAAACGGTTCGATACAAAGACGTTGACGATTTTGAGTTCTACATCCCAGAAGGAGAGGAGAACCTCGGTTTTCTCCTTTTCACGACAGCGGTATCCAGAAAGCAGAAAAAAATAGTCTTCTCTTTCGATCCAGGGGAGAACAGGAAGCAAGCCGCCATAGAGATAGCTCGATTCATCGAAAGCAAACTCGATGACAAGGCGGCTGAAGCGGAAGAGCAAGAGGAATCCATGCGCACGGCGAACAGCCCCTCGCGTCAGGCCGATGCTTTATCTGCGCCAGATGAGCTACTAAAATGGAAACAGCTTCTCGACGCAGGCGCCATAACAAATGAGGATTACGCCGCGAAGAAGAAACAGCTTCTCGGTTTGTGAGTCGTTGCCGGCAATTCCGCTACGCAAGCGTGTTTCACATCACCCACTTGAACACGGCGCGGAACAGCCAGACGAAAAAGCCCAGCGTGACCTTTAGCGCCGCCATGAGGAACCTACCAAGCCTCTTCATCGACGTCACCCCAATCTTCCTTTACCTTGCGGGCGCCCTCCTCGGCGCCCTCTTCCTTCTCTTGCGCGAGCAGCCTCGCCAGCTCGTCTGGCACGCCCGGGACCTCCGCCCTCCCCAGCGCGCGCTGCAGGTCCCTTATCTGCGATTTCAGCGGTTTTGAGGGAGGGCCCACGTGCTCGCGGTAGCAAGCGCAAATTGCAGCCGCGTCGCACAGGTAGCCCCGCACCCGGGCGAACGCCTCGTCGCCGTCGAGCAGGACGCGGCGGGCGCGCCCAAGCTCCGCCTCCGAGGCCAGCATGAAGCGCCACCCGCGGGACCTGCGCGCGGCCGGGATGCCGTCCGCGGGCGCGTCGGCACGCCAGTCGTCGCGCACCTGGTGCCAGTTCGCCGTGAGCCAGAGCCCCTTCTCGGGCTCTTCGCGCATCTCGAGCTCGAACTCCGTGAGCATGTTCGCGCCGGAGAACGGCGACCCCTCCGTGAACGAGAGCGTGTCGAACAGCGTCGTCCTGCCGCCCTCATACTCTATCCTCACCATCATCTCCGGCCCCTCTCCCTGCGCTGGTCCTGCTGAGCCCGCTGCCGCTCGGCGGCGAGGATTCGCTGTTGCTCGTCCTCGCGACGGCCGTCGCGAGAGTTTCCTTCGGCAGCGCCGCGCCCGCGATCGTCCCCGTAGCGGGTCTTGAGCGGCATGAGCCCGTTCATCGCCATGTAATCGCGCGCAGCCTCGAGGCGGCGGTACCCCTCGCCGCCCGCCTGGCCGCGGCGCTCCAGCGTCGCCATCCTGAGCCCGAACTCCTCGATGGACTCGACGTCGAACTTCGCACAGGTCTCGAGCGCCGAGGAGAGCTTGCTCAGCTCCGAGAGGTCGTTGAGCTCGAGGGCGCGCTCAGCGGCCTCGCGAATGCGCGCGGTGCTCGCGTCCGTGGGACGGTAGGCGCCCTCGCGCTCGAAGCGCCGGCGGAGCATCTCCTTGCCGTAGACGAACCCAAGACGCTCGCCGCTAACCCTCTTGGACGGCTCCTCGACAAGGCTGAACACCCAGTCGTCCCGCCGCGCCTTGGCCGAGTTGTCGGCGACGTGCACGCCCAGGGCGTCGAGGATGCCGAGGAACTCCGCCTCGTCGCGCGCCGTGGTCTTGGCGAGTGCGACGCGGGCGCGGATGTCGCCGACCCACGAGTAGCCGCCCGAGCGCATGATCTCCTTCTCGGCCCTTCCAAGGTAGACGTTCCTGCGGCTCCTGGGCCCGCCCGCGCCGGCCCGCCCGCGTGCCCTCGAGGGCGATACGGGCGACCTGTCGTTGGAGAGCCCGGACAGCCCGCGCGCTCGCGCCATGTCCTGCAGGTCTCGGTTGAGGTCCTCCGGGTGCTGGGTCTGCATGCGGTAGCCGGTACGGAGGTTCGCGTTGTTCACGACGATGTGCGCGTGCGGTATGCCGCGGGCGTTGTCGTCGTGGTAGACGATGGCGATCTCGTGGTCGCCGAAGTGCTTGAGCGCCCACGAGCACGCGAGCTCCCGCAGAGCGGCCAGGTCGATGTCGTCACCGGGGTCCGGCGAGAGCACGAAGTGCTTGAACGTGCGCGCGGGCTTGCCCCTCCATGAGGCGTCCGTGCCGAACGCGGCGCGCGTGGCGTCCATCTCGGCGTCCCAGGCGCAGGCCTCCTTGGCGGCTTCTCCCAGAGCGCCGGCGTCGCGCTCGTCGTAGCTCAGGTTGAACAGGTCTCGCGCCAGGGCGCGGCCTCCCTTCTCGAGGTAGCGGCGGATGCCACCCGTCGAGCCGTGGCCGCTTATCGGCTTCAGGATCGGCATGGCGAGCCCTCCACGAGCGAGTCGGCGCCGATGCGCCCGAGCTCGGCCGCCATCTCGCGGGCCGCGCCGTTCACGTCGGCGAGCTCGTGCTCGATCGTTGGGATGCTCTCCGCGACGAGGTCCCGGTCGACGTGCCCGTGGCGGGCGTGGAAGTTGATGAGGTTCATCGCGTGCACTGCCTGGTTGTAGTGGTAGCCCCACTTCGTGAGCTCCCGAGACATCGACCAAAGGGCCCTGCGGTCCACGAGTATGCGGTGCTCGTCTCCCGCGTTGGCATCCGTCGACAGCGGTATGCGAACGAGGTAGCGCAGGTACTCCGACTTGCTGAGGCCGGCGCGCTCGCACCGCTCGCAAAGCGCGTCGTAGTCGCTTCCCTCCATGCGGAACGTGACTCGACGCTCCTTGCCTTTGGCGGCGTCGGCTTCCTCTTTCATGGCGGATTCCTTTCCTCGGGCCCGCCGTGCGGCGGGCGCGTTTCTCTAGGGGCGCGGGGGATCCCCCGCAGGCGGCGGCCCGGCTCGGGCGCCGCCTCTGGGACCGGGCCTCGCGAAAGCGGGCTCTTAAACGGCCCGCGGCATGACGGGTCCGAGGCCGCCCGGTCCCCAAGTGCTATGGACGCCCGACCGAAGTGTCGGACGCCATAGGCTACTTGCTGGATTTCGGGCCTGAGGCCCTTCTGCGACGCTTTCGGGCATCGGTGCCCGCCTCCGCGTACGGCGCGGTCATGAGCGCCATTTCACGCAGCAGCGAGAGGTCGGCCGCGCTCGGGCTCTCGGGCGGGCTCTCGAGGAAATCGGCGACGAGCCTCGCTGCCTTGGAGATGCGCCCGTCGGGGCCGGCCTGCGTTTTGCTCTCGCTCCTCACGTAGTCGGAGAGCTCCCGCTTGGTGCGCCGCCAGGGCTCCATTGCGGCGTGCATCTCCGCCTGGCGCTCCTTCGGCATGCCCGCGAGCGAGCGCACCGCCTCGGCGCTGAGGTTGCCGCGATCGGCCTCGGCGGCCCACTCGGGCGAGAGGTCCTCGGCAATCCGGCGGGCCAGCCTCTCCTCACGCGCAATGGTCTTGCCGGAGACCTTGCGGCCCGTCTGCCGCTCGATGATGGCGGCCTTCACGTCGTCGACGCGCATGCCGGAGAGCGAGGGGTCCTCGGAGCGCAGGCGCACGGCGTCGCCCCTGAGCGCCTCGGTCGCGGCGGCGCGCTCGGTCACGGTGAGCGCGCGGGTGAAGTAGTTCGCTGCGTGGAGCAGCGTCACCGCCCGCTCGTCGTCGATGCCCTCTATCACGCGGCAGGGCATCCTCTCGTAAGCGGGGTCGTCCTTCGCGAGCAGCGCGTAGGCGGCCTTGCGCCGATGCCCGGAGACCATCTGCCACGAGCCGTCGCCGACCTTTCGCACGAGCGGCAGGTCGGTGAGGCCGTCCTCGCGTATGGACTCGGCGAGCTCAGCTATCCCAGCAGGGTCCATAGAGTACGCGGCGTTCGCCGGGTGGTCGGCGATGTCGGCCACCGCGATCTCGGACACCGGGTAGCGCCCGCGGGTGCGCGACGCGCCGTCGAGAAGCCCCGTGATGGTGAAGCCCGCGGCCACCTGCCTAGGCGAGTTCACGGCACACCTCGTCTGCGAGCGCCTTGTAGTCGCGCGCGGGGCGGCTCCCCGGCTCGAAGGCGGCCACCGGCTTCCACTGCCAGCTGCCCTCGCAGACCTTGCTGCTCGCGTGGATGACCGTCTCGAACTGCTCGTCCGGGAAGAACCCGTCGAGCACGGCCGCGCCCGTGGCCTCGGCGTTGGTCATGCGGCCGGGCACGCAGGTGCGCAGTATCTTCCAGCGGGGCGTGGGCATGCGCAGAGCGTCGGCGATGGAGCGCGTCGCCTCGACGGTGAGCGCCGTGCCGCGCATCACGGTGGAGTCGAGCTTCACGGGGATGACGACCATGCCGCCCTCCGCCGCGGCGAGGTAGGCGTTGAAGGCGAGCCTGCGCATCACGGGACTGCAGTCGATGAGGCAGACGTCGTAGGAGCCCGAGGCGTCGTCGAGGGCGAACTTGAGTCGCTGCTCGCGCAGGAGCATCTCGTTCTGGTCGACGAGGTCGATGGTCGAGGCCACCACGTCGAGGTTCTCCCCGGCAGCGTAGGCGACCTCCTCCACGGGCGCGCCGCCGTAGAGCAGCTCGACCGACGTGCGCCGCTCGGAGACGGCCCGGTCGTAGAGGCCGAAGAAGTCTGTGGCAGACGCCTGCGGGTCGAGGTCGACAAGCAGGGTCCGAAGGCCCCGGGCGGCGAAGATCGCCGCCAGGTTCACGGCGGTCGTCGTCTTGCCGACGCCGCCCTTGTAGTTGGAAATGGCTATCGTGCGCATGGGTCGCGTCCTCTCTAGCGTGGGGCGCGCCTCGGCGCATCCGGTCCGGCGCGCCCCGAGTCTCGGAGCGTCGGGACAAAACCGTACGGATTTGTCCGACAAGCGGAGTGTACCACGAAAACGTACGGATATGTACGCTTTCGTGGTACAAGGGGTGGATTCGGGGAAACCCGGCCCCGGGAGCCCGGGGCCGGGCGCGCCGCCTAGGAGAGCGGCTCCATCTCGCCGAAGCAGTTGATGTGGTGGCGCAGGAGCGCTCGGTTTTCCTTGACGACCATCATCGCCACCTCGTCGAAGCGGACCGGCGTGTCGGCGTAGTCGTCGCCGTTGCCGGCGAGCCACGTCGCCGCCAGCGCCTCGCGCAGCCCGCGCGCCCTGTGGGCCTCGGGGAAGCCGTCCGTTCCGATCCGGACCGTGGCGTCGACGAAGACCAGGGTCCCGTCCTCGTCCACCGCCACGAGGTCGATTCCGCCGATGCCCTCGGGCCCCTGCCAGGCCTCATCGACGATCTCGTAGCCCTTACGCTCGAGGAAGGTCCTGACCGCGCCCATCGCCTTTTCCTTCATGTCGTTCATGTCTTGCTCCTTAGACTCGGAGGCCCGCCCCTGTGGCGTGCCTTGCGTCGCGTGAGTCGCATGCGGCGCGGGCGTGCCGGCAAGGGAGGAAGCGAAGTCGGGCGTGGAAATAGAAGTATTCCGACGGCAGTTTTTCGCGTTGTTCGCGCGCGCAGCGCATGGAGCGAAGAACCCGAAAAAGTGTCGCGGCCCTTGCGGGCCGCCTGCCGGCGTGCGACCCTGCGCGTCCAAGGAACGCCGGGGCGGGTTTCGGATCGGAAGGGCGCAGGCGTGCGGCATGGAATCAGGCATGGGCGCCGAGGCTTCCAGGCATGGGATGCGATCTGTCGGCGGTTGCTGGGCTCCCGTGGGATTGGAGACGACGCCGCGGCGGGAACGACGGCGCGTTCCCGAGTCGCGGTGCCGTGGTCCGCATCGGGACGGCATTCCCCGCGCCGCTTGCGGCCAATATGCGCACGGGATCGCGGTGGCGAGATGGTTCTCCATGCGGAACGGCTACGGTGCTGCGCAACACGTCCGTCGGAAGAAGGAGGACAGCCAATGATGGATATCAACGAGAAGGACGAGCGTCGTGAGCTGCTTGACGCGGTGGCGGATGCAGGAAGGCTGGCGAGGGGCCTGGACCAGCTGCTCGAGTCCCTGGCGCACGCCGACCAGCTGGACCTGCTCGACGTCGAGGGGGTCCTGGCCCTGAGGTCGATAAGCGAGAGGTGCGCCGAGCGCATCGGCGACGCCGCGCGAATCCTGGAGGCGCAAAACGAGATCCTCTATGTCGAGGAACGGACCGTTTAGCTTCCTTTCGCGGAAGATTAACTATTTGCTTTGCGGGCAACACCCTAAAGAATCGCAGTTCCTGGTCGGCGCTTAGATGAGCGTTAGCCGCGACCCATTCCAAAGATACTTGCATTGTCGGCGTTGTCGTTAGTTTCGACCTCAGTCGCCATCGCCGGGAACGATTCTTCCTGAGACGCGTCGTCCACTCGCGAGTCAATAGGCTCGCCGAGCGCCAGGAAGAACCTCATCACGTGCTCGACTCTCTGCTGCAGAGACTCGCTCAGCTCGCTGTAGGAGGCCGCCAGCCGTACTTCCTTGGCCAACTCCGCCATCGAGTCCTTCAGCGCCTTCTGCACGCTCACAGAGGGTCTCACCTCGACCTGGGCATCGGTGAGCTTGGCGATGATGTAGTCCTGCCTGTTCATGCCGCTCCAGGCGGCCATCTCGCATATGAGCTTATGCTCCTCGGGCGTGCAGCGGAACGCCATCGTCTTACTGCGCTTGCGGGCGCTGTTCTCGCACGGCATCCTTCTTATCCCCTCGCCCCGTCAAGGGCGGCGGCCATCTCGTCCTGCTTCGTGGGGAACAGGTGCGCGTATCGGTAGGTGATGTCCACCGCCTCGTGGCCCATGCGCTCGGCGATGGCCAGCGCGGAGAAGCCCATCTCGATCAGCAGGCTCACGTGGCTGTGGCGTATGTCGTGTATGCGGATGCGTTTCACGCCAGACGCCTTGCACCCTCGTTCCATCTCGTGGGCCAGGAAGTGCTTGGTAACGGCGAACAGGCGCTCGTCGGGGGCGACGTCGTCTCGTAGCTCGATGAAGTCCGCCATCTCGTCGCGCAGGAAGGCGGGCATGACGATCGTGCGCACCGACTTGGGCGTCTTGGGATCGGTCACGGTGTCTACGCCGTGGAGGCTTTGGTACGACTTGTTGATGCGCAGACGCGAACTCTCCAGCATGAAGTCGGACGGAGTGAGCGCCAGAAGCTCGCCGCAGCGGATGCCCGTCCAGTAGAGCAGCTCGAAGGCGTGGAACGAGAGCGGCTTGTCCATGACGGCCTCGCTGAACCTCAGGTACTCGTCCTTGGTCCAGAACTGCATCTCGCCGCCCTTCTTCGAGCCCATCTTGTCGACCCTTCGCACCGGGTTGTCGGTGAGCCCGTAGTAGCGCTCGGCGTGGTTGAAGATGGCGTTGAGTTGGTTGTTCACCGTGCGCAGGTACGTCGGCGCCCAGGGCTTACCGTCGGCGTCCCGGTGTTCAGTAAGCTCGTTCTGCCACCTAATAACGTCGATCGGCCTCACATCGCACATGCGCATATCCCCAAAGAACGGCACGAGCTTGTCGTTGATGATGTACTCCTTGGTGATCCACGTATGCTCGCGTATGCGAGGCTTCACCTCGGAGGCGTACACCTCAACGAACTCGGAAAACGTCATGTCCATGGCCCCGCCGTTAAGGCTCTTGAACTGGCTTTCCCATACGGCCGCCTCCACCTCGGAGGAGAAGCCGCGCTTTGTCTTGTGGCGCTTCGAGCCGCGGGCGTCGCGGTAGTAGCACTGCACGAAGAACGTGCCGTTGCTGTCGTCCTTGTACACCGGCATGTCAGTCCACCTCCGGGAAGTACAGGGCGTCGAAGACGTCACTTCGAACGCGTCCGCGGATAACCACGCGCCCGCGCGCCTCCTGCTCGGCGTTTATCTTCCTGATCACCTCGTAGGCGCTGCCTTTCTTGATCCTCAGCAGCTCCGCAACCTCGTCCGCATCCAGCATGTGCGGTCTCGGCGTCTTTGCCACCTTCTCGTCCATGGCTCCTCCTGTCATTAGCGTACAGATACGTACGGTTTACAGATTCAGAGTAAACGTACATATCTGTACTGTCAATAGAATTGCGTACATTTGCGTACGCTGGTAAGATGTGCGGGTACGTAATTCCAGGAGGAGGGCGCATGTCCGTAGGCGAGAACATAAGGCGGTACCGCAAGTCGCGCGGCATGACGCAAGCGCAGCTTGCCGAGGCGGTCGGCCTGACCGAGGGGGCCGTGCGCCACTACGAGAGCGGCATCCGCGCCGTGAAGCCCGAGCTGCTCGAATCCATCGCCGCAGCACTAGGCGTATCCGTCAACGCCCTCAAGGATTACGGCGTCGAGACCGCAGGCGACCTCATGTCGCTGCTCGTGCGGCTCGAAGACTCCTTCGGCATAGTTCCCTCAGCCGACGGTTCGGGCCTCTCCCTGAACCCCAAGGCGCCGCACGCGCCCAAAGCCGCGATGGCGATCGAGTTGTGGGCAGAGAAGCGCGCACGGCTCGAGAACGGCGAGATCGACGCCGACGAGTACGAGGACTGGAAAGCCTTGCTGTAACGGCTCCCCGCATTTCGCAATCAACGCAACCGAATCAGGACGCCAGGCTAGGCGGTGAGCTCCGCTCGCTCCTGCGTAAGCTGAGTTTTTACTCCCCATTGCATGCAAAGGCATTTCAAGCGTAAATGGGGAGTAAATGACGCGGTGGCTTACATGGCGGCACACGGCAGTACACTGCGGCATTTCCCCTGATTACTCCCGTTTTCATTGAGGCGGCGAGATTCTTTACTCCCCATTAACCACCTGGGGAAACGCCGTACGGAGACCGTAAAAACGCCCGTTGAGTTCGATTTGAGTTTCACGGGCCTCGAAACGGCCTCGTTTCGTTCTCGGGGACAAAAATCGCGCGTCTACTCATTCGGGATAAATCTTTACTCCCGTTCCTCCGAATACCGCCCCGTGCCTTGTCGTCTTGAAATACGGGGAGTAAATCGCGAAATCGCAGGTGAAAGGGAGTAAAACGGCAAAGAAAAAGCCTCCGTCCCAACGCGGGAACGGAGGCCAGATTACCGTATTTACTCACCGCCGTCGCTGGCGGCTTTGCCATGACTCTCGTACGAAACGAAACTCAGCGGCACAGTGCGGCACTCAAAAGTGCAGGTCAGAACCCTATCAGCCTACTCCCACTCGATCGTCGCGGGCGGCTTGGACGTGATGTCGTAGCACACGCGGTTGGCGCCGGGAACCTCGGCAACGATGCGGCCGGAGATGCGGGCCAGGACGTCATAGGGCAGCTTAGCCCAGTCGGCGGTCATGGCATCGCTGGACTCGACGGCACGCAGGATGATCGGGCGCTGATAGGTGCGCTCGTCGCCCATAACGCCAACGGACTTGATGTCGGGCAGGACCGCGAAATACTGCCAGCAGCTGTGCTCGGAGTTGCGCTCGCCGGTCTGCTCAAACAGACGCTGGTTGTAGGCGTCGAGCTCCTCACGCACGATGGCGTCGGCGTTCTTGAGGATCTCGAGCTTCTCCTTGTCGACCGCACCGATGATGCGGATGGCCAGACCCGGGCCCGGGAAGGGCTGACGGAACACGATATGACCCGGCAGGCCGAGCGCCAGACCAAGCGCACGGACCTCGTCCTTAAAGAAGTGGTCGAGCGGCTCGATGAGGTCGAAGTGCACGCCCTCGGGGAACGGGATCAGGTTGTGGTGGCTCTTGATGGTGGCCGTCTTGCCGCCCGTCTTGCGAGCGCCGGACTCGATGATGTCGGGGTAGATGGTGCCCTGAGCCAGGTACTTGACCGGCTTGCCATCGGTCTCGAGCTGCTGAGCCACGGCGAAGAACTCTTTCCAGAACTGTGTGCCGATGATGCGGCGCTTCTCCTCGGGCTCGGTCACGCCGGCCAGAAGCTCGGCATAGCGGTCCTCGGCGTGGACGTGGATAAAGTCGACATCGAACTGCTTGGTGAAGACCTCCTCCACCTGCTCGGGCTCGCCCTTGCGCAGCAGGCCGTGGTTGATGAACACGCAGGTCATCTGCTTGCCCACGGCGCGGGCGCCCAGCGCAGCCACGACGGAGGAGTCGACGCCACCGGACAGGGCCAGAATCACGCGGTCGTCGCCGACCTTCTCGCGGAACTCGGCCGTCATGGTCTCGACCAGGTTGTCCATGCTCCAATTGGGCTCCAGGCCGCAGATCTCAAACAGGAAGTTGCTCAGCAGCTGCTGACCGTACTCGGAGTGCTTGACCTCGGGGTGGAACTGCGTGGTGAAGATCTTGCGCTCGACGCACTCCATAGCGGCAACCGGGCACACGTCGGTGCTGGCGGTAACGGTAAAGCCCTCGGGCACCTCGGACACGGCGTCGCGGTGGCTCATCCACACGGTCTGCTCCATGGGCGTGGAGTTAAAGAGCTTGGCGCCGGCAGTGCGCGTAATAGTGGCGCGGCCGTACTCGCCCACCTCGGAGTGACCGACCTTGCCGCCGAGCGTCACGGCCGTGATCTGATGGCCGTAGCAGAAGCCCAGGACGGGAAGGCCCAGGTCAAAGATGGCGGGATCGATGGACGGAGCGTCCTCGGCGTACACGGAGGCCGGGCCGCCAGAAAGGATGAGCGCAGAGGCGTTCATCTCGCGAATCTCATCGGCCGAGATGTCGCAGGGAACGATCTCGGAATACACGTTGAGGTCGCGGACGCGACGGGCAATGAGCTGACCGTACTGCGCACCAAAGTCGAGTACGAGGACCTTTGCGGAAGCCTTTTGATCCATGGTTTCCCCCTCCTGTTGGCGGGGAGCCGGTGCCCACCCGCGTGAATGAACGAAAATAACTTTCATAGTGTACACGTTATATGGGGTTTCTCGTCCCTCGCAGCCATCAGCGCACGGCAAACGCACGACCTGGGCCCTTATTTGACGGCAATTGAAGTGTTACTAAACGTTACAGATGATGTATTACGTTTGAACATTGGACGCCCTGTGCCACAATACTGCCGAACGACTCCGCCTCTGCGGCGGCAAATACGATAGGAATACCAGCATGAAGCGCATCCTTCTCATCGCCACGGGCGGCACCATCGCATCGACCGAGGACGGCAACGGCCTCTCCCCCGCCCTGACCGGTGAGGAGCTCGCCCAGAGCGTCCCCGAGATCTCGGGCCTCTGCGAGCTCGACGTGGTGCAGCCGATGAACATCGACAGCACCAATATGCGCCCCAGTGACTGGATGCGTATCCGCGACGTCATCGTCGAGGGTTATGCCGACCACGACGGCTTCGTGATTCTGCACGGCACTGACACCATGAGCTACACCGCGGCGGCGCTTTCCTATCTGATTCAGGACAGCCCCAAGCCTATCGTACTCACCGGCTCGCAAAAGCCCATGGGCAATCCCTTTACTGACGCCAAACTCAATCTGTACCAGAGCCTGCTCTATGCGCTCGACGAGCACTCGCACGACGTCTCAATCGTGTTTGGCGGCGTAGCCATTGCCGGCACGCGCGCCCGCAAACAGCGCACCATGAGCTTTAACGCGTTCATTAGCGTCAACTATCCGCCCATCGCCTATATCCGAAACGACCGCATCGTGCGCAACGGGCTTCACGGCACGCATCGGGGCGAAAACCCGGTGCGTTTCTACGACAGCATCGACCCGCGCGTGTTTGTCCTTAAGCTCACGCCCGGCGTGAACCCAGGCATTCTGGACGCCCTTGCCGATAGCTACGACGCTGTAATCCTAGAGACCTTTGGCATTGGCGGTATTCCCGAGTTTGGCGAGTCCGGCGAGTCGTTCCAAGAGGCAATTTTCCGCTGGGTCGATTCGGGTCGCACCGTCGTTATGACCACGCAGGTCCCTGAAGAGGGCCTCGACCTGGGCGTTTATGAGGTCGGCCGCGCTTACGCCGATCATCCGGGCATTCTGCGCGGCGATGACATGACCACCGAGACGCTCGTGGCCAAAACCATGTGGGCACTCGGCCAGTCACGTGATGCCGCCGAGATCCAGCGCCTGTTCTACAGCCAAGTCAACCACGATCGCATCCCAATGGCGTAATTCAGTTGTCGACGGGTATCCCCTATTCGATACCCTCGAGAAGCTCTGACACCGTCATGCCGAGTGCGGGTGCGATCTTAAATAGAACCTTGAGCGTGAAATTTGCCGTTCCATCTTCGATTCTGTCGAGATAGGGGCGGCTGATTCCTGCTGCCACACAAAAATCGACCTTGGAGATACCAAGGTCCCTGCGCGTCTGCTCGACTCGCTTGCCAAGAATCTGTTTCGCACGTTCGTCCATGCAGCCGAGTTTGAAATGGAGCTGAATCAAAACCACCCCTAAAAGGGGTGGTTTGCTCTTAGGGTATAACCCTTGGATT
>JAUUSS010000063.1 GCA_030841765.1 Collinsella aerofaciens | reverse complement strand
AAAAAGGAGATTTTTATCATGAGAAAAGAACAGATTACAGTAACTAACAATTCAGCCTGCGCTCGATGACCTCCCACGGCGTGAGCAGGTCGGAGAGCGACACGACCGCGAAGTCGTGGGCAAGCGGGGCGCCGAGCACCGCCGACCCGCTCTGAGCCGCGGTGGCCCCGGCGATAACTTCCACGTCTACATCGGGGTAGTCCTCCGCAAGCTCCAGCACGGGGCTCGCCATGCCGTACACGCCCGCGTCACCGCTGCACACGAGCGCCACTGCTTCTCCGCTCTGCGCGCGCGAAAGCGCCAGGCGGCACCGTTCGACCTCGTGCATCATCGGCGTCGCGAGATGCGCCGCGTCGGGCACGGCGGCGAGCGCGAGCTCCACGTATTTCGTGTACCCCACAACGATGTCGGCCGCCTCGAGCGCGCGCCGAGCCGCAATCGTCATGCCGTCGGGGCCGCCCGGGCCGATCCCCACCACGAAGAGCTTTCCCATCACCGCTCCTTAAACGAAAGTTCGATAGTTACCTTGGAAAACGCGACGGTCACGCCGCCGTGAGCGAGCTTCGGGAAGATAAGTTTACCCCCGTCCGCGAGCGCCGCGCGCTCGCACACGTTGTCGACCCCCACCGTCGCGCGCACGAAATCAGATGGCGAAACGCTGCCTTCGACCTGCGACAACTCCTCTGCGGAATACGTCGCAAGCGGGATATTGCGCGCGCGGCAGAAGGCGAGCAGACCCTCCTCGTGCGCCTTCACGTCGATCGTCGCCGCCTCGCGCACGGCCGAAGGCGAGATGCCCGCCTGCCCGCACGCGAGAAGAAACGCCTCCCCGATGGCTTCGGCGCACGCACCGCGACGGCACCCTATGCCCGCAACGATGCAAGGCACGACAAGGCGAAGCGGCTCGGGTGCAGGCGCCTGCGCCCGCACGCCCGCCGGCTTCCCCGTCTCACCGGCGGGCACGACCTCGCCCGTTGTCTCCGCCGCGCGAAAGGACGCACCTCCATTCGCGCCAGCGAACGGCGACACGACGATATCGGCCCGAGCGCGGTGGGACGCAATGTCAACCCCCTCAGGCGGCTGTCCCGAAATCGGCATGTCGGAATAGAGCGCCACGCGCCCACCCGAAAGCAGCCGCGCCGACACTCGCTTGATAGCCTCGGGATTCGAAACGACGAGCCCCGCACAGCGCGCCCACGTATCCACCGCCCACACGCCGCGGACGTCGGTCGCCGTGGTGATGACGGGGATGGCCCCTGCCGCGCGTGCCACAGTTTGCGCAAGCTCGTTCGCACCGCCCAAATGCCCCGACAAAAGCGGGACGGCAAAGCGCCCCGCCTCGTCGATCGCCACAACCGCGGGATCGTTTGCCTTCGAGGCGACATGCGGCGCGATCGCCCGCACGGCGATGCCCGCCGCGCCCACGAACAGAAGCGCGTCCGACGCTTCCCACGCGAGCGCCGTCCATGCGCGCAGGTCGGCCTTCCCCTCGCCGAACCCGCGCGAAACGGAAACGTCCCAGCCAGGGTCGTCTTCACCTGTCTGCGCGCAATCGGAAAGCGCGCGTGCGGTGCGCTCCGCCAACGCATACCCCCTCTCAGTGAACGCTATGCAGGAGACCCTCATCTAGCGCACCACCATCGTCGAGAAGTAGCTGCCCCGATCGGGCACATCGTCGAGCGAGCGGTACACGCGCTCGCCCGGAAGCCCACAGTCCTCTACGAGCTCGGCACCGTCGAAGGCGCCCTCCTCGCGAAGGATGCGCTTCGTGTCCGCAAGCGAGCGGCGCACCTGCATGACCACCTTCGTCCCCGGCCAGCCGATTGCGCGGCCCACCCCGTACAGGACGCCTTTACTCATACGTCGCCCCCAATTCCCCGATAACTGCATCGGCGCCCGACGTGCGGAAAAGCTCGTGGCGCTCGGCGTCGAACACAACCGCGGCGATGTCGCATGCGCCCGCCGCGCGGCGGCGCAACCTGTCCTCGATTGCCGCAGCGAGCGAGGCGCGCGCAGCGTCCCCCACGCCGGCGTCCTCGATTACCTCGAGCGCCGCCGTGGTCGTGACCGACGACATGATCTCGCGAACGGTCTTCGCGCCCGCGCCGGCCATGGCCGCGTGGGCGGCCAGAATCTCCGCGCGGCAGTCGGCGGTACGCGAATGGGTGTCCATGATGCCGCCCGCGACCTTCACCAGCTTGCCGATGTGTCCCACAAGAAGGACATTGGTAAATCCCTCGCGAACGCAGCAATCAATCGCATCGCCCACGAAGTTGGAGATGAAGACCACCGGCGCACCGTTTAGGTGGAAATGCCCCGAGATGAACTGCCCGCCGTAGTTGCCGGGCGTGAGTACGACTCCGCGCCGCCCCATAGCCGCATGCTGCCGGATCTCGAGCTCGATGCTGTCGCGCAAGGCAGCGAGGCTGCGTGGCTCGACGATGCCCGTCGTGCCCAGGATGGAGATGCCGCCCTCTATCCCCAGGTGCGGGTTGAAGGTCTTTTTGGCAAGGGAAACGCCCTCGGGTACCGAAATAGTCACAGCAATATTTCCAGAAAAGCCGTGCGCGGCGCACACCTCGCGCACCGCCGAGGTGATCATCGCGCGCGGCGTCGCGTTGATGGCGGCCGCCCCCACCGGCTGCTCGAGCCCGGGCAACGTCACGCGCCCCACGCCCACGCCGCCATCGACGGAAACTTCCGATTCGCGCGTGGGCACGCCCTTGCTGCCCGCAGCACCCGTACCCGACCCCGCATGTTCCACGCGCGCGTACACGAGCACGCCGTCGGTCACATCGGCATCGTCGCCTGCGTCCTTTCGCACGGCGCACTGGGCGCACCCCTCGCCGATGCATGCGTCGACCACGTTCGCTTCGACGGGCAGCCCGCCGGGGGTGACGATCGACACGAGGCCGACGGGCTTTCGTGACAAGAGCATCTCGCAGGCCGCCTTCGCCGCGAGCGCGGCGCAGCTCCCCGTGGTGTAGCCGCAGCGCAGGCGGGTCGTCCCGGTATATATGTAGTGCTCGAAGGCCACGCTAGCTGCTCGCCTTCCGATACCCCGTGGCAAAAGAAGGGTCGTAAAGCTTGCTGCGCTCGTACGACTCCGCTTGCGCGCCGTTGTGCGCAAGCCCGCCGCGAGCTCCGAGCACGCGGCCCACCACCACGAGCGCCGTGCGGTCGATGCCCTCTCGCGCGCCCGCATCGGCGAGCGTGCCCACTGTGCATCGCACCACGCGCTCCTCAGGCCAGGTCGCCTTGTACACGAGCGCCGCCGGCTCGTCGGAACTGCGGCCCGCGGCCAAAAGCTCGGCGGAAAGCTCGGCGAGCATACCCGAGCTCAGGAAGATGACCATGGTCGAGCCGCTTTCCGCCATGGTGCGCATGCCCTCGCCCGCGGGCATGGGGGTGCGTCCGGAAAGCCGCGTGATCACGACCGACTGGCTGATTCCCGGCAGCGTGTATTCCTGTCGAAGTGCCGCCGCGGCACCGCAAAAGCTCGACACGCCGGGCACCACCTCGTAGTCCACGCCGCGCGCGTCGAGCGCGTCCATCTGCTCCTGGATGGCGCCGTACAGGCACGGGTCGCCCGTGTGCAGGCGCACCACGTCCTCGCCCCGCGCATCTGCCGCGCACATCACGTCGAGCACTTCCTCCAAGGTCATGTGTGCGCTGTCGTAGACGATGCAGGATTCCTTGCACTCAGCGAGCAGCTCGGGGTTCACAAGGCTTCCCGCCCAAACGACCACGTCGGCTGCGCGCAGAAGGCGCGCCCCGCGCAGCGTGATAAGGTCGGCGGCGCCCGAGCCTGCGCCAACGATATGAATCATCCGAGCCTTCCCTTCCCGTTTCTCATCGCAACCGTTTACGCCGCCATTCGCGCAGCGGGCAAAACACGGCGCCTGCGGCGGCAATCGGCGCAAATACGCAGGCAGGAGGCGCAATGCCGCCCGCCCTGGCTTTGACACGTTCACAAGTGCCCACTATCATAGTAAAAGATTCGGCAACGAGCATATGACAATCGGATAAAAGGAAATGACCGGCGCGGCGCCCGCACAGCCCGCGCTGGCTTGCGGAGGGAACCAGGTGGGAAACCTGGGCAAGGGACATTACTGTATAGGACGCGCGGGCGAACCGCCTCGCGCCCCAAGCCAGACTGCTTCGCCTTTTCCTCACGGCATCGCCGTGGCGTTAGCTCCTTGTGAACCCCGAGGGGTGCGCTTTTCTTTCGCTTGTGCCGACAAGCAACTGTCGCCGGGGGACCGGCAAACCGAGGAAAGGAAAAACCATGTCCGACCAGATGTCACGCCGCGGCTTCATGGGCGCCGCAGCAACCGGAGCCGTCGCGCTCGCCGGAGTCGCGCTCGCGGGCTGCTCCAACACCTCCGCGAGTTCCGAGAAATCGAGTGAAAAGGAGAAGGCCGTGAAGCCGGTCATCCTCGTCACGAGCTTCGGCACGAGCTACAACGACTCGCGCCACATCACCATCGGCGCCATCGAAGACGCTATCCGCGAGAAGTACTGGCAGGACTACGACATCCGCCGCGCCTTCACCGCGCAGATCATCATCGACAAGCTGAAGAAGCGCGACGGCATCACGATCGACAACATGACCGAGGCGCTCGACCGCTGCGTGGAAGACGGCGTGAAGGAAATCGTCGTGCAGCCGACGCATCTCATGGGTGGCCTGGAATACACCGACGTGAAAGACGAGCTCGACAAGTACGCCGACAAGTTCGACAAAATCTCGCTCGGCGACCCGCTGCTCACCTCCGACGACGACTACAAGAAGGTGGCCGCAGCCATTAAGGAGAACATGGCGTCCTTCGACGACGGCAAGACGGCGCTGTGCCTCATGGGCCACGGCACCGAAGCCGATTCCAACGCCGACTATGCCAAGATGCAGGAAGTGTTTAAGAACGAGGGCTTGACGCAGTTCTTCGTCGGCACCGTCGAGGCTGAACCGACCTGCGAGGATGTTATCGCCGCCGCGAGCGCCGCAGGCTACAAGAAGGCCGTGCTCGCGCCGTTCATGGTGGTCGCGGGCGACCACGCGAACAACGACATGGCAGACGAGACCGACCCCGACAGCTGGGCTGCGAAGTTCGTGGCCGCCGGCTTCGAAGTGACGTGCCTGCTCCAGGGTCTGGGACAGAACGTCGCGGTCGACGACATCTACGTCGCGCACGTGGACGACGCCATCGCCAAGCTGTAAACTCGCCGCGCACGGGGGCGCCGGTCGCGTCCCCGTGCAACGGGCATGCGCCTTCCCCAACTGACGGCGCATGCCCGTTGCATTCGCATCCCGCCCGCCCACCGCACGGCGCGGACGGTCGAAGCGATTGAAAGGAACCCCCTCCATGTTGAAGAAAACCCTCGCCTTCGCCCTGTCAGCGGCGCTTTTCGCGTTCTCGCTCGCCGGCTGCGGCGGAAATTCAATCGACAGCGCAAAGGCAAGCGATGCCGATTCCCAGGAAAAGACCGAACAGGCGGCCGATGCGCCCGAGGGCGCAAGCGCTGCCCCCATCACCGCCGACAAGGTGGCCGACGGCACCTATCCGATCACCGTAGATTCCAGCTCGAACATGTTCAGGATTGTGGACGCCCAGCTCATCGTGGAAAACGGCTCCATGCACTGCGTGATGACGCTTTCCGGCACGGGCTACGGCAAGCTCTTCATGGGCACGGGCGACGAGGCTGCCGCCGCGAGCGAGGCCGACTTCATCCCCTATGTGGAAAACGCGGAAGGCAAGTACACCTACGACGTGCCCGTTGAAGTGCTCGACGAGGACACCGCCTGCGCCGCGTGGAGTATTAGAAAAGAGCAGTGGTACGACCGCACGCTCGTGTTCGAATCCGCCGGCGTCGATCTGCGCGCCGACGCACTGAAGTAACGCCATGCGGTCGATTCTTCCCAAGGGGGAAAGCAGGAAGCGTCGCAGCATCGCGGTGCGCGCGATCGCCTGCGTTCTCGTCGCCCTGTTCGCGCTTCCCTTCGCGGGGTGCAGTGCGAGCCCGAACGCGACCGGTGGCACGGCAGGCTCTCAGGAATACACTGTGAGCGTCTCGCTCTCCGGCGGGTCAGGGCGCGCAAGCATCGCCTCACCCACCACAATTGTGAAGGATGGCGACACCTACACCGCGACCATCACCTGGTCGAGTTCGAACTACGACAAAATGACCGTCAACGGCGTGGACTACGCGCCCGTAAACGACGGCGGCAACTCCACGTTCGAGATACCCGTCACGCTCGACGAGGACATCGCCGTGTCGGCCGAGACCGTCGCCATGTCGACGCCGCACACCATCGACTACACGCTCTACTTCGACTCATCCACCATGAAGGAGAAATCGGGCGACGATGCAAGCGGCGGCTCCCCTGCGGGAACGGCTTCAAGCGCCGCGGCCGACTTCCACAACGCCGATTTGGGCTGCGGCTGGGAGCCGACGGGGGCGCTTCAGCTTGAATACGCCGAGCACTTCACTGTCGACGAGTACGAAGGCGGCCTGCGGCTTATCTGCATTTCGAACGGGGAGCGCTTCCTCGTGGTACCGCAAGATGCGAAGGTACCTGATGGGTTGAGCTCCGACATCGCGGTCATAAGGCGTCCCGCCAACAAGGTGTACCTCGTGTCGTCGGCGACGATGTGCCTGGTCGACGCGCTCGATGCGAACGACAACATCCTCATGTCGGGCACGAAGGCCGACGATTGCTCGGTCGCGGGCTTCAAAAGCGGACTCGAAAGTGGGGCGATCGCCTACGGCGGCAAGTACAGCGCGCCCGACTACGAGCGAATATCGGCCTCGGGCTGCACGCTCGCCATCGAGAACACCATGATCAACCACACGCCCGATGTGAAGGAAAAGCTGCAGAAGCTCGGGCTCGTCGTGCTCACCGAACAGTCGTCGAGCGAGCCCGAAGCACTCGGGCGCGTCGAGTGGATTAAGCTTTTCGGCGTCCTGTTCGACAAGGAAGACGAGGCCGCGCACCTGTTCAACGAGCAGAAGGCCCGCGTCGAGCAAACGTCGAGGCTCGCGTCGTCAGGTAAAACCGTGGCGTATTTCTACATTAACTCGAACGGGGCCGCCGTCACGCGGCGGGCGGGCGACTACGTGGCGCAGATGATCGAGCTTGCAGGCGGCAACTACGCGCTCGATGACGCGCAGACGGCGTCGACGTCAGGTTCGTCAGTAACGCTCGAAATGGAGCGCTTCTACGCGACGGCGAAGGATGCCGACATCATCGTCTACAACGGCACCATCGACGAATCGGTTGCCACCTTGAACGACTTCGTAGGCAAAAACGCGCTATTGTCGCAGTTCAAAGCTGTAAAGAACGGCAACGTCTGGGTCACAAGCGCCGACATGTACCAGCAGATGACTTCTACCGCCGACATTATCGACGAGCTGCACGGGGCGTTCACCGGCGATGACGCGAGCGACTTCCATTATCTGAGGAAGCTTGGCTAGCGTCATGAGAAGCCGGCTTTCCATGACATACGACGAATCGGGGCGCGCCGCGCGGTGTCGCGTCGTGACGGCGCTGCTCGCTGTTGTCCTCATCGTGCTCGTCGGGGCCAACCTGTGCATCGGGAGCGCGCTCGTGCCCGCAGACCACATCCCCGGCATCCTTTCGGGCGGCGCGGCCAATTCCATGGAAAGCCAAGTCATCTGGGAGATTCGCCTGCCGCGCGTGCTTTCAGCCGTGCTTCTCGGCGGGGCACTTTCGCTCTCCGGGTTCCTGCTGCAGACGTTTTTCAACAACCCCATCGCCGACCCGTTCATCTTGGGCGTCTCCTCGGGCGCAAAGTTCGTCGTCGCGCTTACGATGATCGTGCTTCTGGGCGCGAACCAGGCCATGTCCTCGCCGGCCATGGTGGCCGCAGCGTTTTTGGGATCGCTTATCACCATCGGCTTCGTGCTCCTCATCGCACGGCGCATAAGTTCCATGGCCATGCTCATCGTGGCGGGCGTCATGGTGGGATACATCTGCTCGGCGGCGACGAACTTTCTCATCGCCTTCGCCGACGACCAGTCCATCGTGAACCTGCACAACTGGTCTTTGGGTAGCTTCTCGGGTTCGAGCTGGGACGACATCGCGGTCATCGTGGTCGTGGTGATCACCGTGAGCGCATGCGTATTCGCGATATCGAAGCCCCTTTCCGCCTTCCAGCTGGGAGAAGCCTACGCGAAAAGCGTCGGCGTGAACGTCGCACGCTTCCGCGTGGTGCTCGTCCTTCTAGCGAGCATGCTCTCCGCCTGCGTGACCGCGTTCGCTGGTCCGGTGTCGTTCGTAGGCATCGCGGTTCCGCATCTCGTGAAGTCGGCGCTGAAGTCGTCGAAGCCCATCCGCGTGATTCCTGCGTGCTTCTTGGGAGGCGCCATCTTCTGCGCGGGCTGCGATTTGATCGCGCGCACGCTGTTCTCTCCCGTCGAGCTTTCCATCAGCGCCGTCACCGCCATCTTCGGCGCGCCGGTGGTTATCGCGCTCATGTTGAAGAAACGAGTGAGGTAGATGGGGGAATTCATGCCGCGGCCCAAAACGCTCGGAGGGGGCATTCCATGCTTAGACAGTCCTGAGCTCGCGCGAAAGCGCCAGAAGGCACTTTCGGCTCGTGCGGGACTGCGCGCGGAACGCCTCCTCCGAGCGGAGTCGAACCTCGAAACCCCGGTCGAAACGCAGGCTGACGGAGCACCGCTTTTCCGCATAAGCGACCTGTCGGCGGGCTACGACAAGAAGGTCGTAGTCGAAGGCGTCGATCTGGAGGTTCGCGCGGGCGACGTCGTGGCGCTCATCGGGCCGAACGGCTCGGGCAAGTCGACCATCTTGAAAACCATCACACGCCATCTGGCACCGCTTGCCGGCGCGGTCGAGCTCGACGGGCGGGAGATTTCCCGATGGAAGACGGCGGAGTTCGCAAGGAACCTTGCCGTTATGCTGACAGATCGCCCCCGGACCGAGCTCCTCACCTGCCGCGATATCGTAGAGGCAGGAAGGCATCCCTACACCGGGCGAATGGGCACACTCTTGCCCGACGACCATAGTCGGGTCGACGAGGCCATGAAAACCGCACATGTGGAAGAGCTCGCCGAGCGCGACTTCATGCAGATAAGCGACGGGCAACGCCAGCGCGTCATGCTCGCACGCGCCATCGCGCAGGATCCGCGTGTGCTCGTGCTCGACGAGCCCACATCGTATCTCGATATCCGCTACCAGATCGACCTGCTGCGAATACTTCGCCACCTTGCGAAATCGCAGAATGTGGCTGTCATCATGTCCATCCACGAACTCGAGCTCGCGCAGAAAAGCGCCGACAAGGTGATTTGCGTGAAGGACGGTCGGGTCTTCCGCGCCGGCGCACCCGAGGACATATTCACGCGCGAGACGATTGGCGAGCTCTACGGCCTTCAACATGGCACCTTCAACGAGCGCTTCGGCAGCGTGGAAATTGGGCGCCCGCACGGCGATGCGCACACGTTCGTCATCGCCGGCGCGGGTACGGGGTCGGCTGTGTTTCGCCAGCTCATCCGGCAGGGCAAGGCGTTCTACGCGGGCGTTCTGCACGAAGGGGACATCGACTGTGAGCTCGCGCGCGACCTGGCGGCGGAATGCGTGGCCGAGCGCGCCTTCGAGCCTATCGGGGATAAAACCATAGCCCACGCCAAAGAGCTCCTCGTCCACTGTGCGCGCCTTATCGTGTGCCCCGCCGCCTTCGGCACCATAAACGCCCGCAACGCAGAGCTCGTCGAGTTCGCACGCTCGCATGGTATCGAGGTCATGCGAGCGTGCGAAGGCGCATCGGAGGATTCCAATGGATACGCCTAGGCGCGGTCCAAGAAATCGTCCGCATCCCCATCTGACACTATTTCACCGCAACTTAGAAGGTGTCGGCGTATAACGCTTCACCCCAAATTAAATTGATTCGTTGAATAGGCACATTACAAATCTTTAGACTTCGTTTAATCCACAAGTGGGTATTATCACACATGAAGCACACGTGAAAGGATATACCCATGTCGCTTACACAGTCAGCAGAGCGTGCAGCGCTTAACAAGCTCATCGATTATCTCGACGACAACCCGCAAGAAAACATCGACAAAATCATGGATCTCGTGAACAAGCTGGTCCCCAATCGCGTATTTCCTGTACAGCGAGAGGCATTCACCAATGTCATCAAGAGCCGCGGCAATTGGTATGACCTGATTATGCGTGTGTTCAGCCTTAATCCCCAGATGCGAACCAAGCTGCTTAAGACCCTCATTGTCGACGCCAACCTGCTTGCTTGGCCAGAGCAGGAAAAGAACCGCGAAAAGTACCAGTGCAACGTTCCGTGGGCCATCCTGCTCGATCCCACGAGCGCCTGCAACCTGCATTGCACGGGCTGCTGGGCCGCCGAGTACGGCTACAAGCAGAATCTCTCGTTCGAAGACATCGACTCTATCGTTACGCAGGGCAAAGAGCTCGGTACGCATATCTACATCTATACCGGCGGCGAGCCGCTCGTCCGCAAGCACGACCTGATCAGAATTTGCGAAAAACATCAGGACTGCGTGTTTCTCTGCTTTACCAACTCCACGCTGATCGACGAGGCCTTCTGCGACGACATGATTCGCGTAGGTAATTTTGTCCCCGCCATCAGCGCCGAGGGCAATGAGCACACAACCGACGCCCGCCGCGGCGAAGGTACCTACGCAAAGATCGAGCACGCCATGAAACTCCTGCGCGAGCGCGACTTGCCGTTTGGTATCTCCACCTGTTGGACCAGCGCCAATGCCGATACGGTTGCTACCGAGGAGAACATGGACTGGATGATCGGCGAGGGAGCACTCTTCTGCTGGTACTTCCACTTTATGCCGGTTGGCCGCAATGCAACCTCCGAGCTCATGCCCACGCCCGAGCAGCGCGAGCACATGTATCACTTTATCCGCGAAATGCGTGAGAAGAAGCCGCTGTTTACGCTCGACTTCCAAAACGACGGCGAGTTTGTAGGCGGATGTATCGCCGGCGGCCGCCGCTACCTGCACATCAACGCCGCCGGAGACGTGGAGCCGTGCGTGTTCATCCACTACTCAAACGCCAACATCCACGATGTGAGCTTACTCGACGCGCTGCGCTCTCCCCTCTTTATGAAGTACTACGAGAACATGCCGTTTAACGACAACTACCTCAAACCATGCCCCATGCTCGAGAATCCCGACGTGCTACCCAAACTGGTCGCCGAGAGTGGCGCAATGAGCACCGACCTAATCGAGAAGGAGTCACCCGAGCAGCTGCGCGAAAAGACCCAGGCTGCCGCCGAGGCATGGTCACCTGTCGCCGACCGCATCTGGAACGACTCCGACGATCCGTTATACGCCAAGCGTCACGAGGACAAGTCGCAGGGCATGGCCGATAGCGACATGCACAAGTTCGAAAAACAGGGCCGCATACTCAAATACGGCGATTAATGCTGCCCTACACGACAAACGCTCAGAAATGAAGCGGAGCAGTCTCGAGGCTCATCTTCGAGGCTGCTCCGCCTTACCATCAAAACAGTTTTACTAAGTTGCGGTGAAATAGGGACCAGAACGGCCTTCCAATAACCAAAACAATCCCTATTCCACCGCAACTTCTATAAGTTGTTGAATTATCGATGCTATTCGAAGCGAGATTCCAGACTCGACAGACCGTTGAGAGTCAGGTCGTTGGCGACCTCAGAGACACGCTCGATAGGAACCGAACCGTCAGACAGCGCCCACGTGCGATAGATACCGATAATACCCGACAGCAAAAACGCCAGATAGTAATCGAACATCTCGTCCTTGAGACCTTGGGGCAGCAGATCGCGCTCGGCAATCTCGTGCTCGAGCGGCGCACGAAGACGAGCCATAAAATCATCGAGCGGAATGTTCTCGATCAGCTGACGATTGAGCACCAAGTTGTTGCACAGTGCCTCGTTAACGGTTTTAAAGAAGGTCGCCGCCGCGCCAAGAGCGCGCTCGTTGGTGTCACCGTCCATAGAAGCAAGCGTTTTCTCGACCGAGTCGACAATCATCTCCACCACATCGACGGCAATGGCATCGAGCAGGCCGTCAACAGTACCAAAGTGAACGTAAAAGGTCTTGCGGTCGACATTGGCCTCGCGCGCGATGGCACTCACCGTAATGTCTGCCAGCGGCTTTTCCATGAGCAGGCGCTCGAAAGCGGAAAGGATGGCATTACGGCTGCGAATGATGCGACGATCAAGACGCGGTTTGCTGGTTGCCATGGGCGTGTCCCTTCGATATGCGAGCATTCATCAACAGATGAGAGATAATCTACGTAAGAGGATTATCCCCCATACAGCACAAATATGCCCCGCACCATGAAGAACGCACGACTGCCCTACTGCGACTTGGGATGCTTCTTCTTATTGAGTGCCGACGGAGATACGCGAATACCATCGCCTGTCTGGCGCACATAGGCTTTATGAGCCGGCTTAGCGGTCCCAGAAGCCTTCTGAGCGCGCTTCTTGGGATCAACGGTAACAGCATTCGTGGGGTGCGGCTTAGTGGGCGCAGAGGGCGTCTGAGGCGTGCGGCCGAGCTTGTGCATCACACGATCCCAACGCGCATGGATGCTCTCGTTGTGGGCGCTCTTAAGTCCCAGCAGGGGCGCAGCCAAAATGGTCGGCGCAATAAACGTAATGAGGCGCCACAGCAGATAGCCGGCGGTCGAAGCCGACCCAAAGAAATGACCCAAGAACAATGCAAAGCCGCCCTCAGCGCCACCAGTTCCACCGGGCAAGGGAACCGCAGAGCTCAGCAGCTGGACAAAGGCGCTCGCGGCCATGACCGAAAAAAAGTCGACCTCGTGGTGGCCAAAGGCAAGCATCAGGAAATACGGAACCAGATAGAAAAACGCGAGTTGCAGCATGGTGATAAACACGGTGAGCAGCATGGAAGAAAAATGTCCGGCCGAAAGCTTGAACTTCTCGGAGAAGGAGTAGATCTCGCCGTCGACAAACGTGCGCCATCCCTCGATCTTAGTGGCCGAGACACCTATGCGCTCCAGCCAATTGATGATGCAATGGGCGACGCGCGTGACGGTCTTAGGCATGAGCGCGACGGCGAAGATGCCAAGCAAGATGCAGCAGTGCCCACCAAAGCTAAAGACGCACAGCAGCGTCATGTCGCCATAGCGCTCGGCAAAAAACGGCATACGAGCAAGCAGTAGGATAGCGCCCCAGGCAACAAGGCCAAACTGGTACACGATAAAACGCGTGAATTGCGTGGCGCCGGCCTCGCCCACGTTTTGGCCGGCCTTGGTCAGGCGATAGATTTGAGCCGGGGTGGAGCCCATCATCATGGGCGTCAGGTTGCCAAAGAAGATGCCACTCGCCTCGACCGAGATCAGGTCGCGGATGCCGACGGGCGAATTGGGATCGAGCCAGACGGCGATCGCATAGGCCACAATGCCAAAGAACAGGTACATGAACATGCAAAGACACGCGACAACGAGCCATGGCGCCTGGACGCTCGACATAGCGGCCCAGAACTGCCCCATCTGCCCGGTTACCACCAGATAGACGATATAACCTACCAGCACGACGCCGATAAAGATGGCGCCGCGGCGTGCGCTCTTATTGTCATCTCCGCCCGAGGCCTCAACCTCGACCTGGGGCTTAGACGTATGCTGAGAGGACTCCGTCATGAGACTCCTTCTAACAGTCAAAATATCTTGGATATTGTACCCGTAAGGGCCATAGGCAGAACGCAAAGCTCTGGTTCAAACGGGAATTGCAGACGGTTGTTTGAAAATCAGAACCACCCTTAAAAAGGGTGGTTTGCTCTTAGGGTATAACCCACGGGC
>JAUUSS010000062.1 GCA_030841765.1 Collinsella aerofaciens | reverse complement strand
GCTCGGAAGCAACGCACTCTGCAGCTCATATAGCTCAGCGGGTGACATCTTGATATCTTTATCATCCACGCGCTTGTAGCTACCGTTCTGCACGCCGCGCGCGCCGATATAGCAAGGCTTCGCTTTAAGCTCAAGTTCAAAGATGCGCACCAGAAGCACCTGGAGCCCGTCGACCTCGCCTCGATCAAGCTCGTACCGTGGCGCATGGGTCACCACTGCCGCTGAGCCTCCGTCTCCGATACCCGAAACAAACTGATCGCGCACCCTATCGATAGCAAAGTTAGCCGAAGGAACAAATCCTTCGGCTTCGTTTAGGCCCAAAATAATGAGCCCACCCGCAGTGTTCGCAAAAGCGCTCACTGTCTCCCATACGTCTGCGCTCAATTTATTCGTGCAGGCTTTAACTTCTACCGATGCGTCATCAGTCCCCCGCCTGCGAAGGCGCTCAACGATAAGGCCAAGAGGTTCATCCAGCAGCATTGGCATTCCGTCTCTCTAAAACGATAGATTTATCTCTCTAAAGTATAGTATATCTCTCTAACTTTAGAGAGATAAGCACCTTATTTTAGAGAGACATTTAGAGAGATGTATCGAATTCACTGTTAGATAGCCCAATGTTATCTCTTTAACTGGCTTTCTCTTTAGAGAGACAATTAGAGAGACGAGCGCGACCTCTCTAATCAAGGGCACCACTCTTTAAGGTGCACACTCCCTAACCGTGCCCTAAGTTGCGGTGAAATAGTCCCCCGATTAACCTGCCAAAAAGGGACAGGTTTATTTTGGCGGGTTTTATCTGGGGAAACGCAAAATAGCCCCACATACACAACCACCGCAGCTCCATATGAGGCAAATGAATCAGTAGCGTCTATCCCAAATCTTGAGTATTTGTTCGACAGAACGGCCCCTGCCGGCTCCTGCTAGACTGGTAGATTCCCAACCGTCCATCCAGGAGCCGCAATGTCGCGCAAGTCCGCCTACAAGCAAGTACTTTCCATCGGCGCCGCCGTGGTGCTGGGGTTTGCGCTGTTCACAGGGTCGCTCGACGGAGCGCCCAAGTTGTTGTCGCCGCAAAGTGATGAACAGGCGGCAGCTCTGGCCGAAAAACAAAACGAAAGTCCCAGCCGCACCGACGACGAGGCAGACCTGGTCGCTCGGCTCGAATCGGGAACGGCGAGCGCGGCGGACCCTCAAAACAGCCAGGACTCCGGCGATGGCTCCGATTCCGCCGCGACCGACACCGATGACGACGTTTCCGCGGGCAGTGCCGCCACCCCCATCGACGAGGTCGAAAACCCCGACCTCAACCGCGCCCGCGGTGTTTATCTCAGCAGCATTCCCGACTACGCCGGCAACCCCTACGTTGCCCTTCGCGCCGACAGCACGCACCCGCTCGGCACGCCGTCATTCACACTCGATGAATACGATCGCGCCACCGAAGAGGGCTGCTTTAAGAAATTCTCCAAGCTCGACAGCCTGGGTCGCACTCGCAAGGCGCTCGCCTGTGTAGGCCCCGAGTCGCTCGGACAGGGAAAGCGCGGCGATATCTCGCGCATCCATCCTGCCGGTTGGCACCAGCAGCGCTACGACTTTATTCCGGGCCAGAGCCTCTACAACCGCTGCCACCTTATCGCCTGGTCGCTCTGCGGCGAAAACGCCAACCGCAAGAATCTCCTCACCGGCACGCGCTATCTCAACGAGACAGGCATGCTGCCGTTTGAAGAGCAGATTCTCAACTATATTCGCGATACGGGCAACCATGTGCTCTACCGCGTCACGCCTATGTATAACGAAGAGGAACTTGTCTGCCGTGGCATGCGCCTTGAGGCGCAATCGGTCGAGGACCACGGCAAGACCCTCTGCTTCCACGTATATTGCTACAACCTGCAGCCGCACGTGCAGATCGACTACACCACCGGCCGCAATCAGGCCTCGGGAGACTAGGACCGACCAAGCTGCCCCAAAGCCTAAATGATCCGTTTTCCTCCGTCCCCAAGGAATCAAAAAGAGCCGCCCCGGTTACCCAGGGCGGCCCTTTCGTCAGCACCTACATTGCAGACAAAATCACGTGCTACTTGGCGCGGCCCTCCTCATAGCGCTCGACCAGCTTGGCCTGAACGTCATAAGGCACCTGCTCATAGCCTGCGGGCTTCATGGTAAAGTCACCCGTGCCGCGCGTGATAGAGCGCAGGCGCGTCGAATAATCCGTCAGCTCTGCCAGCGGCGCCTGGGCAATAACCACGGTATCGCCGCGCTCATCGGTCTCCATGCCCGTCACGCGACCGCGCGATGCCGAGATGTCGCCCATCACAGCGCCGGCGTAGCTCTCGGGGATGGTCACCGTAATTTCCTCAATGGGCTCCAGCACCACCGGGTCGGCATCGGCACATGCCTTGCGCAGGCCGATGCGAGCTGCCGCGCGGAACGCCATCTCGTTGGAGTCGACGCTGTGATACGAGCCGTCGTACACAGCCACGCGAATGCCCGTGAGCGGGTAGCCGGCAATGATGCCGTCCTTCATGGTCTCCTGGACACCCTTGTCCACGGCGGGGATCAGCGAGCGCGGAATACGGCCGCCCACGACCTCGTCCACAAACTCATAGCCATCGCTCGTGCCGTCGGGCCCAATGAGCGGCTCCACGCGCAGCCAGCAGTCGCCGTACTGACCGGCGCCGCCGGTCTGCTTCTTATGGCGGCCCTGGGCACTTGCCGTACGGCGAATGGCCTCGCGATACGGAATGCGGATCGGCACGCTCTTGGCCACGACTTTGGTGCGATCCTCCAAACGGTTGAGCAGCACCGAAACCTGCGCCTCACCAACGGCGGAGATAATGGTCTGGCCGGTCTCCTCGTCGCGGTCGATGCTCATGGTCGGATCGGCCTTGCAGGCCTTCTCGATAAACGTGTAGAGCTTCTCTTCGTCGCCGCGATTCTCGGCCTCGATGGCAATGCGGTACTGCGAGTTGGGGAACTTAAACGCCGCGGCCTCGACCTTACCGGTAATCGAGAGCGTGTCGCCCGTCTCGGCAGCCAGCTTGGGCGCCACGATGATGTCGCCGGCATAGGCGTGACCGACCTCGGTCATATCGCGGCCGCACATCACATACAGGTGAGCCAGACGGTCGCCCTTGCGGGTACGCGCGTTGATCAGCTCAAGACCCGGCTCAAGCGTACCCGTCAGCACCTTGATAAAGCTGATGCGACCCTGCTGCGGATCGGCCAGGGTCTTAAACACAAACGCCACCGGACGGTCATCGTCGCTCGAGATTTTGAGCGAATCACCGTCGATGAGCGGCATCTCGCCGTAGTCGGTCGGCGCCGGGAAGTACGTCGCGATGTCGTCCATCAGCGAGTTGACGCCCTGCTCCTTAATGCAATCGCCCGCAAAGACCGGCACAAAGATGCGCTCGGCGATCGCCTTCGACAGCAGGCCCTCAAGCTCCTCCTGCGTCAGCGTCTCCTCGCCTTCCAGGTACTTCATCATCAGCTCATCGTCGGCCTCGGCCACCAACTCGCACAGATGGTCATGGGCCTCCTCGGCCTGGGCACGATACTCCTCGGGAATCTCCGACTCAACGGCTTCGGTGCCGTTGCAATGGCGCGCCTTCATGCGCACCAGGTCGATGATGCCGTCAAAGTCCTCGCCCTCGCCCCAGGGAAGGGTCACGGCGCCCAGGCGCGTGCCAAAGCGCTCTTGCAGCAGGTCCATCGTGGTCGCAAAGCTGGCCTCGGAGCGCGACAGGCGGTTTACGAACACCGCACGCGCCAGACGCAGATCCTCGGCGGCATACCAGAGCTTAACCGTCGTAGGCTGTGGGCCGGCCTCGGCGTCGACCACAAACAGAGCCGTCTCGCAGACGCTCATCGCGGCAAAGGCGTCGCCGATAAAATCGGGGTAGCACGGGGCATCGAGCACATTGATGCGCGCGCCCTTCCAGTCGATCGGCGCGATGGTCGTCGAGATGGAAAATGCACGCTTGACCTCTTCGGGGTCATAGTCGAGCGTGGGCTTGGTGCCGTCGTGGCCGCCCAGGCGGGCGGTCTTGCCGGAAAGGTGGAGCATGGCCTCGGCGAGTGAAGTCTTGCCCACCCCGCCTTGGCCTACGAGCACCACGTTCCTTACGTTACCGGTCTTGGGAGCACCCATGATGACCTCCTTGCAGGGCCGCGCGCAATGCGCGACGCCAACGGGGAGAGTTCGCGGTCGGTGCCATCCCGGGAGCAGCATGGTCGGCAGCCGAGCCGACTCACCCTCCAAATGTCCTATGCCACCACCCTACCCTCACGGGCGACCGTCCATGCATACCTTTCGGCGCACGTATGAATACAGGCGGCGAGAGGAAGAGACAAGCTTGTGAGGCGATTATTGAACCCCGTCGATGCAAACAAAAAGCCGCCACAGACCGTAAGACCTGCGGCGGCTTCGCCTTAATTAATAGTTGAGTAAATACCTGAGCCTATCCCTCGATACGGCTCAAGAACTCACGGGTGCGCTGCTCACGCGGATGGTCGATGACCTGCTCGGCAGGACCCTCCTCGACAATGCGGCCGCCATCCATAAAGACCACGCGGTCGGCAACATCGCGCGCAAACTGCATTGCGTGGGTCACAATCACCATCGTCATATTCTGCGCGGCAAGGTCTTTAATGACACGCAGCACCTCGGCCGTCAGCTCGGGATCGAGCGCCGAGGTCGGCTCGTCAAAGAACAGGATCTCCGGGTCGAGCGCCAAGGCGCGGGCGATACTCACACGCTGTTGCTGACCGCCCGAAAGCTCACACGGAACCTTGTTCTCGTTGCCCGTAAGCCCCATCTGCGCGATCAACTCGCGCGCACGAGCTTCCGCCTGTTCGCGCGGGCGCTTAAGCACGCGGATCGGCGCGTCGATGATGTTTTTCATCACGGTATAGTGCGGGAACAGGTTGTAATTCTGGAACACCAGGCCGAATCGCGAGCGTGCCCGCTTGGGCACATCGCCCTTCGCATAGACTGCGCCCGAACCCGCATCCGTCGCAACGGCAAGGTCACCAAACGAGAGCGAGCCTCCGCCGAGTGTCTCGAGCAGCGTGGCACACCGCAGCAGCGTGGACTTGCCGCCACCCGAAGGCCCGATAATCGCCACGACCTCGCCACGCTTGACCTCGAGCGAGATATCCTTGAGCACCTCATTGCCGCCAAACGCCTTGCGAGCGCTTTCGATTTTCATCACCGAGTTAGTCATGATAATAGTCCAGCTTCTTTTCGGCGGCGCCCAACAGCATCTCGACCACGAAGTTGAAAACCCAGTAGATCAGCGCCGCAATCGCAAACGGTACCATGCTCACCTGCGAGGCAACCAGGGCCTTGGCGGTCGAGAACATCTCGCCCACGCCAATGGCAAACGCCAGCGACGTGTCCTTGACCAGCGTGATGATCTCGTTGCCCATCGCCGGCAGAATACGCTTGGCGACCTGCGGCATCACGATATACAGAAACGTCTGCACGCGCGAATAGCCCAGCACCTCGGCAGCCTCGTATTGACCGCGCGGAATGGACTGCAAGCCCGAGCGATAGATCTCGGCAAAGTAACCGGCGTAGTTGATGATGAACGCCACGACGCACGCCGTCCACTTGGAATCGGGCGTGAGCGAAATGCCAAACACGTAGTACGGGGCAAAGTAGATGGCAAACATCTGCAGCATGAGCGGCGTACCGCGCATGACCGAGATATAGATGCGCGCAATCCAGCGAAGCGGCGCGATTTTGCTCATGCGCATAAACGCCACGGGAATTCCCAGCGGAATCGACCCGAGCAGCGTCAGCACAAACAGCTGCAAACTGACCAAGAATCCCTGGCCAAGCATCTGCATCATGACCTGAATAGACATTACTTGAGCACCCAATTATCGAAAGACAAACCATAGCTTGAATATTTATCGCAGAGGTCCTTGACCGTGCCGTCCTCGTAGAGCGCCTTGAGCGACTCGGCTACAGCATCGGCCGACTTGGTGTCGCCCTTCTTAAAGCCAACGGCGTAGTGCTCGCTGGACAGCGGCTCATCAAGCTGCGTATAGGCATCGGGCTTGGCGGCAAGCTGATACTGGGCAATCGAAAGGTCGCACGCCACGGCATCGACCGCGCCGCTCTCGAGCTGCATAAAGGCCGTGTTGTACTCGCCGATCGTGTCGAGCGTGGCAAACGTCGCTGCCAGATCCTTCTGGTCACCCTCAAGCACGTCCTGCGCAGCGGAATCAGTCTGGGTAATCACAGTCTTGCCGGCAAGATCGTCCCAGCCCTTGATGCCCGCATCCTTCTTGACCACCAGCACCTGCTCGTTGAGCATGTACGGCTCGGAGAACGTGTAGTCGTCCTCACGGCCCTCCATGGTAAAGCCGTTCCAGATGCAGTTGATGGCGCCCGAGTTAAGCAGCGCGTCCTTGGCGTCCCAGTCGATGGCCTCGTATTTGACCTCCCAGCCCTGCTTATCGGCAACAGCCTTGGCCAGATCGAGATCAAAGCCGGTGTACTCGCCATCGTCGCCCACAAAGCCGTACGGAGGATAGGACTTATCGAAGCCCACCACGAGCTTCTTGGACTCCGCAGCACCCTTCACATCCTTGGCCGCGGCAGAGCCAGCAGCGGAGCCCTTGCCGGCACCACCGCCGCAACCGACAAGACCAAGGCCAAGCACCGTGGCGAGCGAGCCGGCTAGACCAACAAACTGACGACGAGACATATCGGTGTTCATGGTATTCCCCCTTGATGGCACTTTAGTTAAGTAAAGTGATTCGTGTAACGTCCAGAATCATACACTTTAGTGAGATGGAGTACAAGGGAGGGTTTGCCCAGCGTGGGCGGGGAGCGGCGCGTAATTAAGTTTCCTGCTCTACAGTCCTGCGCAAGACGGAAAGCACATTAAGTGCTTTCCTTTGCGTGCGGAACTCGCGATAAACTTAATTACGCGCCGCTCCCCGCCCACGCCGGGCAAACATCGTTGGACTTATCACTGACATGAAATAGGCGCTTGTATATCGTCCGCTAGCTTGGCACGGTACAATGCTTTCAGCTTTCAATTTGTAAATTAGTGGGGTTAATTCATGGCAGAATCTCGTGCGGAGCGTAAGGCTCGTCGTGCTTTGATCGAGGCGGCTGAGGGGTCAGAGGAGAAAAAATCTTCTCAGAAATCCAAGTCGTCTCAGGACGCGAAGGGTAATTCGGCCAAGGGCAAGGCTAAGGCCAAGCGTCCCGGCTCTCGTCGGAACGAGGATAAGGCATCTCAGACTCGCTCCAAGCGCTCGCATAAAGATCGGGTTTCGTCTGCGCGTAAGGCTGTGGACCCCAAGTCCCCCTGTTCGATCATGAAAGCTTGCGGTGGGTGCACGGCGCTCAATCGTCCTTATAAGAAGCAGCTCGCCGCCAAGCAGGCTGCTATGGAGGAGCTTTTTGCTTCGCTTTGTGAGCGTGAGGGCATTGCTGTAGATCCTATTCGTGGCATGGGTGTCACCCTGGGCGACCCGGGCAAATATCCTGCACCGCGTGGCTTTCGTCATAAGGCTGCCACTCCCTTTGCTCCCGGTAAGGAGGGCGCCGTCCGTTGCGGTTTCTTTGAGCGCGGCACGCACAAGATCGTTGCCGTACCCGAATGCCCCGTCGAGGCACCGGGCGCCCGTCAGATTCTCAACGGCATCGCACGCGAAGCTGAGCGGCTGCATATTCCCGCCTTTAATGAGGACAAGCATCTTGGTTTGCTTCGCTATGCCGTCGTCCGCTGCGGCTGGCGTACCGACCAGGTCATGGTCACGCTCGTGACCGCTCAGCGCGACTTGCCGCATGCGCAGGAGTTCTTTGAGGCTGTCGCCGCACTCGATCCGCGCATCGTCACCGTCGCCCAAAACATCAACGGACGTCCCGGCAACGCCATCCTCGGCGAGGAAACCCGCATTGTATATGGCGCCGAGTGCATGCGCGACCAGCTGCTCGGCTGCGAATTCGACATCTCCCCCACCGCGTTTTATCAGACCAACCCGCAACAGACCGAGCTGCTCTATCAGCTCGCTATCGACGGCATGGATTTGCACCAGGGCGATGTGCTCATGGATGCCTACTGTGGCAGCGGTACCATCGGTCTTTGCGCAGCTAAAGATGCCCAGAACAAGGGTATCGGCATTATGCTGCTCGGCGTGGAGCGCAACCCGGCGGGCATTGCCGACGCACGCCGCAATGCCGAGCTCAACGGCCTCACCCGCAGCGCTTGGTTTATGGCCGACGACGCCACCGATTACATCCTGGATGCCGCCGATAACAACGAGCGGGTCGATGTCCTATCCATCGATCCGCCGCGCGCCGGCTCCACGCCCGAGTTCCTCGAAGCTGCCTGCGCGCTTAAGCCGCGCCGCATCACCTATATCAGCTGCAACCCCGTAACTCAAGAGCGCGACCTGCATCAGCTCCTCGACGGAGGCTATTGCCTGCTCAAGATCACGCCCGTCGACATGTTCCCTCACACCGACCACACCGAAACCGTAGCGGTCCTCGAACGCCGCTAACCAACCTCAGTAGATTTTTGGGACAAGAAAGGGGGCGACCCGCCTGGGCCGCCCCCTTCGCTTGGTTTATAAACTCCGCTACATCCCATTGCGCAGATCGCACACGCCGGCTGCCGCCATCTCGCGCAGCAGCGTCTCGCGGTCGCGCGTCACGATCAAATCCAGCGGGAAGTGAATCTCGTCGAGCATCTTGCGCGCGTGATCGAGCTTGCCAATGGCCATGCCAATGTGGGCATCGGTCGACACGCCAATGCCCACGCCCAGCTCGGCGCAGCGCTCGGCAATCTTGCGGCATACGGCCCAATGCTCAGTGTCGACACCGTGTTCAAGACTATGGTTGTTGATCTCGATAATCTTGTGCTTGGCCTTAGCTGCCAACAGCACCTCGTCGATATCGAACGGCACACCCGAACGCCCCGTGTGACCCAGCATGAACACCTTGGGGTGCTCCAGGGCATTGATATACATCTCGGTCGTCTGGGCCAGCGTCGCGCCCTCAGCAATCTGCGGATTATGCACGCTTGCAACCAAATAATCCAAATTACGCGTAACCAAATCGAACAGCGAATGCTGACGGCTGTACGAATCGCCGGCAATATCGAGCGTGACAGGAGTGTCCTCGCCAAACAGGCTTCCGTCCAGCGAAACGATATCGGCCTCGGCACCACGCAGCACCAGCACGCCGCTCCAAATGCGCGGCCAGATATCCTGGTTGATAAAGAACTGGTAACTGCGCAGGTCATTGGGGCAAGCCGTAACCATAGAGCTCAAATGGTCGGCAGATCCGAGCACCTGCAGACCACGCTCTGCCGCCCAGTACACATTCTCCTCAATGGTCGAATATGCATGCGCAGAGAACATCGTATGGGTATGAATGTCACAAGAAAGCAGGTAGGGCATCAGGTCTCCTTATCTGGCACGGCCGTCGCTTATATTCATTGTACGCATAGCCTTCGATAGTCGTAAAAACACTCCATCCCAAAGACACAACGTCCATGACAACGGGGTCCGGCTTAACACCAAACCCCGTTTCACGTAAAACATTGTAGGCAGAGCGCTTTACTTTTAACGATACTCGTCCGCCAACTGTTTCCAAGCGGGTAGCGAATTGACAATCGTTTCGTAGCTCACGCAATAGCCCAGGCGGAACCAACCCGGCATACCAAAGCTGTCCGAGGGAACCGCAAGCAACTCATACTTCTTTGCGCGCTCGCAAAACGCATTCGCATCGGGCTCGAGTGCCTTCACCCACAGGTAGAAAGCACCGTCCGGCTCAACATAGGTATAGCCGTAGTCCGTCAAAGCATCGGTGAGCGCCGTGCGGTTGCGGGCATAGGCCCCGACATCACTCGACTCATCGATGCAATCGATGATCACGCGCTGAAAGAGTGCCGGTGCGCATACAAAACCCAGCGTACGGGCAGCACCCGCAACAGCCGGCATCAGACGGGCAGCCTGCGGATTGGTGTTGGGAACCAAGATCCACCCCACGCGCTCACCCGGCAGCGACAGCGACTTGGAATACGAGTAGCACACGATGGTGTGCTCGTAGATCGAGGGCACCCAAGGCACCTCGGCACCGTACACGATCTCGCGGTACGGCTCATCCGAGATGAGCATAATCGGATTCTCGGGATCGCGCTGAGCGTTGGCCTCGCGCAGAACATTGGCCAGTCGCGTCAGCGTGTTGCGTGTATATACGGCACCAGTCGGATTGTTGGGCGAGTCGATGATGACGGCAGTCGTCTTATCGGTAATCGCCTTGAGCACGTTGTCCACGCTCAGCTGGAACGTATCTTCATCGGCGAGCGCCTCAACACACGTACAGCCGGCCTTCTCAATCCAAACGCGATACTCCGGAAAGTACGGGGCGATAACAATAACCTCGTCGCCCGGGTTCGTAACGGCGTTGAGCGTGCAGGTGAGCGAAGCCGCGGCACCCACCGTCATAAAGACGTCCTTACCCTCATAGTTCGTTCCAAAGCGGCGGTTGAGCGATTCGGCGACGGCTGCTCGACATTGCGGCAGGCCCGGAGCGGGGGTGTAGCCGTGCAACTGGTCACTCGGCAGCTCCAGGGCCTTCTTAATGGACTCCGCCACAGCAGCGGGTGCCGGAACGCTCGGATTGCCCAGCGAAAAATCAAATACGTTTTCCGCACCGATCTGCGCCTTGCGCTCAAGGCCATAGCTAAAAATCTCACGGATGATGGAGCTTTCCGCACCGCGAGCATACATAGTTTCGTTGATCATCTGTTCCCCTTTCGCATAGGCGCTATTGTACGCTTTAGCCGAGCAAAGTGCCGCAGCAATGTTGATTGGGGACAGACTTAAATGCGTGAAAACGCTCATTTAAGTCTGTCCCCAATCAACAGACGGCCCCGTATCGCTCAAAAGAAAAAGCCTCCGCAGGTTTCCCCGCGGAGGCTTTCGCCACAAAGACTATTTGTCGGCGTCGGTGTCGGCATCGACGACGGCATGGTCATCGTCAGCATCATCGGATGCGGCTTCGGCATCCTCCTGCATGGCCGCCTGCGCAAAGGCCGCGGCATCAGCCGCCAGCTCCTCCTCGCTCATTCGAGGCACGCGCTTCTTGGTCGGCATGCCGGCCGCCTTGGCATTGCGCTCCTCCTTGGCCGCCAGGATATCGCCCTCGCGCTCAAGGTAGGCATTCCACTCGTTGTCGAGCAGGGCGTTCACGGCGTCGCCCTCGACGGTCTCGCGCTCAAGCAGCACCTTCGCCATCAGATCAAGCTGATCGCGACGGGCGTCCAGAATCTCGACCGCACGACGATGGGCCTCACGCATAATGCGCTGAACCTCGATATCGATGCGGCGCGCCGTCTCCTCGGAGTAATCCTGGTGATCGGCGTAATCGCGACCAAGGAACACCTGATGTTGCGCCTCGCCAAACACTTGCGTGCCCAGCTCCTCGCTCATGCCCAGGCGCGTGACCATCTCGCGCGCCATCTTGGTTGCGCGCTCCAGATCGTTGCTCGCGCCCGACGTAATATCATCGCACATGAGCTCCTCGGCAACGCGACCGCCCAAGAACACGGCGAGCTCGTCGAGCATCTCGTTCTTGGTCTTGAGGAAGTGGTCCTCCTGCGGAAGCTGCAGCGTGTAGCCCAGCGCCTGGCCGCGGCTGACGATCGAGATCTTGTGGACCGGATCGGAGTGCTCCAGGATGTGGCCCACCAGGGCATGACCGCTCTCGTGGTAGGCAATCGTGGTGCGCTCGGCCTCGGTCATCACGCGACCCTTGCGTTGCGGTCCGGCAATCACGCGCTCCATCGACTCCTCGACCTCGTCCATCGAGATCACGGAACGATGACGGCGAGCGGCCAGCAGCGCAGACTCGTTGAGCAGGTTCGCCAAATCGGCACCAGTAAAGCCAACGGTCATCTGGGCGAGCTTCTCAAACTTAACGTCCTCGTCCATCGGCTTGTTCTCGGCATGCACGCGCAAGATCTGCTCGCGGCCCTTCACATCCGGACGGTCGACCGTAACCTGACGGTCAAAACGGCCGGGACGCAGCAATGCCGGATCCAGGATGTCAGGACGGTTGGTCGCAGCGATCAGGATGACCGACTCGCTTTCCTCAAAGCCGTCCATCTCGACCAGCAGCTGGTTGAGCGTCTGTTCGCGCTCGTCGTGACCGCCGCCCAAGCCAGCTCCGCGCTGACGTCCCACGGCATCGATCTCATCGATGAAGATGATCGACGGGGCCTGGGACTTGGCCTCCTTAAAGAGGTCACGCACACGGTTGGCGCCGACACCTACGAACATCTCGACAAAGTCGGAACCCGAGATGCTAAAGAACGGCACGCCCGCCTCGCCGGCAACGGCCTTGGCCAGCAGCGTTTTACCGGTGCCCGGAGGGCCAACCAGCAACACGCCACGCGGGATCTTGGCGCCCAGTTTGCGATAGCGATCCGGATCGCTCAAAAAGTCACGGATCTCCTCGAGCTCCTCGACTGCCTCGTCCACGCCGGCAACGTCTTCAAACTTGACCTTGGGGCGCGTGGCCTCGTTGGTCTTGGCGTTGGTCTTGCCAAACTGCATGTTCCTGTTGTTGGCGCCCATCATCTGGCGCATAAAGTAGAACATGATGGCGATCAGGGCAATCGTCGGAAGCACGCTCATCGCCAAGTCGCCCCAAAAATCGGGATCGTTGGTGTTGACGATGTACTTGGTATCGGGGTGCTCCGCCATAAGCTCGGCAAGCGAATCGGAGCCGACATAGGTCGAGGAGAAGCTCTTGAGCTCGCTCGTATCGCCCTTGTCCTTTTTTGTCTTCCAGTAATGACCCGCCACGCTTCCGTCTTGAACCGTATAGGTCAAATCTTCGACACGGTCCTGCTTAATGGCGTTGACCATCTCGCTCGTCGCGAGCTTAACGGTATTGCTGGAATTGGCAAAGCCGGAGCCCATGTTAAAGAAGGCGTAGCCCAGGAGCGCGCAAGCCAAAATAAAATACAGCCAGCCCGTACGCGTGGGCTTCTTGCCTCCGGGCACCCCCGGGATCTTAGGCTCCCGGGGAGTCTGGGAATTGTTATCGTTACGGTCGTCGGGCATCTTACGAATAAACCTCCGGTTTCAAAATGCCCAGATACGGAAGGTTACGATAGCGCTCGGCATAGTCGAGGCCGTAGCCCACCACAAAGGCATCGGGGCAATGGGTTCCAACATACTTGGGCGTGATGGCCGAGGTACGGTCCTCAACGTCCTTCCACAGGAAGGCGGCGACCTCCAGAGAAGCGGGCTTGCGGCTCTCGAGGTTCTTCATCAGATACTTGAGCGTCAGGCCCGAGTCCAGAATGTCCTCGACGATCAGCACGTCGCGACCGCGGATGTCGATATCCAGGTCCTTAATGATACGCACGATACCCGAGGACTTCACACCGTCGCCATAGCTCGAAACAGCCATGAAATCGATGTTGGTCGGCAGCTCGATCTTACGCATCAGGTCGCCCATAAAGACCACGGCGCCGCGCAGGACCGCAATCAGCACCAGATCCTTACCCGCGTAATCGCGAGTAATCTCCTCGCCCAGGCGAGAGACGATACCGTCGATATCCTCCTGCGTGAACAGAACCTTCTCGATATCCGGATGTTGAGAAGCCATGACAACCCTTTCTTGTGCTTATCGCCCACACACCGCCGTATGGACGCGAACTTCACATTTTAGCAGCGCACGGGGTATATTTTCCAGCCCGTACGCCATCAGCGCGGGAATACCGTCAACGTCGCACAGAATAGCTGGCGTGGGACGCTATTCCGCATCGACCACGCGGAGCAGATATGCCACGCGCGTTGCGGCCGTGCACTTAAAACGCTCGTCCGCGCGAACTCCGGCGACCCACACCACGGCGCCCCCCGGCGCCGTCCTCACCATGGGCACGCCGGCGCGCTCGGAAACGGGAATGCGAGCCTCACCTAGCAAGTCGGATACTTTCTTGCTTCGACCACTCATCCCTAACGGGCAC
>JAUUSS010000178.1 GCA_030841765.1 Collinsella aerofaciens | reverse complement strand
TGGGTTGTTAGTTTTGCGGTTTTTGCGCCCCACAATATCAAATAAGAAATTTTACACGGCAACTCTTGCGGGGGGCGGGGTGCGCGTTTGGATTCGCGCACCCGGCCCCTGTTGCTGTGGCGTGTCGCTGTTCGGCTATTTGTCGGCGGTTGCTTTCTTGGCAGTCGACTTCTTGGTCGTGGTCTTCTTAGCGGTCGTCTTCTTGGCCGTCGTCTTCTTCGCCGCGCTCGCCTTGGTCGTGGTCTTGCGGCCGCGGGCGGGCTTCTTTTCCTTGGTCGGGCAGTCCATGTTCACACAGATGCGCCACGGGCCACGTGCCGTGTTGACCACCACGATGGGAGCACCGCACTCGGGGCAGGTCTCGCCCGTCGCCTCGAGCTTGCCGCGCGCCGGTAGCGGATAGCTCACGCCGCAATCGTCGTAGTTGGTGCAGCGGATAAAGCGCTTGCCGCTCTTTTCGCTCTTATGCGCGATCAGGTCGCCATGGCGTCCGGCCTCGGCACACACCTTGCACTCGCCCACCTTAAGGTCGGGCTCGTAGTTGGTGGGGCACGTCGGGTTCACGCAAATCTCGAAGGCCTTCTGGCGGAACGGCTGACACTTGATGCGCGGCGCGCCGCACTCGGGACACACGGCCGCCTCGCCCTCGAGCGGGCTCACCTTGACGCCGCTCGGCACCGGATAGGTCACGTCACAGTCGGGCCAACCCATGCAGCCAATGAAGCTGCCACGGGTCTTGGCGCTCGTCTTCATAACCAGGTCCTTGCCGCACTTGGGGCAGGTGCCCACGCGCGCATCGGCCGTGACGGCGTCGCTGATGGCGTCGCCGAGCTCCTGCGTATGCTTGAGCAGCTCGTCGAGCACGCCGGCCAGCAGCGCACGCGAGTGCGTCACGACATGCTCTTCGGTGTCCTCGCCGCGCTCGACGCGAGTCATGTCGCCGTCGAGCTCGCTGGTCATATCGGGGCTCGTGATGCGCGGGGCAAACTGCGTCAGCGCGTCGATGATGGCGATGCCCAGCTGGCTCGGCTCAACGGGATCGTTTTTGAGGTAGCGCACGGCGTACAGGCGCTCGATGATGCTCGCGCGCGTGGACTTGGTGCCCAGGCCGCGCTTCTCCATCTCCTGCACGAGCTTGCCCTGGCTGTAGCGCGCGGGCGGCTCGGTCTGCTTGGCCTCAAGCTTAATGTCGAACACGTCGACCGTGTCGCCCTGCTCCAGCGGCGGCATCTGCTCGTCGCGCTTGAGTCCGTACGGGTACGCCTCGCGGAAACCCGGGGTCACGAGCACGTCGCCCGAAGCCACGAACGGCTCGCCGTTGACGTCGAGCTCGAGCTTGGTGTTCTCGATGGTCGCGGGACCCATGAGCGTCGCCAGGAAGCGGCGGGCGATGAGGTCGTAGAGCTTGCGCTGACCGCCGTCGAGCGTGGACGGATCGCCCTCGCCCGTGGGATAGATCGGCGGGTGGTCGGTGGTCTCGACCTTGCCGCGCGTGGGCTTCATGGGACCAGCGAGCACCTTTTTGCACACGGGGGCCAGCGCCGGATTAATCTTTGCCAGATCGCTCACTACGGCGCCCAGGTCGAGCGTCGCGGGGTACACGGTGTTGTCGACACGCGGGTAGCTGATGAGGCCCGCCATGTAGAGGGACTCGGCGATGCGCATGGTGCGGGCGGGCGAGATGCCCTCGGCCGCGGCGGCAGCCTGCAGCGAGGTGGTCGCGAACGGCGTGGGCGGCTGCTGCTTGCGGGAGCGCTTGGTTACCGCGGCGACGGTTGCCGTCGTGGCACCGTCAACGTGGCCGTACGCCGTCTCGGCAGCATCCTTGTCGGTAAAGCGCGCCGTCTTGTGCGCAATCTTAAAGCGATCGTCCTCGGCAGCGCCCTGCGCGGCGCCCATGCCACGAATCTGCCAATAGTCCTCGGGCACAAACGCCATGCGCTCGCGCTCGCGTTCGACCACCAGAGCGAGCGTCGGCGTCTGCACGCGGCCGGCAGAGCGCACGTTGCCAAAGCCGCCAAACTTGGCGAGCGTCAGATAGCGCGTGAGCACCGCGCCCCAAATGAGGTCGATGTGCTGGCGGCTCTCGCC
>JAUUSS010000061.1 GCA_030841765.1 Collinsella aerofaciens | reverse complement strand
AGCAAATTTGCGCTCCTTAGAACGCCTTTTGCCTTCAAAAGGAAGCAACGCGACATTAACCGCTAAATTAGATAGAAAACCATCCCTTTTGTGATGAAGAGAGTTATTGCGCTCCTGGCGATCATTTTGGAAGTTAAGCACCCAAACATCATGACCCATAGAGCGAAGCTGCTCTTGTAGTGCGTAGCACTGCAAGATCGCACCGTAGTTGCGGGCAAAATGGTAAGTAATGATTCCAATTTTCATTTGTTAATTTCCAATCGAATAATACTCCAGCGAGCATTTCAACGTTAATCAGCCCAAGACGCAACTTCGGAAACAGGCATTCTCTGAGCAACCGGTCTCGCAAACGTTTCTTTTGGGTAGCCAAATCCGACGACCGCAATAATCGCTTCACTTGTCGAAATGCCTAAAGAAGAACGCATTTCTTTTCCTAAGTCACCAACAACCCACTGGAAAATACATGAACCAATTCCATAAGCTTTCAGTGCCAAAACAAATGACTGAAGATAGATGCCGCCGTTGATAAACCATTGGTTATATTCGGCGCAGGAAAACAGAGAAGTGTCGGTAGTAATAACTGCCCATTGGAAAATTGATTGCTCAAACCCTTTATTGCCACGCACGGCAGCAGAGACAACCTGAGCAGATTTTGGCCCGGAAAAATACACACGACTTGGTTGACGGTTGCACGCCGAAGGCGCACTCTGCGCAAGCTCAACAACTTGCGTCAGCGTTTCCCGAGGAACAGGGGCTGGATCAAATGACCGAACACTATGTCTCCCGTTAATAAAATTGATCGCATACTTATCGCAATCAGAGACAGAAGCAAAAGAATCGGAAACAATTCCAGCCCTATCACTCAAGTCAATTCGGCCAACTTCATATGAAGTTTGTTCAGCGAGCGATTCAAAACCAGGCTGCCATTTAGAGCAATCAAGTCCAAACTGAGCTCGACGAACAAGCCAGTTCTCAAGTGCCGCCATGGACTCGGTAAAAGCATATGAATGATTATCAAAAAAAGGATCTTTTGCTGCAAGCGTTAAATAATCAAGGAGACGGTCGGCCTTTTGTGTTCCAAAATCATCGCGACAGCCTTCAATACAAAGAGCTTTCTCAAATGAATGAGCAATAAGAAGAGAGTCTCTGTACAAGGTGTCTAAAGACCTAAAGTCTTCGCAAGCAAGTAAACGATTCGATTTAACAGCAAACGACAATCTTCGAATTTTATTGTACGCAGGCAGTACTGCAGTCTTTATGTCCATACCCACTCCTAAGACGCGTGTTGTTTGTCGGCATAACGAAACTAATTACTTTTTGGAGGACAATGAGGAAAACAAAAACGAGATATACATCAATACTCTGCGTGAGCAAGGCAAGAATGACAACGAATAGCATCGCTTCTGTCGAAGCGCTTTTAACACAGTCCGTAAGATGGCAAAGGGCAACGATCAGCACACAGCTCAAGAGAAGACCAAAGTATGAGAAGTTAATGATGCACATCTCGAACCAGCATGGCGTTGTGCCAGCCGGAAGCTCGGATATTGGCAATCCTAGAATAGAAGATGTTAAGTATTGGTAATCTTGATATGGTTTGCTAGGCCAAATTGATCTAGGAACCCAAATAAATAGTGTCGAGAGAAACGACTGACCGTAATAATCGAGTATATGATCACCTAAAAAGAACTCATGATAGATTACATATTTTGTAACATCGTCTCTGCCAAAATCAACGCGGAGCATCTCATAGACGCTATTGAAACCCGTATCCCTCAACGGTCGAACAACAATTAGATAAAAAGATGAGAAGAAAAGGAGCGCGCAAAGCGCGAGCGGAAAAAAGACCCTCAACTTTTTTCTCTGTTCAAGAGCAGGATTTCTTCTTAAATAGAAAAACAAATACAGGACAATTAATATCGCAAGCATGAATCGTTTGCCAGAAATCCAACCAGTAACAATCGAGTAACAGACAATAAGAACTAAATTGGCGACCGTCCCCAGCCTGTCCTGACGAAAGAACAGGGAGCAAAAAGAAATTACACTTAGCAGAAGCAGCTCCGCAACGATCATACTCACGCCGCTAGAGGCAACTCCACGAGAAACCGAGTCACCATAAGTTAGATAAGAGCTGACATTGCCGGAAAGCAAAATATATATATATGGAGAGATAGTAAACAAATACATTACGACTTTATTGTCAAATATCGCCCCTCCCCATTTTTTTTGAACTTTAATCTTCTTTTTTTGATAGTAATTTGAGTAGAAAAACAATGAAGTGCAGGCCGTTATAAGCAAGAGGTCATAAATGGCCGACACATAGTCATTGGCCATTGGGGCTATAAAAGGCTTATACCAGTAAACTGTCTGGTAACTTGGCCTACCAATTGCATAATCGAGCAAAATAGGTAGACAACAGAACGCCCATAAAATTAAATATACATAGTTTGCAATAGAAACCTGCGGCTTCATAATTAATCGATTATAAATTACGCACAAATAAAATGAAGAAAGCAGGATCAGCATCCAGTCAAGGGCAACTCGCCAAAGCTCCATTAATCGTCCGCCTCGTCAAATGCACCAAGACTCTGCAGCAGCGATTTCATAACAGCAAGATTATCTGTTCCATTAAAGAAATCATATGCACAAGATCTAAATTGACTATATTCATGATCGATTTGCTTAATAGCATCGGCTATTGATTCGGGTTCAAAGTCAACGCACTTACCGCTGCCGCTGGCCTCAACAGTTGAAACCAAGCCCGGCAAACGATTGGCAAGCGTAGGGAGGCCAAATGCTGCATACTCATATATTTTATTAGGCGCACAAAAGGCCTTATTAAGCGATGTGTCATCATAAAGCACGACGCCAATTCGCGACCTTGCAGTAATTTCCAAATGCTTTGGCGCTGGAACAAAACCATACACAAAAGTATCCGGGTAAATCTCCTTCATTCGTTCAGTCGTACCGTAGCGATCTTTTCCCATAAGAACGAAAGCGTAATCAGACTCCATCATACGAAGAGCCTCAGCGATGGGCGCAACATATTCAGGACGCTGGAATAGCCCCTGGTAAAGAAGGATCTTTCTTCCGTCAAGCTCATCCAAGATCTGCTTTGTGACGTTTGTCGAAACAGAGGGGATTTCACCCGCTTTGAGCCCGTATGGCTTATTCGGGAAAACTGAGGGAAGCGAATTCAGCCCCCATTTAATTTTCATATAGTAGGCACGATTTAACTCGCAACACGTAACTGCAAGAGCCTTGCGACAAACAGCCGCAAATAGTCGTTCTTTTGTCGGTTGATCATCACACAGCTCAAGCGCCGTGGCCACATAGGGAATACCGGAAAGAGCCCCGTAAAGCGGAAGCGCAGATTCAGCTGTTCCAAACCAGATAAGATAATCCGTTGGCTCTTTTTTTAGCCGAGTGAGAACGGCTTTGCGGAAATGAGTCCAGTTATTCAATGTATCCAGTTTTCCGCCAACGCTCAGATGCGGATCAACGAGCTCCGTAAAAGGAATGCCCTCGCCTTTTAGAATTTCCTTGGCCGTATCCTTGCTGGAACCAAACCAGACTTCAATCTGTACGCCCAAATCTTTAATCATTCTTATTTGTGACATACAGGGGGGATAGAACGCCAAGTCGGACTTAACAATATATATAACCCTCTTAAACATATAGCCCCTCGTAAAGATTGCTAACTCGATTTGCGTAAGTCTCATAGCTTCGGTCTTCTTGAAGAGAAGGCAACAAGCGCCTGGTTGACTCGCAAAGCATTTCGTAATAATTACTGTCTTCTAGTTTAGAAATCGCCTCACACAGAGAGGAAACGTCGCCATTTTTAAAAAGAAGACCATTTACGCCATCCCTGATATATGCAATAGCCCCACAGGTCTCGGGAACGATTGATGGAATACCAGAGGCAAACATGGCTTCAAGGCATACTAAAGGAGAAGCTTCGTACCAGGAGGAAGTCATCACCAAAGCCTTATTTGATTTGAACTGGTCTGCGAGTACATCTTTATCACACCAACCCAAAAAATTAAGGTTTGGGTAAGCATCTCTTAGTCTCTCGAACTCAGGACCAGATCCACATAATGTTCCTGGCAAACCCAAAGAAGTAAGCGCTCTACAAAACAGCTCGGGGTTCTTCTCCTTATCAAAACGGCCCACAAACAAATAGCCGTTCTTTTCAGATGGCACACCAAGCGAAAGCTCCCCTTCAACAGAAATTGGATTGGGAAGAATGCATGGCATGCCATCATCAAATTCACTGCCACGCATAATGTCATAGGTAAAATCCGAAAGATAACAAAACTTTGGATGGGCCCGCTTGATTGAACGATTTTGAAGAGCGATGCGAACCACTCGATATAGCTTCTGCACATAGCTTCTCTTATCACAATTGCATCGAATGCACTTTGCGGAGCATGCTTTCAAATGGCATATTCTATGCTTCTTGTAATCGTAAAACCCACCATTAGGACATACAAGAAAATACTCATGAAGCGTCACGAGCACCTTGAAGCCAGAATCGGCAATAGCATCAAAAATTGAAGATGAAAGAGCATGGGTCCAGGAATGAACGTGTACGACAGTGTCATCAGGATTGAATTGGTTTAATAAGGCACAAAACCTCTCGTAAGATTTTTTACTGTGCAGGCCGCTAAGGGCACCGGCAACTTTGTTATCTGACTCGAGAAAAGGCTGTTCATTTGCAACAACAACCTTGAAACCGTCAAGTCGACTATGAATTGGCCCGCAACCAGCAAAGTAGACAACGTTATACCCGCGGTCACGGAGAACCACGGCGGTAATGTAAGCGATTTGGGCGGTACCGCCAAAATTATCAGCCGTATCATCAACAATAATGACGTTTTTGACTCTCTTGTCCATCAATTTCTGTCTCCGTTTATTAGTTGCAAATATCGCCTCAAAAGCCAATCAGCCTGCTGACCAATGTCGTAATGTACAAATGAACCGGGACAAGTGGAATCGCGCCCCTCATCAGACTTTTTTGAAAGAGAGCAAATCTCATCTGCCCACACGACAGGGCTATCAATCGACAAGAACTTACACTCCCCCGTTACGTCTACCTCACGCGTAATCGCATCGCTCAACAAGCACGGTAAGCCAGACACCTGTGCCTCGACGCCGACGAGGCCCAGGCCTTCGTAAAGGCTTGGCAGAACGAACGCATCAAACGCCTGGTACAAGCGATTGACATCGCTTCTCTGCCCCAGAAACTTAACGCGATCAGTAAGACCGCGTTCGTCCACCAAGGCCTTTACGGAGGCCCCGGCTTCGCCGGTACCGACAAGCAGCAGGACAGCATCGTCGCGGCGCTTTGCGACCTCAGCAAAAACGTCAATCAAAAACGCATGGTTCTTCTGGGCAGTAAAGCGCCCCACATGTCCAATGGCAAACTGGTTGCCGACGAGGCCCAGGTCGGCTCGCGCTTGCGCACGAGCCTCCGCATTGAAGCGAAAGCGATCCAAATCGATTGCGTTGTATACGACCTCGAAGTGCGCAGCTTTACCGAAAAGCCATTCACCGGCAAATTGACTACATGCAAATCGGTGTGTTGGATATCGATTCGATTGCGTTTTCAGCACGGCCTTCAGGGCATTCTTGGCATACTCCCCCTTACCGCTCGTAGAGTGACTATGGGCGATCCGCACAGAAACACCCGCCTTCTTCGCAGCACGAAGAGGAAAGACCGAAAGCGCGTTGATGTGACTGTGGACAATCTTCCAGCCCTCTTGCTTAAAGAGACGCTGAAGCTCTCGCTGGTATTCAGCTATATGCTGATAGGGCGGTATCTCAAAGACCCTGCCACCGAGCGATTCGATCTCGTCACGGGGAACAAGCGTCGAATCGGAATCAACAAGAAAGTCAAACTGCACTTTACTGCGATCGATGTGACGATAGTAATTCATAACGACAGCTTCGACGCCGCCGCCAACCATCTTGCCAACAACCTGAGCCACCCTAACCGGTTCAGTCATTTAGCAAGCACCTCCACCGGTAAAGACCTCAACGACCGTGAGGAGAACAATCTTCAAGTCCGTGATGAGGCCGCGCTTGGCGATGTACTCCAAATCACGGCGGACCATCCCGTCGAAGTCGGTGTCGTTGCGATCGGTCACCTGCCACCAGCCGGTGATGCCGGGCTTAACGGACAGTCGCTGCAGGTCGTACTCGGTGTATTCCGTCACTTCGTTGGGCAGCGGCGGGCGCGGGCCCACGACGGACATCTGGCCCAGGAACACGTTCAGGAACTGCGGGAACTCGTCGATTGAGTGCTTGCGAATGAACTTGCCGATCTTGGTGACGCGGGGGTCATCCCTCATCTTGAACATGGCGCCAGCGATCTCGTTTTGCTCCTTGAGCTCGGCGAGACGCTCATCGGCGTCTTTGTACATGGAGCGGAACTTCCACATGCGGAAGGTAGACAGGCTGCCGTCAGGGTGAGTCTGACCGACTCGGATCTGGCTGTAGAACGGGTTGCCTTCGCTTTCTAGGCGAATTGCGGCTGCGAGCACCAGACTGGGAATTGCGATGATCGCAAGCACGACACCGCTGAAAACGATGTCAAACGCGCGCTTCACCGCCCTGTAGGCCAGACGCGAGTTATCCCAGTCCATGCCGGATTGCATGGCCTTGTAGCGACCGGCGCCCTCACGCCGGTCCATGGCCTGAGCAATCAGCGCCGCCCCCGCGGGCGTATTTGTCTTTGTTGCTTCTTTAGCAGCCACAGTCAAACTTACGTCCCCGTTCCCCAGGGATCCCCCAATCGATAAATTCAAAAATGCGAACGAATAGCTGGTGCGACGTCTCCCTTACGTTTTGCTGGGAACGTCGAGCGGTAGCAGCTCCCTAAAAACGGAATCGCCATCGCCCACGTCTACCAGGCACCAGCGTTTATGACGGTCGATCTTTTTAACGCGAGCCTCTTGCCCCACCAAGGGACCCTGCTCTATGTGCAACACGCCGTCTTCTATGCGTGCGACGCTGTTGCGTACCACGCCGTCGTCATCCAGAACGCTGCGGTACCAATCCTGCGCGTCGTCCGGCATGGGCATGTACGCCCGCTCCCTACTGCCGGCAATGCGGCAGCCAAAGCTCAGTTGTGCCAAAGCCCTATCGAGCGCTGCGGCATCGTGCGTGGCAACGAAGAAATATTCCTTGTACATGGGTTTGGTTTGGAGCGACCATGCGCCGTCCCGCTTAAACCAGAACTCCTTTTGCATCACAAAAGCGTCCTGCATCAGCTCGTGCGGGATAATGCGGCGGACCTTTTCGCAGGTCTCGCGCTCTTTACCATTGGGGGTGTGGACCAGATACCAGCGGACGCGGCCGTGCTGGCTGTTGGTAGTAGTGCCACTAAAGGCACCGGGCAGCTGCTCTTGGCGCCGCATTGTCTGTTCCATCTCTCGCCCCCTTTTCTTGCATCCGCGACACACGAGGATGCAGGGGCGTTAAGAACAGGCTTCTCGCTCGCAGCTAGGCGCAGTCGCAAAAGTACAGGTTTTTGTATCTTTCGACGGGCTTCATTATACGAGCAAACTGCTCGCGTTTTCCCTCGCGTTTTCCCAGATTTCACAAAATATGCCGCGAATGGGTGCATCTCCATACGCCTCTACAAAAACCTGTACCTTTTTGCAAAAAAAAAAAGCCGCTCTAACCAGCGGCTTTTCTTCTATAGACAACAAAAAAGGCGACCGCCCGCGAGGACGATCGCCTTTGTTGATTCTTGTATTGTTTGTGCTAGGCGCGAGTCTTGATCTCCTCGAGCACCTTCGCAACAAACTCGTCGACGCTCATCTGAACGGTCTCGTTGGAGCGATCGCGGACGGAGATGTTGCCGGCCTCGACCTCCTTCTCGCCCAGGATGAGCATGTAGGGCACGCGGTCGATGCTGCGGGCCTCGCGGATCTTGTAGCCAATCTTCTCGTCGCGATCGTCGCAGACCACGCGAATGCCGGCCTCCTCCAGCTTGGCGCACACCTCGTGGGCGTAGTCGCGGCTCTTCTCAGAGACAGGAAGTGCCTTGACCTGCACGGGAGCCAGCCAGGTGGGGAACTTACCCGCAAAGTGCTCAATCAAAATACCGATGAAGCGCTCGATGGAGCCAAAGCACACGCGATGCAGCATGATGGGGCGCTTCTTGGTGCCGTCGGCGTCCACGTACTCCAGGTCAAAGTTGAGCGGCATCTGGAAGTCGAGCTGGACGGTGCCGCACTGCCAGGTACGACCGAGCGAGTCCTCCAGGTGGAAGTCGATCTTGGGGCCGTAGAAGGCGCCGTCGCCCTCGTTGACCTCGTAGTCCATGCCCAGCTGCTCCAGAGCTGTGCGCAGGCCCTCCTCGGCGCGCGCCCAGTCCTCGTCGGAACCCATGGAATCCTCGGGGCGGGTGGAAAGCTCAACGTGGTACTTAAAGCCAAACTTCTGGTATACGGAGTCGATGAGGTTGACTACGCCCACGATCTCGTCGGTCAGCTGGTCAGGACGCACAAACAGGTGGGCGTCGTCCTGGTTAAAGCAGCGCACGCGGAACAGGCCGTGCAGGGCGCCGCGCAGCTCGTGACGGTGCACCAGGCCAATCTCGCCGGCGCGGATGGGCAGCTCGCGATAGGAGTGCGGCTTGGAGGCGTACACCAGCACGCCGCCCGGGCAGTTCATGGGCTTAATGCAGTACTCTTCGTCGTCGATGACGGTGGAGTACATGTTGTCCTTGTAGTGGTCCCAGTGGCCCGAGGTCTTCCACAGCTGTTTGTTCATGATGAGCGGCGTGGAGATCTCCACGTAGCCGGCCTTATGGTGGATCTCGCGCCAGTAGTCCAGCAGCGTGTTCTTAAGGATCATGCCGTTGGGCAGGAAGAACGGGAAGCCGGGGGCCTCGTCGCGCATCATAAAGAGGTCCATCTCGCGGCCGATCTTGCGGTGGTCGCGCTTCTTGGCCTCCTCCAACATATGCATGTGCTCGTCGAGCTCTTCCTTGGTGGCAAAGGCGACGCCGTTGATGCGGGTGAGCATCTTGTTGTCCTTGTCGCCCTTCCAGTAAGCACCCGAGACGCCGGTGAGTTTAAAGGCCTTGAGGGCCTTGGTGTAGCAGATGTGGGGGCCGACACACATGTCGATGTAGTCGCCCTGCTGGTAAAAGGTAATGCGGGCTTCGTCGTCCAGGTCGCCAATGTGCTCGACCTTGTACTTCTCGCCGCGCTCCTCCATAAGGGCGATGGCCTCGGCGCGGGGTTTCTCGTACACGGAGAACTTGAGGTTCTCCTTGACGATCTTTTTCATCTCGGCCTCGATCGCGGGGAAGTCGTCCTCGCTGATCTTGACGCCCTCGGGCAGATCGACGTCGTAGTAGAAGCCATTGTCGGTCGCGGGGCCGTAAGCAAAGTCGGCCTGGGGGTACAGGCGCTTGATGGCCTGCGCCATGATGTGCGCGGCGGAGTGGCGGATGACGTGCGTGACCTCGTCCTGCGGGAGCTCGGCCACCGAACCGTCATTGTAGAGTGCCTTCATGGGTATGTTTTCTCCTCTCGGATGCCTGATGCAAGTGCGTGCGATGCGCTCGGCGTTTTAACTTGCATCATTATAGGCAGGTTGCCTTGGTATACAAGCGCCCGCCGCACCTTAATGGCACGGCGGGCGATTTTCTACGCATGCTTCATCGTGTGGGGCGGGGTGTGGGGCGCGCGCGGCTTGCGGCGTGCCCGTGGCTTGCGACCGGCCCTGCGATGGATGCGTTACTGGATGCGAGTTCGGCAGTAGGGGCAGACCTTCCAGTGCGCATCGAGCGGGCGATGGCAGCTGGGGCAGACGTTGCGAACCTGGGTGTCGCACACCGGGCAAACCACAAAGTCCTTCTCGATGGGTGCGCCGCACTGCGGGCAGGTGCCGTACTGGGCAAGCTGGCGCTCGCGCAGGGCCATGTCCAGCTCCTGCTCCTCGCGGTCGGACGCGTAGGAATGCGGGCGCAGGACCAGGTAGGCGATGAGGCCCACAAACGGGATGAGGGCGATGATGCCCCATGCCACGTAGGCGCTGGCGCCGCGGCGGCGAGCGTCGATGAACACATAGACGACCGACAGCACATACAGGGCGATGATAAAGCCAACGAAGGCATAGACGACGCCCATAAGCTGCGGCGACATGAGCTCGGAGATGTACTTGGACATTACGGGTACCTTTCGGAATATTTACAGTCCGGTCAAGTTTACCACGGGGTTTGTTTATATGGGACCACGGCTAGGGGCGGGGCTAGCGCGGACACAAACATCTCAATCTGTAACAGGTGGGAGCGGAATTCGGGTCTAGATGTTACAGATCGAGACGAACGGAGGACCCGCCAGACTAACGTCTCAATCTGTAACATCTGGAACCCAAATCCTCATCTAATTGTTACAGATCGAGACGAACGGTTGCCGTAGTTGTCTTCAGACGAGCTTGTCGGCGTTGCCGGGTCTCCCCTCGTCTGCCGTTGGCGGGTGTTGCGGGGCTGTTCGCCGCATTGCCGCCGCACTGGGGGTGTGCGAACCGTAGGATAGTCTTATTGACGGCCTGTCAACTCGTCTGGGAGGCACTGTGACAGAAACGTTTGATATCGCGATTGTCGGCGCGGGCATCACCGGATGCGCCATCGCGCGGCAGCTCGCGCGGTTTGACCTGTCCATTTGCGTGGTCGAGGCAGTAAACGATATCGCGCTGGGGGCTTCAAAGGCCAACGGCGGCCTGGTGCACGCAGGCTACGATCCGGCGCCAGGCACCGTAAAGGCGCAGGTCAACGCCCGTGGTTGTGAGCTATATGGCACATGGTCTCAGGAACTCGGCTTTTTATTCCGCCGCACCGGGTCGATGGTGCTGGGGTTTAACGACGAAGACCGCGCGCACCTGGAGAAGCTGCGCCAGAATGGCCTTGCCAACGGCGTGCCCGAGCTGTCGATTGTCGGCCCCGAGCGCATCCACGCGCTGGAGCCGCGCGCGAGTGCTAAGGCGACGTGCGCGTTGTGGTGCCCTTCGACCGGTAACGTCGACCCGTTTGAAGTGGCCATCGTCGCGCTGGAGAACGCAGTCGCCAACGGCGTGACGTTTATGCGGTCTGCGCCAGTGGAGGCCATTGATGTTGCCGGCTCGGATGACAAAGCCGCGCGCTTTACGCTGGCAACGCCCGCCGGCGACGTGCGCTGTCGCTATCTGATCAACGCCGCAGGCAACGGTGCCGCGGACATCTCGCATATGGCCGGCGCCGAGGAGTTCCAGATGGTCTGGCGCCAGGGAAACATTGTGGTTCTGGACAAGGAACCGCGCGCGCTGATGCCGCTCTACCCGGTGCCGACGCCGATATCGAAGGGCGTCATCGTCACGGGTACCGTGCATGGCAACACCGTGATTACCGCGACCGCCGCCGTGCGCGAGCCAGGCGACACGCAGACCTATGCGGACGACGTCAACGCGCTGCTGGACGGTGCGCGCAAGCTGGTGCCCGACCTGGATACGCGCCGCGTGGTGCGCGCATTTGCCGGCGGGCGTCCGGTCATTCAGGGTACGAACGACTTCTTTATTGGACAGTCGGCCGTGGTGCCGGGGCTGTTCCAGGCGGCGGGCATTCAGTCGCCGGGCGTGGCGAGCGCGCCGGCCATTGCCGACCGCATGGAGCAGGTGCTGCGCGACGCCGGCGTGGCCCTGCGTGAACGTGCCGATTGGAACCCGATCCGCCACGCGCCGGATGACTTTGACCGCGCGCCGCTCGCACGCAAGGAAGAGCTCATTGAGTCCAATCCCGCGTGGGGGCAGATCGTCTGCCGCTGCGAGACGGTGCCCGAGGCCGAGATTGTGGCCGCGATTCGGCGCCGCCCGAGCGCAGTTTCGGTCGAGGGCGTCAAGCGCCGCTGCCGCGCCGGCATGGGTCGGTGCCAGAGTGGCTTTTGCCAGAGCCGCGTGGTTGCGATCCTGGCGCGCGAGCTGGGCTGCGACCCCAGCGAGGTGCTGTTAGAGGATGCCGGATCTTGGCTGGTTGAGGGACCGCTGAAGGGGGTGCGCTAGGATGGCGACGCTTGATATGCGCGACGAACGCGCAGAGGCAGGAGCTACGGAGGCGGTGCAGACGCAGGCCTTCGACGTGGTCGTTATCGGAGGCGGCCCCGCCGGTATGGCGGCCGCGCTTGCCGCGCAAAAGGCCGGCGCGCAAGTGGCCATCGTTGAACGCGAACAGCATCTGGGCGGAATCCTCCGCCAGTGCATTCACCCAGGTTTTGGCCTGTCGCACTTTAAGCAGGAACTCACCGGCCCCGAGTACGCGCAGCGCTTTATCGACCAGGTGCGCGCGACCGACATCGTGCTGTTCTTGGACAGCATGGTACTTGGAATCGATTCGGGCGAGGGCGCGGGCGCGTCGAGCGTGAACGAGGGTGCGGGAGATGCCGCAGTCCATACCGTCACGCTCATGAGCCGTGCCGGTATGCTGCAGCTCACCGGGCGTGCGGTCGTCCTTGCCATGGGATGCCGCGAGCGCACCCGCAGCGAGATCAAGATTCCCGGTAGCCGTCCCGCCGGCGTGTTTACGGCCGGCTTGGCGCAGCGATACATCAATATCGAAAACCTCAAGCCCGGCTCGCGCGCCGTCATTTTGGGTTCGGGCGATATCGGGCTGATCATGGCACGCCGCTGCACGCTCGAGGGGATTTCCGTCGAGGGCGTGTACGAGCTCATGCCGTACGCCAACGGTCTGCGCCGCAACGTCAAGAACTGCCTGGACGACTTTGGAATTCCGCTGCACCTGTCCACCACCGTCACACGCGTGATCGGACACGACCGCGTGGAAGCCGTCGAGGTAAGCCAGGTCGACGAACGCCTGGCGCCCATTGCCGGGACGGAGCGCATCGTTCCGTGTAACACGCTGCTGCTTTCGGTGGGCTTGATTCCCGAAAACGAGCTTTCGGTTGCCGCAGGCGTGGAGCTTGACCCGCGCACGCGCGGCGCCGTAGTTGACCAGAGTCTGCAGACGGGCGTGCCGGGCATCTTTGCCTGTGGCAACGTGCTGCACGTGCACGACCTGGCCGACAACGTGACGACCGAGTCCGAGCGCGCCGGTGCGGCTGCGGCGGCGTGGGCGTTGGGCGGCGACGCCGGGGCGAGCGCTGCGGACACGGCCTGCGAGCTCACGGTCTCCCCCGCCGGTATCGCGGGATACGCGCTGCCGGGACGCATAACGGCTGTGACGCTCACCAAGCTCAACTTCCGCGTGCGCCAACCGGTCGACGCCGCCCGCGTGCGCATTCTCGCTGGCGGCGAGGAACTGTTCGCAGGCAAGGTCCGTGCATTTAAGCCGAGCGTCATGGAAAGCTTCCCGCTGCCGGCAAAAGTGATTCAGCGCGCACTCGACCTAAGTGCTAGCGAGATTATCCTGTCCGTCGATCCCGTTGAGGAGGCGTAAGGCCATGAGCACGAATGTGACCGAGACGCTGCAGTTCAACTGCACCACATGCCCATCCGAGTGCCTCCTGACCGTAGAGGTGGAGCGCGATGCCAACGGTGCCGTGGCAGCGGTGCGCTTCGTAACCGGCAACAGCTGCCCGCGCGGCGACAAGTTCGCGCACCAAGAACTCACCTGCCCCATGCGCGTGCTCACCACCACCGTGGCTGTATCCGGCGGCGATGAGGCGCTGCTGCCCGTGCGCACGGCCGAAGCCATCCCGCTGACGCTCCACGCTCAAGCCATGGACCTCATCCGCGGCGTGGTCGTCGACGCCCCCATCCGCATGGGCGACGTCGTTCTGGAAGACCTCCTCGGCACCAACATCGACCTCGCCGCCAGCATGGACATCGACCCAACCTAAGCAGCTAATTTAGGACGGGGCTCTTTTAGCTACCCCGACATCCACCCAGTCCCACCTCAATTGCGGTGAAATAGTTCCTGATTTCCGCCCAACCCCGGCATCCAGGAACTATTCCACCGCAACTATCCTTGGAATCGGTATTTAGCTTGTGCCTACTTTAGTTCCAATTCAAAACTATGCCGGATTACGGGACTGATTCGGAGACCCCCATCCATACCGGCAATTTTCGATTTTTGATAAGCCGTCTACCTGCACTGATAATTGTTCTCGGGGGAAGCGGGCACTGCGGGGCGCGGC
>JAUUSS010000177.1 GCA_030841765.1 Collinsella aerofaciens | reverse complement strand
CATCCGGTCCGACCGGGCCGCGCGGCAAGGAGATATATTGCCAGACCGGAGGGGCCCCGGGGGCGGGAATCTGGGCGTACACATTTCCTACACATCTAAGTACTCTCGGCTGGCTGGTTAAAAACAGGAGGGGACCTCGCATCCGAGATCCCCTCTTTCGCCCATCTATAGCAATAGACTCTTAAATACCTTATGCCAGCAGTTTGCGACCGGACTCCTCGATCGCGTCAAGTGCTGCATCTGCCTCGGCGGCATCCGCGCCCTTAGCGAAGATGTACAGCTTAATCTTGGGCTCGGTGCCGGAAGGACGAACAATACCCTTGTTGCCACCCTCAAGATCGAACTCAATAACATTAGCCTTCGGCAGGCCGTTCACGCAGGTGTTGTAATCAACGACGGCCTCAATCTTGGAACCGGCGAGCTCCGCGGGCGGGTTCTCGCGCAGACCGGCCATGATGCCGGCCATCTTTGCCGCACCCTCAGCACCCGGATAGCTCAGCGAAATCGTCTTGTTGTGATAGTAGCCATACTTCTCGTACAGCTCGTGCATCGCGTCGGCAAGGTTCTTTCCCTGGAGCTTGTAATACTGCGCCATCTGGCAAATCAAAAGCGAAGTGCTCACGGCGTCCTTGTCGCGCACGTGGTCGCCGGCCAGATAGCCGTAGCTCTCCTCAAAACCGAAGATAAAGCGATCGACCTCGCCAGCATCGGAAAGAGAAGTAATGATGTCGCCGATGTACTTGAAGCCCGTCAGGCAACGACGGAGCTCAAAACCGTACTCATCGGCCAGAGCGTCAACCATGGCGGAAGAAACGATAGTAGTGACAGCAACCTTCTTAGTGAGGTCCTCACCGCGAGCAGCGCGGGTCTTGCAGATATAGTCGAGCAGCAGAACGCCCATCTCATTGCCGGTCAGCAGCAGATAGTCATCGCTATTCTTAACGGCAACGCCAACGCGATCGGCGTCAGGATCGGTTGCAAGCAGCAGATCAGGGTGAACCTGCTCGCACAGGTCAATGCCCTTCTGCATGGCCTGGCGAATCTCGGGGTTAGGATACGGGCAGGTCGGGAAATCGCCGTTAGGCTCCTTCTGCTCGGGAACAACCGTGACATCGGTGATGCCAGCGCGCTCGAGCACCGTCGTGACGGGAATGAGGCCGGTGCCGTTGAGCGGAGTGTAGACGAGCTTAAGCGGAGCGCCAGCGATCTCCTCGGCAGAAAGGTTGGTCACGCCGCGGGCGAGAACGGCGTCATAATAACGCTCGAGGCACGAGTCATCGATCCATTTGACCAGACCCTGCTCAAGAGCCTCATCGAAGTCCATGGACTTCACGCCGGTAAACGTATCGGTCTCGGCGATAGCCTTAGAAATTGCATCGGCAGCCTCGCTGGTAATCTGGCAGCCGTCGGGGCCATAGGCCTTATAGCCGTTATAAGGCGCTGGATTATGACTAGCGGTCATGCAAATGCCACCGGAGCACTTAAGGTCACGGACGGCCCAGGAAAGCGTCGGCACGGGAGAAATCTTAGGATACACGAGAGCAGTCACGCCGTTTGCGGCAAGAATGGCAGCCGTCGTCTTAACGAACAGTTCACCCTTATTGCGGCTATCGCGAGCGATGGCAACCGTCGGATGCTCGAAGGTCGCATTGAGATAGTCAGCAAAACCCTGCGTCGCGCGACCAACCGTATAGATATTCATACGGTTAGTGCCTGCACCGATAGTGCCACGTAGACCGGCGGTACCGAAGGCGAGATCTTGGAAGAAAGCGTCGGTGATGGCGTCTTCGTCACCCTGCTCCTTCATCGTGTTGAGCTCAGCGAGGAGCTCCTCGTCCTTGACATTGGCAATCCAAGTATCAAGCAGCTCATGAACATCTGCCATGTGAGTCCTTCCGTCACAATCAATAAAACAACCCGTGTAAAACAGGACAAGCGCATCAGCGCGCTAAAGCAAATATTAGTCCATTGAGAACAGAGAACCGGCCACAGAACGGTGAACGTTTATATTCACCGGTGGATGATTGGATTGATTTAATTGCTTAGTGAATGCCGCCTATAACGCAAAAAAGGGGGAGGCCGCGAGGCCTCCCCCTTCTCAGTTCAAGCGCACG
>JAUUSS010000060.1 GCA_030841765.1 Collinsella aerofaciens | reverse complement strand
AGTAGCGAACAAAGCCAAGCCGACCGACCCCAGCTAAGATTAAAGGAGCTGATATGTGCGATTGCACAGATCATAAGGACGAGATCCCTGCCTATAACGCGCAGGCCATTGAGTCCAGGTGGATGAAGGCCTGGGAGGACTCCAACCTCTTTGCCGTCGACACCGACGACAGTAAGCCCAAGAAGTACGTGCTCGAGATGTTCCCGTATCCGTCGGGCGACCTGCACATGGGCCACGCGCGCAACTATACCATCGGCGATGCCATGGCCCGTCAGGCCCGCATGCGCGGCTACGACGTGCTGCACCCCATCGGCTTCGATGCCTTTGGCCTGCCCGCCGAGAACGCCGCCATCAAACACAATACGCAGGCTGCCGCCTGGACGTATAAGAACATGGATCAGGCGCTTGCCACGATGAAGCGCATGGGCTTCTCCTACGATCTGGATCGCATGGTCAAGACCTGCAGCCCCGACTATTACCGCTGGGGTCAGTGGATCTTTGAGAAGATGTGGGAAAAGGGCCTGGTCTACCGTAAGAAGAACCCGGTGAACTGGTGCCCCAACTGCAAGACCGTTCTGGCCAACGAGCAGGTTACCGAGGGCAAGTGCTGGCGCTGCGGCACTGAGCCCGAGAAGCGCGACCTTGAGCAGTGGTACTACAAGATCACCGAGTACTCCCAGGAGCTGTTCGACGACCTGGAGAAGCTCCCCGGCTGGCCCGAGCGCGTCAAGCAGATGCAGGCCAACTGGATCGGCCGCTCCGAGGGCGCCGAGGTCGACTTTACCCTGTGCGACAAGGATGGCGAGCCCATCGAGGGCGACGAGGGTAAGATCACCGTCTTCACCACGCGAGCCGACACGCTCTTTGGTGTCTCCTTCTTTGTCCTGGCTCCTGAGTACGCGCGCCTGCACGAGCTCGTCGAGGGCACGGAGTACGAGGAGGCCGTCACCAAGATCGTCGAGGACTCCAAGCATATCTCTGCCGTCGAGCGTGCCCAGGGCACCCTCGAGAAGCACGGTGCCTTTACCGGCCGCTATGTGGTGAACCCCGTCAACGGCGAGAAGGTCCCCGTGTGGGTTGCCGATTATGTCGTTGCCGACTACGGCACCGGCGCCGTCATGGCCGTTCCCTGCGGCGACCAGCGTGACTTTGAGTTCGCCCGCAAGTACGATCTGCCTATTGTGCCGATCATTCTGGACGATGACGACCGCGCTGCCGTCGAGGCCAGCGGCGAGACCATCGATACCTTCCATGCCGAGAACGTCGACTGGGATTGCGCCCACGCTGCCGAGGGCACGCTCGTCCAGTCCGGCAAGTACACCGGCATGCGCGGCGGCAAGCACTCCGAGGGCGAGGCTGCCATCGTGTCCGACCTCGAGGCCATGGGCTGCGGCCGTCGCAAGGTCGAGTTCCGCCTGCGCGACTGGCTCATCAGCCGCCAGCGCTACTGGGGCAACCCCATCCCGGCCATCCACTGCGAGCACTGCGGCATCGTGCCCGTGCCCGAGGACCAGCTGCCGGTGACGCTGCCCGAGAACCTGGACCTGGGTGCCGGCGAGACCCTCGCCGAGTGCAAGGAGTTCTACGAGACCACCTGCCCGGTGTGCGGTCGCCCGGCTAAGCGCGAGACCGATACCATGGACACCTTCACCTGCTCTAGCTGGTATTACCTGCGCTATACCGACCCGCACAACACCGAGCTGCCCTTCTCCCGCGAGGCGGCAGACCGTTGGATGCCCGTCGATAACTATATCGGTGGCATTGAGCACGCCATTCTGCACCTGCTCTACAGCCGCTTCTTTACCAAGGCGCTGCGCGACCTGGGCCTGCTGAGCGTTGACGAGCCCTTCACCAACCTGCTGTGCCAGGGCATGGTCAAGGACGAGAACGGCGACACCATGTCCAAGTCCAAGGGCAATGTCGTGCCCCCGAGCTCGGTCATCGAGCCCTACGGCGCCGACACCATGCGTCTGGCGATCCTGTTTATCGCCCCGCCCGAGAAGGACTTCGACTGGGATCCCAAGGCCGTCGAGGGCGCTAACCGCTTCATTAAGCGCGCCTGGCGTATCGTGTGGCAGCTCGTCCAGTCCGGCGACGCCAACGTTGCCTTTGACAAGTCCGCGCTCGACGAGGTCGCGATGAAGCTCTACCGCGAGCGCCATCGCACCATTGCCAAGTGCACCGAGGACTTCGACCGCGGCCAGTTCAACACCGCGATCTCGGCCGTCATGGAGCTCGTCAACGCGGCGAGCGCCTACCTCAACGCCACCGAGGGCGCTGACCGCGACAAGGCCCTGTGCTACGGCGTGGCCAAGGACATCGTAAGCGTCCTTGCCCCCATCTGCCCGTTCTGGGCCGACGAGCTGTGGCACGAGGCACTCGGCTGCGAGGGCAACGCCTACACCGCCGCCTGGCCCGAGTTCGACCTGGCCGAGTCCATCGAGGACACGGTGCAGATCGTCGTCCAGGTACTCGGCAAGGTCCGTGGCCGCATCGACGTCACCCGCGACGCCTCCAACGAGGAAATGCAGGCTGCCGCCGAGGAGGCCGTTGCCAAGTGGCTCGAGGGCAAGACGGTCGTCAAGGCCATCTGCGTGCCCGGCAAGCTGGTTAACCTGGTGGTCAAGTAAGCGCTGCGCGCATAGTTGACATAAAAAGCGAGGGACTATTCCACAGGGAGTCACCCCTCTTTTTGGTTATGGATACTTGCGACAACACCCAATTATCCATTTCTTGTGGAGAACCTGTGCTCACGCTGACCTGCGGGTTTGTGTTGTGGTTGCACGTTTGCGCAGGTATTGGTATAGTTTGCTTGCAAATGAAGTTGTAATTGAAAGAAGTGGGGTTTCGGCCCCGCTTCTTTTTTGTATGGATGGAGGTGCCGCAATGGTCAAGACCAAGACCGAGCAGGCGATCATCGACGCGCTCGAGGCCGTCGCTCCCCAGCACGATATCGACATCGTCGACGTCGAGCTCGTGGGTGCCACCAAGGCCCCCTGCGTGCGTGTGCGTATCGAGGGTGCCGAGGGTCAGAGCCTGTCGCTCAACGACGTCACGGCCAACACCAAGTGGGTCGGCGATGTGATTGAGGAGCTCGACCCCATCTCTTCGAGCTATACGCTCGAGGTGTCGAGCCCGGGTATGGCGCGCCCGCTGCGCCGCCCGTGCGACTTTGCCCGCTTTGTGGGCGAGAACTGTGAGCTCACCTCCACCGCCACCGAGGGCCGTCGCAAGTACGCCGGCAAGATTGCCGCCGCCACCGAGGCCGACGTGACCCTCGAGCTCGAGGACGGCGAGTCCGTTACCCTCGATTTCTCTGATGTTAAAAAGTGCAAGTTGAAGCCCACCTACGACTTCAAGCCCGCGAAGGAAGGAAAGTAAGATGGCAGCATCCGACATGATGTCCGCCCTGATGGAGCTTTGCCAGGAGAAGCACATCGACCAGCTCTACCTGATCGACCGCCTGGAGCAGTCGCTCGCCAAGAGCTATGCCGAGATCCTGCATCTTGAGTGGGGCGCCAAGGTGACCATCGACCGCACCACCGGCAAGATCTACGTCTACCGCCTGGAGCCGATCGACGATTCCATGGACGAGGAGGGCAACTTCACTGAGTTCGAGGAGATTGACGTCACCCCCAAGAACACGAGCCGCATCGCTGCCCAGCACGCCAAGGCCGAGATCAACGCCATCGTGCGCAATTCCGGCCGAGAGCAGATCTACGAGGAGTTCTCCGGCCGCATCGGTGACCTCATCAGCGGTACCGTTCTGCAGTCCACGCCCGACTTCACAATCGTCAAGATCCGCGAGGGCGTCGAGGCCGAGCTGCCGCACTTCGACCAGCGCCGTTACGAGAACGAGCGCAACGAGCGTCCGATGGGCGAGCGCTACCTGCACAACCAGCACATCAAGGCCGTGATTATCGACGTTCGCGACCCCAACTCCAACCTGCAGCCGGTTCGTGGCGAGCACAGCCGTCCGCCGATTGTCATCTCCCGTACCCACCCCGAGCTCATGCGTCGTCTGTTTGAGCAGGAGGTGCCTGAGATCTATGAGGGCACCGTCCAGATCAAGTCGATCGCCCGCGAGCCCGGCCAGCGCTCCAAGGTCGCCGTCCACTCGCTCGACGACCGTTTGGATCCCGTGGGCGCCTGCGTCGGCCCCAAGGGCAGCCGTGTTCGCGCTGTCGTTGGCGAGCTCCGCGGCGAGCGCGTCGACGTCATCCTGTGGGATGCCGATCCTTCCGTCTACGTCGCTAACGCCCTGTCGCCCGCTAAGGTCACCCGCGTCCTCATTGACGAGGAGAAGGCCTACGCCGGCGTCATCGTGCCCGACGACCAGCTGTCCCTCGCCATCGGCAAGGAGGGCCAGAACGCCCGCCTCGCCGCGCGCCTGACCGGTTGGCACATTGACATCAAGTCCGAGACGCTTGCCGCCGACATCCTCAAGAACGTTCCCGTTCACGAGGAGCCCGCCGCCGACCTGATCGGTGACGAGGAGGACGAGGACGTCCGCCGCTGCGAGTACGTGTCCGAGGACGGCATCCAGTGCCGCAACCAGGCTCGTCCCGGCTCCCGTTTCTGCGGTGTCCATGACACCGACGCCTTCGATGATGCGGAGGACCTGATCTAGCGCGCGGTCGCGCCGGGCGGGTCCCGGCGCGTCTCCCACGCTCGTTCAGTCTCTAGGCACCCAAGGTGCCAGAAAGGGTAGGTGAAGTCATATGGCAAAAGTCCGTGTGTCCACCCTGGCCAAAGAGTTCGGCATGACCTCCAAGGAACTGATGGGTCATCTCGCCGATATGAAGATTCCCGCTAAGTCCGCTTCCTCCACCTTGGAGGACGCCTATGTCGCCATGGTCCGCAAGCAGCTCGCCTCGGTGATCGAGGCCCGCGCTCAGGAAGTCGAGGCCGCCAAGCAGGCCGAGGAGCAGGCAGCTGCCGCCGAGGAGGCCGCTCGCGCCGCTGAGGCCGAGCGCGAGCGCATCGCCGCCGAGAAGGCCCGCGAGGAGGAGCGCCGCCAGTTTGCCGCAGCCCAGGCTGCCGAGGAGGCTGCCCGCGCCGAGGCCGAGGCCAAGAAGAAGGCCGAGCAGGAGCGCCTTGCCCGCGAGAAGGAGGAGGCTGCCCGCGAGGCCCAGCGCCGCGCCGTTCCCGCTTCCGACTCCGGTTCGCGCTTCCGTTCGCTGCTCGACCAGATCGCCGCACAGGAGAACGTGCTCAAGGAGAAGAAAGACGCCGAGGACAAGGCCAAGGCCGAGCGCGCCGCCGAGCGCGGTAACCGTCGTGGCGGCAACAACGACCGCCGCGGTGGCCGTCGTAACGATCGCAACGCTTCCGACAACAACTCCGAGCGCAACGCCTCCGAGAGCCGTCCGCACAGCCATCGCACCAACGCCAGCAACAACGTCGCTGCTGGCATGGACTTCCCCAACCCCGACAAGCAGGGCAAGGGCAAGAAACGCAAGGGCGGTCACAACAACGAAGAGGACCACTACAGCCGCATGGCTCGCGAGGCCGAGGAGTACAGCCGCGAGAAGGTGCTCGAGGAGGCTCGTGCTGCCGTCGAGGAGGCCTCTCGCGAGTCCACCGGTCGCCGCAAGAAGCGCAAGGAGAAGCGCGAGCGCGAGGCTGCCAAGGCTCAGGAGGAGCGCAAGATAGAGGAGGCGCTGGCCCAGGGCGTGAACCCCGAGGACCTCGACGCCATCAAGGTCTCCCAGGGCGTTACCGTCCAGGAGCTTGCCGAGGCGCTCGACGTTCCGGCCAACGACATCATCAAGCGCCTGTTCCTGCTGGGCACGCCGCTTACCATGACGCAGTCCATGTCCGACGACCTCGTCGAGCTCGTTGCCGACGACCTGGGCCGTCAGATCAAGATCATCACCCCCGAGGAGGAGAACACCTTCTCGTTCTACGACGATCCCGCCGACCTTAAGCCGCGTGCCCCGGTCGTCACCGTCATGGGCCACGTCGACCACGGCAAGACTTCGCTGCTCGACGCCATCCGTCACACCGGCGTCGCTGCCGGCGAGGCGGGCGGCATTACGCAGGCCATCGGCGCTTCGCAGGTCATGATCAACGACCGCAAGATCACCTTCATCGATACCCCCGGTCACGCCACCTTTACGGCCATGCGTGCCCGCGGCGCCAAGGTGACCGACATCGTCATCCTGATCGTGGCTGCCGACGACGGCGTCATGCCCCAGACCATCGAGTCGATCAATCACGCCAAGGCCGCCGGCGTACCCATCGTCGTCGCCGTCAACAAGATTGATAAGCCGGGCGCCAACCCCGATCGCGTGCGCCAGGAGCTCACCGAGTACGGCATCATCCCCGAGGAGTGGGGCGGACAGAACATGTTCGTCAACATCTCGGCCAAGCAGAAGATCGGTATCGACGACCTTCTGGAGACCGTGCTGCTCCAGGCAGACGTGCTCGAGCTTAAGGCCAACCCGGACACCTTTGCCTCCGGCAACGTCCTCGAGGCTAAGCTCGACAAGGGCCGCGGCTCGGTTGCCACCGTGCTCGTGACCCGCGGTACCCTGCACGTGGGCGACACGCTGGTCGCCGGCCTCACCTATGGCCGCGTCCGCGCCATGCTCGACCCCAAGGGCAACGCCGTCACCGAGGCCGGTCCCTCCGACGCCGTCGAGATCCTGGGCCTGCAGTCCGTCCCCAACGCCGGCGATGAGTTCCGTGTGTTCGAGGACGAGCGCGAGGCTCGTGCACTGGCCGACGAGCGTTCGCTCAAGGCCCGTATCGAGGAGCAGAGCCGCGTGAAGCACGTGACGCTCGAGAACCTCTTCGAGACCATCGCCGACGCCGAGGTCAAGGAGCTCAACCTGATCATCAAGGCCGACGTCCAGGGCTCCATCGAGGCCCTTCAGGACTCGCTCGACAAGATGGACCAGTCCGAGGTGCGCATCAACACGATCCACTCCGCCGTTGGCGCCATCAACGAGACCGACGTCGTCCTGGCCGACGCCTCCAACGCCATCATCATCGGCTTTGGCGTTCGTCCTGACGGCAAGGCCCGCTCCGCCGCCGAGCGCGAGGGCGTCGAGATCCGTTGCTACGACGTCATCTACAAGTGCCTCGAGGACCTCGACGCTGCCCGTATCGGCATGCTCAAGCCCACCGAGGTTGAGGTCTCCACGGGCACTGCGACCGTCCTGGACACCTTCAAGGTGCCCAAAGTCGGCATCGCCGCCGGTGTCCGCGTCGAAGAGGGCGAGATCGCCGCGACCGATTCCGTGCGCCTGGTGCGCGACGGCATCGTGGTCTTCAACGGTAAAATCGCCTCGATGCGTCACTACAAGGACGAGGCCAAGAGCCTCAAGAGCGGCTCCGAGGGCGGTATTGGCCTGGAGAATTTCCAGGACATCAAGCCTGGCGACACCATTGAGGGCTACCGCATCGACCAGGTTGCCCGTACCGAGTAGGGGGTAGCGCTATGAAGCAAACGCAGGCAACCCGCCGTCTGGGCGAGCAGCTTCGCGAGAAGCTCGGTTATATCCTGCTCTTTGAGGTTTCCGATCCGCGTCTCGACCTGGTCACCCTGACCGCGGTCGAGGTCGCGGTGGACCGTTCGTTCGCGCGCGTGTACGTGTCGTGCGACGCGAGCCGCTACGACGAGGTCATGGAGGCGCTCGCCAGCGCCAAGGGCCGCATCCGTAGCCTGTTGGCCCGTTCGCTCGATTGGCGCGTCACGCCCGAGCTCGATTTTCGCATCGATCGCTCGACCGATGAGGCCGAGCGCATCACGCGTGCGCTGGAAAACGTTCCCGCCACGCTTGCGATCGAAAAGGACGAGGACGGCTATCCAATAGCGGATGCCGCCCAGGAGGCAGCTTTAGATGAGTAATTCCGCCGACCTCGCATCGTGCGAGTCTGCAGATATTCAGCGACGCATCCTCGAGCTCATCGAGGGTGCGTCCTCCATTGCGATTTCGGGACATACGTCTCCCGATGGTGACGCCCTGGGCTCCGTGCTGGGTCTGGGCTTATCGCTTATGAAGTTTTTCCCCAACAAGGACATTGCCCTGCTGCTGGCAGACGATGACCCGGTTCCGCGCATCTACCGCTTTATGGAGGGCGCCGACCGTCTGGTGCCGGCATCTGCGTATACCGGCAATCCGGATCTGTTCATCTCGGTGGACGTGCCGGTCGTCGAGCGTCTGAACAACTCCGCCGAGGTACTCCGCCGCTCGTCGCATGTGGTGTGCTTCGATCACCATCCGGCGCGCGAGGAATTTGCCGAACTGAGCCTGAGGCGCGTCGACGCCGCGGCCTGCGCCATGATCATCGACCGCTTTTTGGATAATTGCGGCATTGTGGCTCGCGATGGTGTCGCGACCTGCCTGCTGTGCGGCCTGGTGACCGATACCGGTCGTTTTCAGTACCAAAACGCCGATGCCGCTGCGTTCCATGCCGCCTCGCGCCTGGTCGCGCACGGTGCCGATCCCGCGCGCGTTGCGCTCGAGGTCTACCAGAGCATGCGCGTAGAGTTCTTGCATCTCAAGTCCATCGTTATGGGTCGTATCAAGACCGTGGCGCACGGTCGCGTGGCATATAGTTATGCGTACCAGAGCGACCTCGAGGCCTGCGGCGTCACTTCGGATGAGTGCGACGGTCTGGTCGATGTGGTGCGTTCAGTGATGGGCGTTGAGGTCTGCCTGTTCCTAAAGGGCATCGAGGGCGATACCAAGGTGCGCGGCAACCTGCGCTCCAAGGGTGACCTCGATGTGTCCGAGATCGCTGCCAACTTTGGCGGTGGCGGGCATCATGCCGCCGCCGGCTTTTCCAACAACGGAACGATTCGCGAGACGCTCGCCGTGGCACTTCCCATGCTGGCCGAGCTGGTAGGGGAGGATCCCGCTTCGGTGACCGTCGAGCGCTAACATTTTGGATGGTACATGGCTCGTCGTACGCCTTCTCAATTGAATATGCTGCTCGCCGTCGATAAGCCGGTGGGCTGTACGTCCCACGACGTGGTATCGCAGTGCCGGCGCGCCCTCCATGAGCGACGCGTCGGCCATGCCGGTACGCTCGACCCCATGGCCTCGGGTGTCATGGTGGTGGGCGTGGGCCAGGCGACCCGTCTGCTGGGCATGCTAACCCTCGATACCAAAAGTTATGTCGCCGACATTTCGTTTGGCGTCGAGACCAACACCGATGATGCGGAGGGCGAGGCCGTCCGCACGGTGCCCGTTGCCCCCGAGCTGCGCGATTTCGCTTACGCCCGTGAGCAGCTCGCCGCTATGCTTGGCCCGCAGATGCAGGTGCCGCCGGCGTTTTCGGCCATCTCGGTCAATGGCGTTCGCGCCTATAAGAGTGCTCGCGAGGGCAATGCGGTAGACTTGCCCCCGCGCCCCGTCGAGGTCTATGCCGCCGACCTGATCGCCGTGAGCGGCGAGGGCGAAACGTGCGTCTGGACCGTGGCGTTTTCGGTAAGCAAGGGCACCTACATTCGCGCGCTCGCTCGCGATCTTGGTCGCGCCTGCGATAGTGCTGCGCATATTTCCGCGCTGCGCCGTACGGCCTCCGGCGTTGTTTCCATTGGCGCCTGTCATGCGGTAGAGGGGCTTTCTGCCGAGACCGCTGCCGGTTTCGCTCTGGATCCCATCGCCGCCCTTGGTGCCACGCGTGTCGATTTGCCGGGAAATCTTGCAGACGACCTGCTTTGTGGTCGTCGCATTCCCGTTGAACGCGCGCTTGCGGATTTCGATACGGCGAAGGCGCCGTTCGCGCTCGTGCTCGATGGGGGATTGAAGGCGCTTGCTCGTATCGAGGGCGGTCGCTTCGTGATGGAGCACGTTTTTCCGCAGGCGATCGGCGGTGTTCGATGATGCTGGCGCCCCACGAGCTCGCGCGTATCTTTTTCGCGGGTGAGTTGGATGAGGCCCCTATCGTTTCTGCCGATGCATTTGATGGGTGCGAGTTCTTGGGTGCCGCTTCAATCGCCATTGGCGTGTTTGATGGCGTACATCGTGGGCACCAAGAGCTGATCGATGCGGTTATTCGCGATGCGTATGATCACGGCAGCAAAGCGGTCGTGATTACTTTCGATCCTGACCCGGACGTCGTGGTGAGTCCATCGCCCGCTCAAAAATTGATGACGACGGCCGACCGCCTGCATGCCCTGGCTCAAACCGGGGTCGATGCGGTGGTGGCCGTTCCCTTTACGCCTGCCGTGGCGGTACTTGACCATGTCGGGTTTCTGGCGTTGTTGTCGCGCGTTGTCGACATTCGCTCCATTCGTGTCGGCAGCGACTTTAGGCTCGGCCGCGGCGGGGCTTCAGGCGTTGCCGAGATGCGCGCCTGGGGCACTGAGCGTGGGGTTGACGTTTACGGTCACGACCTGCTCTGCGTTAACGGGCAGACCATCTGCGCCACGCGCATCCGCCATGAGCTGGGTCAGGGTCATGTGGAGCTGGCTGCCGAGCTTCTCGGCCGTCCCTATATGCTGCGCGGCGTTGTGGCGGCTGGCCGTCACGAGGGCTCCGATATGGGCTTTCCCACGGCAAACATCCAGGTGCCCGACGGCATCCAAGTGCCTGCCGATGGCGTCTATGAGGGTCTGGTGCTGGTCGACGATACCGTATGGCCTGCTGCCGTTAACGTCGGCCTGCCGCCGACCTATGCCGATGATGCCGCCTCGGCGCATCTCGAGGCCAACTTGATCGGCTATGCGGGCGACCTGTATGGCGCTTCCGTGTCGCTGGCGTTTACGCGCTGGCTGCGTCCGTCTCGCGTGTTCGATTCCCTGGACGAGCTTGTCGCGACCGTCGAGGGTAATATCGACGATATCCGTCATAACTTGGGTGAGCAGGGGGTGAGTATCCGTGATTAGCGATGAGGAAAAAGATCAGGTACGCGCGGCGTCAGACTTGGTTGCCATCGTGCAGGAAACGGTTGAGCTCAAGCCCCGCGGCCATGAGTTTTGGGGCTGCTGTCCGTTTCATGGCGAAAAGACCCCATCGTTTCACATTATCCCTGCTACGCAGGTGTGGCACTGCTTTGGCTGCGGCGAGGGCGGCGACGTCTTTACCTATATCATGAAGCGCGAGAACCTGAGTTTTCCCGATTCGATCCGCTATTTGGCTGATCGTGCGGGCATTGAACTGCACGACACCGGTGCGCAGCGCGATCGCGGCACCAAGCGTGCCCGCATCTATGACCTGTGCGCCGAGACGGCCCAGTTCTACCACACCATGCTTATGCGCGGTAAGGACAGCCGTCCGCGCGAGTACTTTGCCAGCCGCGGTATGGGCGGCGACGTCTGCCGCCGCTACTGCCTGGGCTTTGCACCGGGCCGTAACGCGCTGGTGTCGCACCTGTCCCAGGCGGGTTTTACCCCGCAGGAGATGATCGACGCCAACGTTGCCGTGAGCCGCGGGCGCGGGCAGCTTGCCGACCGCTTTTACGACCGCGTGATGTTCCCCATCTTTGACGAGCAGGGTCACAACATTGCCTTTGGCGGTCGCATTATGGGCGACGGTCAGCCTAAGTATCTCAACACCGCCGAGACGAGCGTGTTCCATAAAAAGCGAAACCTCTACGGTTTTAATTGGGCCAAGGAGTTTATCGTCGCGCAGGATACCGCCATCGTGGTGGAGGGCTATACCGATTGCATCGCCTGCTGGGAGGCGGGGATTAAAAACGTTGTCGCCACGCTGGGCACCGCGCTCACGGAGCATCATGTCAAGACGCTCACCCGCTTTGCCAAGCGCATCGTGTACATGTTCGATGGTGACGCCGCCGGCCAAAAGGCCGCTCGCCGTGCGATTCAGTTTATTGAGCAGGATTCGATGGATCTGCGCTGTGTGGTGCTGCCCGACGGCAACGATCCCATGGAGTTCATCACGGCGCACGGCGGAGAGGAACTGCAGAAACGCATTGACGCTGCCGAGCCGCTTATGGACTTTGTGTACCGTTCGCTGCAGGAGTCGAGCGATATTAGCACGCCGGGCGGTCGCGCCAAGGCGCTGGAAGATGCGCTGACGCTTATCTATCCGCTGCGCGATAGCTATATGATCGACACGTACTTTATCCAGATTGCCGACCTGCTTGGTTTGGACCTGGAGTCCGTGCGCGCGAGCTCGGGCCGTGTGTTTCGCGATGTCGCCAAGCGCGAGGATGCTGAACGACGTCGTGAGCAGAACTATGAGCGCCAGCGGGCACAGGCTGAGCGGTCCGGTAGCGCGGGCGGTCGGGCATCTGGTTCGCAGGGGGCGTCCCGTGGCGCTTGGGCGTCAGGCGCCACGCCGCCGGTGTCTGCGGCGGTCGAGGAGGAACCGTACGACTATGTGCCGCTCGAGGCATACGGGGCCGCGCCGGTCGAGGTCGTCGACGACATGCCACCGATCGATGTTCCCGCCGGAATGGATGTCGCACCTGCTGACGGCGCTCCGAATCCCGCGCCCTCCGCAATCCCGATGGTTCTGACCGATCTGGAGCGCAAGTCCCTGGCAGGGGAGCGCGAGCTGCTGACGATGCTCACCAGCTACCCCGATCTGTTTCGCACGTATGCCGATCGCATCTGTTCCATCGAGTGGGTCGACCCGCGTCACGAGTCCATTGCGTGGGCCGTGCTGGCAACGCCGCCGGGTACCGACCCTGCGGCTTGCATGGATGCGGCGCGTTCGGTGTGCCCCGAGGCGGCAACGCTTGTGAGTGCCGGGCGCATCTCGGCGACGAGTAAGCACCCCACCGAGACGAATATCGTCTTTATGCTCGATACGCTCGAGCTTTACACCATCAAGCGTCGTATGCGCGCCGCGCAGGCCAAACTGCGCCAGGACCGTTCGCTCGATGATGAGGCTCGTCGCGCGCTGACGGTACAGGCGGCGCAGGATTCGCAGCGCCAGCGCGAGCTGCAGAAGTCGATTGGCGGTGTGGCCGACCCGTTCCGTTTGATCGGTTTGGAGACTGCCGGCACCGATCAGGCCTAGATGTTGTGGTCAACCAGCGTATTCTCGCCTATATCCAGCCCTCTTTTTGGGTATAGACGTCACTGTGTGTGCTAAAGTATTGAGTCCTGTGGACTATGAAGGGAGAATCTGTGCCAAAAAAGACTGAGAGCACGGGTACTGGGCTGGAATCCTACGTTGCAAAGCTTATGGGCAACGGCTCAAACAGGACTTCGGTAACCGAGGACGAGATTCAGGTCGCCCTGAAGGATATCGATGTAACTGATGAGCAGCTCACCGCGGTGTATTCCGCGCTGCGCAACAGCGGCATCCAGATTATCTCCGCGAGCGGTAACGACGACGCCCCCATGGACGTCGACGAAGACGATAACGATACCGATACCGACGATTTCGATGACGACGACGAGCACGATTCCGGCTCGCTCGACGATCATGAGCTCAAGATGGCCCGCCAGGCCGACGCCGAGATGGGTTCTTCCAAGAGCAAGAAGAAGCGCACCGTGCGCACGTCCCGTTCGCGTTCGCGCGTGCGCGGCATCGACGCCTCCACGGTGATGCTGACCGGCGACCCGGTCCGTATGTACCTCAAGGAGATCGGCAAGGTCGACCTGCTGACCGCCTCCGAAGAGGTCGATCTGGCCATGAAGATCGAGGCCGGTCTTGAGGCCACCGAGAAGCTCGAGGCTGCCGATGCTGGTGAGCTCGAACTCACGCGTGCCGAGATGCGTCGTCTTACGCGTATTGAGAACGTGGGCCTCGAAGCCAAGCAGGCGCTCATCAGCGCAAACCTGCGTCTGGTCGTCTCCATCGCCAAGCGCTATGTCGGTCGCGGCATGCTGTTCCTGGACCTGATCCAGGAGGGCAACCTCGGTCTGATCCGCGCCGTCGAGAAGTTCGACTACCAGAAGGGCTTTAAGTTCTCTACGTACGCCACGTGGTGGATCCGTCAGGCCATCACGCGCGCTATCGCCGACCAGGCCCGTACCATCCGTATTCCCGTGCACATGGTCGAGACCATCAACAAACTCGTCCGCGTGCAGCGCCAGCTCCTTCAGGACCTTGGTCGCGACCCGACCCCCGAGGAGATCGGTGCCGAGATGGACATGAGCGCCGACCGCGTCCGCGAGATCCAGAAGATCTCGCAGGAGCCCGTGTCGCTCGAGACCCCCATCGGCGAGGAAGAGGATTCCCAGCTGGGCGACTTCATCGAGGACTCCCAGGCTATCGTTCCGCCCGATGCGGCCAGCTTCTCTATGCTGCAGGAGCAGCTCACCCAGGTGCTCGATTCGCTTGCCGATCGTGAGCGCAAGGTTATCGAACTGCGCTTTGGCCTTGTCGACGGACATCCCCGCACGCTCGAGGAAGTCGGTCGTGAGTTTGGCGTCACGCGCGAGCGCATCCGCCAGATCGAGTCCAAGACTCTGGCCAAGCTTCGCCACCCGAGCCGTAGCAGTAAGCTGAAGGACTATATCGAGAGCTAGTCAAGCAAGAGGCGCCCTCAAGCACATCCGCTTGGGGGCGCTTTCATGTAGACATTGGGGACGTTCTTGAATGACTGGTCGTTTAAGAACGTCCCCAATGACTGGGTCGGAAAATTTCTTAAAAAAGTTCTTGCCCTGAGCTGATTCGTCCGTATAATAAACTTCGTTGCTTGAGAGCACGCACCTATTCCTCGGTAGCTCAATGGTAGAGCACGCGGCTGTTAACCGCGCTGTTGTAGGT
>JAUUSS010000059.1 GCA_030841765.1 Collinsella aerofaciens | reverse complement strand
AGCACTTAATGTGCTTTCCGTCTTGCGCAGGACTGTAGAGCAGCAAACTTAACCCGCCCCGGCCCCCGATGGCCCCAGACCGGCGGGATGGACCAGTTCAGATGGGGCTTTGATGCATGGGTGGTCTGTTGGTGGGCAAATGGGTATCATACTGTGGTTACTGCGTCGACTCTATGATGCATGTTTGTACGTTCCCGACGGTCGGTTTGCCAGAAGCGCCCCGTCGGTTGTTTCAGACCCGTTTCGAAGAAAGGAAACAACACTAACCTATGGCAGCTAAAAAATCATCTCCCTTGAAGATCATCCCGCTCGGCGGCCTTGACGGCATCGGCAAGAACATGACGGTCTTCGAGTGCGGCGACGACATGGTGCTCGTCGACGCCGGCCTCATGTTCCCGGATGACTCCCAGCCCGGTATCGACCTGGTGCTTCCCGACTACACCTATGTTTTGGAGAACGAGGAAAAGCTCCGCGGTATCGTCGTCACCCACGGCCACGAGGACCACACCGGTTCGCTTCCGTACCTGCTGCAGGACCTCAACAATAAGGTGCCCATCTTTTCGAGCAAGCTGACGCTTGGCTTTATCGAGGGCAAGCTTTCTGAGTTCCGCATCCGCGCACCCAAGTTCCGCGAGGTCAAGGGCGGCAGCCATGTCAACCTCGGCGGCATCTCGCTCGACTTCTTCTCGATGACGCACTCCATTCCCGGCGCTCTGGGCGCGTTCATCCGCACCAACCAGGGTACCGTTATGCACACCGGCGACTTTAAGCTCGACCAGACGCCCATCGACGGCGTCACGCCCGACTATGCCGCTATCAGCCGCTTTGCCAAGCAGGGTATCGACCTGCTGCTTTCCGACTCCACCAACGCCACGGTTCCCGGCTTTACCAAGTCCGAGGCCGAGGTTGGTCCCAACCTGCTGCACGCCATCAAGAACGCGCCGGGTCGCGTGTTCGTTGCGTCGTTCTCGAGCCACATCCATCGTTTGCAGCAGATCTGCGATGCCGCCCGCAAGTGCGGCCGTAAGGTCGTTGTGACCGGTCGCTCCATGCTCACTAACACCCGCGTGGCGCGCGAGCTTGGCTACCTCAACATCGACGACGCCGATATCATCGATGCCTTTGACATTGATAACCTGCCTGACGACAAGATTGTTGTCATGTGCACCGGTTCGCAGGGCGAGCCGCTGTCGGCCCTGTCCCGCATGGCCAATGGCGAGCACAAGACGCTCTCCATCCACGAGGGCGATACCGTTATCCTCTCGGCAACTCCTGTTCCCGGCAATGAGAAAGCCGTCCAGCAGGTCGTCAACAGCCTGGCCAAGCTCGGCTGCGACGTGTGGGATAAGAACCGCGCCCTCGTTCACGTTTCCGGTCACGGTAGCCAGGAGGAGCTCAAGCTCCTGATGGCCATGGCCAAGCCCACGTACTTTATGCCGGTTCACGGTGAAGCCGTGCATCTGCGCGCCCATGCCCAGCTGGCCCGCAAGATGGGTCTCAAGGACGATCATATCTTTATCCTCGACAACGGCGACACGCTCGAGATGCGCGGCGGTATCGTTAAGCGCGGTACGCCCGTCGAGTCCGGCGTCGTTTACGTCGACGGCCTGCGCATCGGCGATACCGACCCCATCGTCCTGCGTGATCGTCAGAAGCTCGCCAACGACGGTATGGTTACCGCTGTTGCCATCGTCTCGCTCAAGCACAAGAAGATCGAGGCCATCGAGTTCTCGGGCCGCGGCGTCTCGTTTGCCATCGACGACCAGTTCTCCGAGGATGCCTCCGCGTCCATTATGAAGACGATCGAGAAGGGCAAGTTCAGCTTTACGAGCAGCGGTTCCGATGCCATTCGCAAGGCCGTGCGCGATTCGCTCTCTAACTTTATCTGGAGCCGTACGCGCACCCGTCCGATGATTATCCCGGTCGTCATGGAGGTTTAGTTTGGCGCGCGGATCTGCACAAAACGCCAAAGGCAATAAGGCCAATAACCAACCGGCATCTGCTAAGGGTGCCGGTTCCCATCTGCGTGCCAATAAGGGCCACGAGTCCGAGTTCGATGATTTCGAGCCCTTGGTCGAGCCCTCGGCCAACCGCGATATCGCCGGCGTGGTCATTGCCGTTTTGGCGATTGCGTCCTTTATTGCCGTGATTTCGCCGGCGACTGCGCCCGTTACGGCTGCGGTTGCCGGTTTCTACCACTTGGGCTTTGGTCTGGGTGCCTACGTGCTGCCGATCGTCATTTTGCTGTTTGCCGCCACGCTCTTTTTAGGCGAGGACTCGCCGCTCAACGTGCGCTCGGTCGCGGGCGGAGCCGTGGTCTTTATCACCGTTGTCTCCATTCTTTCGCTGATGGTGCCGGGTACGAGCGACTCGTGTGACCTTATGTTCACGCCGCAAAATCTGTCCGCCTCGGGTGGCTACATCGGTGCGTTTATTGCGAGTGCGCTGCAGAATGCCCTGGGTAAGCCTATCGCGATGGTGGTCCTGTTGGGTCTGGCCGTCGTTGGTTTTGTCATCATCGGCTTTTCGGTGGGTGGCGTGCTGCGCTCTGCTCGCGACCGCGCGGCCGATTTTGCCGAGCGCCGTCGTGCCGATGTTAACGCGAGCCCGTGGGGTGACGACGAAGCCCTGTCGGTGCCCGGCGTTGCCCGTCCGCACCTGAGCATTCTTCGTCAAAAGGGCTCCGATGCTGCCGTGACCACGGTCATGGGCAACGATGTGGACCCGGTTTTGGACGATGACGACGAGGACGAGGATCCGTTTGTCGACGTATCCGATGCCGTGGAGGCCGAGCGCGCTAAGACGACGCTGCTGCCGCGCCGTCATGTCAAGAAGGGCAAGGCCACGCCCAAGTTGAATACAAGCGAGCCCGACCCGTCTTGGTCCGATAGCGAGATTGAGCTTACCGAGGGCGATGACGAGGACGACGAGGCTCCGATTGAGACCGCAAAGACAACTTTGCTGCCGCGTCGCCATGCTAAGCGCGAACAGGTAACCGGCCAGCTTTCGATGGAAGACGACCCCGATAAGATCGACGAGTCCGAGCCGCCGTTTGCCGTGAGTCCTGTCTCGGCAACACCTCAGATTCCCGACTTCTTGAAGCATCCCAAGGTTGCCGATACGGCTGTCGCGGGCGCTGCCGAGGCGCCTACTCCTAGCGATGGGGGAGCGGTCAATGCCCCCGCGGATAACGAGGGCGAAGAAGAGGACGGCCTCAAGCTTCCGCCGCTCGAGATCCTGCACGCCAACCCGCAGTCGGCGTCCTCCGCGTCATCTGACAAGGAGCTGGAACAGACTGCCGAGTCACTGCAATCCACCTTGCTTGAGTTTGGCCGCAGTGCCCGCGTGGTCGGCTGGATCGCCGGCCCCACGGTGACGACCTTTAAGCTGCAACCTGGCGAGGGCGAGCGCGTGAGCAAGATTTCGAGCCTCGAGGACGATATCGCGCTTTCGCTCGCTGCTCAGTCGGTGCGCATCTTTGCCCCGATCCCCGGTACCTCGCTTGTGGGTATCGAGATTCCCAATCGCAAGCGCCAGAACGTCAACCTGGGCGACGTGCTTCCCTATGTGAAGGGCGGTCCGCTCGAGCTGGCCATCGGTCGAGATGCCGAGGGCACGCCGGTCGTCGCTGACCTCGCCAAGATGCCCCACCTGCTGATCGCCGGCACGACCGGTTCTGGTAAGTCGGTGATGATCAATTCCATCATCACGACCCTGCTCATGCGAGCCCTTCCCGAGGACGTTCGCCTGATCATGGTCGACCCCAAGCGCGTCGAGCTTGCGGGCTATAACGGTTTGCCGCATCTCTATGTGCCCGTGGTGACCGAGCCCAAGCAGGCCGCGAGCGCTCTGCAATGGGCCGTGTCCGAGATGGAGCGTCGCCTGAAGGTCTTCGAGCGTCTCAACGTGCGTAAGATCTCGACCTACAACGAAAAGCAGGCCGCCGGCGAGTTTGAGCATTACGACAACCCGCCCCAAAAGATGCCCTATCTGGTCATTATCATCGACGAGCTTTCGGACCTGATGATGGTCGCCGGCAAGGATGTCGAGGCCTCGATCGTTCGTATCGCCCAGCTGGGCCGTGCCGCCGGTATACACCTTATCGTGGCTACGCAGCGCCCCAGCTCCAACGTGGTGACGGGCCTCATCAAGGCCAACATCACCAACCGCATCGCCTTTAACGTCGCCACGGGCATCGACTCGCGCGTCATTATTGACCAGATGGGTGCCGAAAAGCTCACCGGTTTGGGCGACATGCTGTTCTCCAAGGTCGACTGGGGCAAGCCTCGCCGTATCCAGGGCTGCTTTGTCTCGGATGACGAAATCAACGAGATTGTCGAGTTCGTCAAGTCGCAGAGCGAGCCCGACTACCATGAGGAGATCCTGTCGGCTGTGGCACCTGCCTCCATGTCCATGGCGGGTGGCGGCGGTATTGTCCGCACCGGAGTAGCCGAGCCGCAAGACGATGATCCGCTCATTTGGGAAGCCGCCCATATTGTGGTGGAATCGCAGCTTGGCTCCACATCTGGCCTGCAACGTCGTCTGAAGGTTGGCTATGCGCGTGCCGGGCGTATTATGGACATGCTGGAAGAAAAGGGTGTCGTCGGCCCGCCCGACGGTTCCAAGCCGCGTGAGGTCCTGTTGGACGAGGAGGGGCTTGCCGCGCTGGAATCTGTCGACGCCGAGATGGCACGTGAAGATCGTGAGTTTGGAGGATTCTGATGGCTGCACGCTTTGGTGACATGCTGCTCGAGCAGCGTCGCCGGATGGGCCTTTCCATTCAGCAGGTCGCCAACACCATCAAAATCAGGCCGCAGATCATCGAGTTTTTCGAGACCGGTAACTTTGCTTCGATGCCGCCGCGCGGCTATGCGCAGGGCATGATTTCGAGCTATGCTCGCTTTTTGGGCCTCAATCCGCGCGAGGTCGTCAATGCCTACTTTGACGACCTGATGGCATACGAACGCGAGACGTCGCAGCAGGGCGGTCGTTTTCAGGACGCCGCCGGCTACGTCAATTCGCGTTCCTCGGTCGATAACGGGCGCTTCCTGATGGTTCAGGGCGGTCGTTCAACCCGCTATGGACAGCGTCCTCAGCAGGCCGGTTATATTACTGAGACGGGTTCGGGCGAGGAGATTCGCTCACAGCGTGACCGGTTCCGCAGTACGCCGATGCCCGAGGACCGTGCACTTCCCGCTGCCCGCGGCGTGGCGCGTGACCCTCGTGCCGGCTACGGCGACGGCGGCTATTCCGATCGCGGTTACCGTGGTGCCTCTATGGGACGCTCTCGCGGTGGCTATTCGGATGCCGATACCACGCAGGTGACGCCGCGTCTTCGCTCTCAATCACAGCCGTATGGCCAGCGCTCTTCGGCTCCGCGTTCGGTCCAGCGTGGCTATCAAGGCCGCGGTGAACTTGCGCCCCGCTCGGGTCAGCGCAGCCTTCAGGGCCAGGGCGGCTATCGCGGCCGTTCCGATAGCAATCGCGGTCGTATGCCTCAGGGAAGCGGCCGCAGCAGTTCCGGTCGTGGACGCGGCGGATCACGTACTCCTCAAAACAACGGGCTCGATCCGCGTATCGTCTACGCCGGCATCGGTGCCGTTGTGCTGCTGTTGATTGTGCTCATCGTGGTGCTTCTACGTGGCTGCGCATCTTCGGCGCCCGAGAACACGCCCGAGACGCCCACTGCTACCAAGATGACGACCAAGAAGTCTTCTAAGAAGACCGAAACGGTCGACGAGGACGATGACACCGATGAGGCGACGGATGAGTCGACTGATTCGGACGCTACCAAGACGACGGCCAAGAAGGAAGAGAACGAGGTCACGAAGGTCAAAGTCTCCGTTGCCAAGGGAAAGACCGCGTGGATTGAGGTCAAGGTTGACGGCAAGTCGGTCTATGGCGCCCAGGCGACTGGCCCCTTTGAGCAGGAGTACACGCCCGAGTCTTCGATCGAGATCACCACGTCCAAGCCTTCCGATGTCACCGTTACCAAGAACGGTGAAAAGGTTCGTTACGATACCAAGACCTCGGGCGTGGCGCGTGTGACGATCACCGTTCCCAAGAAGGAGACGTCTGATTCCGAGAATGGTGAAAGTTCTGATGGTACCGACACCACCGATGGTACCGATGCCACCGACGGTACCGATGCCCAGTCCACGGATGGCGCCGATACCGCAACTGACGGTCAGACACCCACCGATTCTACCGACAATTCGTACGATAGCTACTAGGCCGCTCGTACGCGAAAGGAAACATCATGGCTAAAGATTCCAGCTTCGACGTCGTGTCCGAGGTCAACATGCAAGAGGTCGACAACGCCTTCCAGCAGACCACGCGCGAGATTTCCCAGCGCTATGACCTTAAGGATTCCGGCGCCACGATCGAGCTTTCGAAGGGCGACAAGCTCTTTACGATCAACGCCCCGGCCGACTTTGTCTCCAAACAGATTGTTGACGTGCTGAGCTCCAAGCTCATCAAGCGCGGCATCGACCTCAAGGCTGTCTCGTGGGATGCTCCGCAGGCGGCATCGGGTGGCACCGTGCGCGTGCTCGGCCATATCGTCGAGGGTATCGACCAGGCGACCGCCAAGAAGATCAACAAGGACATTAAGGATCAAAAGCTCAAGGTCAAGGTGACCATCGAGGCCGACAAACTGCGTGTTTCCTCTGCTTCGAAGGACGCGTTGCAGACCGTGATTCAGTTCCTGCGCGACCAGGACTACGGCCAGCCGCTGCAGTTCACCAACTACCGCTAATATCAATCGAAAGGACCGCTCTCCAACATGGATACACCGTTGGGCTCCGTGCTCTACATCACCCTCGGGTGCGCTAAGAACGAGGTTGACACCGACCGCATGCGTTCTCTTTTGACCGCCGCGGGCTACGAGGAGGCATTCGACCCGCAGGATGCCGATATCGCCATCGTCAATACTTGCTCGTTCCTCGCCTCCGCAACGTCCGAGAGCATCGAGACCACGCTCGAGCTCGCCAACGAGGTTCAGGACGGCGTTCGTTCTTGTCCCATCGTCATGTGCGGCTGCGTGCCGTCGCGCTATGGCGATGACCTGCCTGACGAGCTGCCCGAGGTCGCTGCCTTTGTGAAGGCCGACGAGGAAGATGGCATCGTGGCGGTCATCGATGGCGTGCTGGGTGTCGAGCGTGAGATTGCAGCCTATATCCCGCAGGTCAAACGTACCGTCGAGGGTGCTGTCGCTTACGTCAAGATTTCCGATGGCTGCAACCGCTTCTGCAGCTTCTGCATGATTCCCTACATCCGCGGCCGCTATCATTCGCGCAATGCCGAGAGCATCATCTCCGAGGTGCGCGACCTGGTTTCCGGCGGTGTGCGCGAGATCGTGCTGATCGGCCAGGACACGGGCATCTGGGGTACCGACTTTGCCGACGAGGACGTCGCCGATGGCTCGCCGCGCAATCTGGCGCAGCTGCTGCGTGCCGTCGCCGAGGCCGTGCGCCCGCACAACGTCTGGGTCCGCGTGCTCTATCTGCAGCCCGAGGGCATGACTGACGAACTCATCGAGACGATTCGCGATACGCCCGAGGTGCTGCCCTATATCGATATCCCCGTGCAGCACTGCGACGCGCGCATCCTCAAGGCTATGCGCCGTTCTGGTTCGCGCCAGGAGCTCGAGGACCTGTTCCGCGATCTGCGTGAGCGTATCCCCGGCATCGTGATCCGTTCCACGGCCATGGTCGGTTTCCCGACCGAGACCGACGACGAGTTCCGCGACCTTATCGACTTTATGGACACCGTCGGCTTTGACTACACGAGCGTCTTTGCCTACTCGCAGGAGGAGGGCAGCCTGGCCGCTAAGATGGAGGGCCAGGTCGACGAAGAGGTCAAGCTCGAGCGCGCCCAGGAGGCCATGGACCTGGCCGAGTCGCTCGGTTTTGCCGCCACCGCCGCACATGTGGGCGAGCGCGCCCAGGTGATCGTCGACGGTATCGAAGAGACCGAGGATGGCGCCGAGCTGATCGGCCATGCCTGGTTCCAGGCGCCCGATTCCGATGGCGCGGTGCATCTGGACGCCAGCGAGGCGTCCGTGGGCGATATTCTGACCGTCGAGTTTACCGATAGCTTCTGCTATGAGCTTATCGGTCATGTTGTGGAGTAGGAGAGCGTCGTGGCTAACGAGAGCAATAAGGAACTGACGAGTGTCTGGACGCCCGCCAACATCGTGACGTGCGTGCGCATCGTCTTTATTCCGGTGTTCATGATTGTGTCGGCGCTGTCTCACACAAGCGTTGCCGGTACGGATTGGAGCATCTTCGACGGACCGCTCGCCGCCGCCGCCTTTATTCTGTACGTCATCCTGTCGTGCACCGATAAGGTTGATGGCTACCTGGCTCGTTCGCGCAACGAGATCACCGACTTCGGTAAGTTCCTGGATCCCATCGCCGATAAGTTGCTCGTGTTCTCGGCCCTGCTGCTGTTCTTGGACTTTGGTGCGGTGACCGTGTGGTCCGTGTTCATCATCCTGTTCCGCGAGCTGCTGGTGAGCGCCCTGCGCATGGTCGCGAGTGCGGCCGGTGTGGTCGTTGCCGCCGATAAGCTCGGCAAGTACAAGACGGCGACCACGATGGTCTCCATCTGCGGCTATCTGTGCGTCTTTGCGATGGCCGGCTTGCACCTTGGCCCGGTGGCTCTGACGCTTGGTATCTACTCTGTGTCGCGTTTCCTGTACGCCGTGGCCGTTGTCTTGACCGTTATCTCGGGCGCTCAGTACTTCTGGAACTGCCGCAAGATCGTTTTTTCGGTCTAGGTCCTGGTGGGCATGACGGAATCATTTGAGCAAATTACCGCGGACAATGAAGAGCTCGCACGCGATATTGTCGAGCGTGCAAGCGTTCGTGGTGCGACGGTTTCGACGGCTGAATCTCTGACAGCGGGCATGATTGCCTCGACGATTGCCGATATCCCTGGCGCCTCGGCAGTGCTTCGTGGCGGTGCGGTGACGTACTGCGACGAAATTAAGCATCGCGTGCTCGGCGTTGAGCAGGAGACGCTCGACCGCTATACCGCGGTGTCGTATCAGACGGCGCGCGAGATGGCTGCCGGTTCGCTGGAGCTGTACCAGAGCGATATTGCCGTGAGCGCGACGGGCTATGCCGGCCCCGGTGGAGGCACCGAGGACGATCCGGCTGGAACCTTTTATATTGGCTGGGCGTATCGCTCGGCCGATGGGGGAGCGCCGGTCGTGGACTCCATTCGTTGCCACTATGAGGGCGATCGTTCATGCGTCCGTGCCCATGCGGTCGCTGAGGCACTGGGTCGCATTGTCTACGTGCTCGATTCTATGGAATAGACGTGTTTTAAGGGGCCTCCGGGCCCCTTAATTGTGGAGATAGGGGTCTCTGGCGAATTTTCTCTTCGTGCAGGTAGTTGGCGTATTCATGTTTGTCTTGCCTTGTTTGGTTTGCCTGCGGTCAAGTTTTTGGTCAGTGTTTGGTCGGCGTTTGGTTGGGTTTTGGAAAGGTCGGCTGCATATGATTTATCTGAACGGTTGACCACGAACAGCCGTTCGTTTATTATCGATGCAGGTTGTTAAGAGGAGGGCTATTCATGGCCAAGAATTCAGGTCCCGTACGTACCGTTCATGCTCGCACGACGGGTAAAGAGCGCGATGAGATGATCGCCACCACCAAGGCCGAGATTGAGAAGAAATTCGGCCAGGGTTCAATCATGAGGTACGGCGACGGTGGTCCCGAGCTCGAGGTCGAGGCCATTCCCACTGGCGCCCTGGCCCTCGATGCCGCGCTGGGCATCGGCGGCGTGCCGCGCGGCCGTATCGTTGAGATTTACGGTCCCGAGTCCTCCGGTAAGACAACGCTTTCGCTCGAGATTTTGGCAGAGGCCCAGGCTATGGGCGGCGTCGTGGCATTTATTGATGCCGAGCACGCGCTCGACCCAACGTATGCCGCGCGTATCGGCGTGGACATCGATGAGGTCCTCATTTCCCAGCCCGATACGGGCGAGCAGGCGCTCGAGATCGTCGACATGCTCGTGCGCTCTGGCGCCATCGACGCCATCGTCGTCGACTCTGTCGCCGCTTTGACTCCGCGTGCCGAGATCGAGGGCGAGATCGGTGATACTACGGTCGGCCTTCAAGCCCGTCTGATGAGCCAGGCGCTCCGTAAGCTCGCCGGCTCGCTCGCTAAATCTAAAACGACCTGCATCTTCATTAACCAGCTGCGCGAGAAGATCGGCGTCATGTTCGGCAACCCCGAGACTACGACGGGCGGCCGCGCCCTCAAGTTCTTCTCGTCGGTGCGTATCGATATTCGCCGCATTGACAGCATCAAGCTCAAGGACGAGGTTATCGGCAATCGCGTGCGTGCCAAAGTCGTTAAGAATAAGGTGGCCGCTCCGTTCCGCTCGGCCGAGTTTGACATCATGTACGGCACGGGCATCTCTAAGGAGGGCTCGATTCTTGACATGGCCGTCGAGTGCGGTATCTGCAAAAAGATGGGTTCTTGGTTTGCTTACGGTGAGGACAAGCTCGGTAATGGTCGCGAGGCCGCTAAGGCCTTCCTGCGCGAACACCCCGATTGTGCAGACGAGATCGAGCATAAGGTTCGCCTCGCCTGCGGCCTTGAATTCGATGACGATGCTCCGTCCGAGGTCGAGCTGACCGATCAGCCCGAAACTGAGGAGTTCGATGAGCTTTACGCTATCGATGGCTCCGCGATGCTCGATGATGACGACGAGTAGCGGATGCCCTCATGTCGTATACGGTGACCGAGGCCACGGTCGTCTTTCCCGATAAGAAGGCGGCCTCTTCGTTCTCGAGTGGGTATGCATCAAAAAAGCCTTGTGCACATATCGACTGTGAGCTCGAGGGCGGTTTTGAGCGATCCATCTGGATTCCTGTTCGTGTCGCGCGCCTGTTTCTTAAAAATCGCCCCGATCTTCCCTGCGATTGGGATAAGTTTCGCGAAGCGGTGCAGCTCATTGAGCGTAAATGCGCGCTTACCATGGTGACTGAGATGTTGTCGCGCCGCGACCATGCCACGGGTGAGGTCCGTGACAAGTTGGCTCGCTATGGGTTTCGCGCGGCCGCGATTGAATTTGCCGTTGAGCGTGCCACTGAGTATCGCTTTTTAGATGAGAACCGCTTTTGTTCGTACTTTATCGAGGAACGCAAACGACGCGGTTGGGGTCAGCGCAAGATTGAGACTGAGCTTAAGCGCCGCCATGTCGTACTCGATGATATCCCCGGCTATCCCGAGGATTTTTTCGCCGTGGAGGACGACTTGGCTCGCGCATCGGCTTTGCTCGCGAAGCGTCGTGTTCCCGAGACACGTGGATTCGAAAAACTCGTCCGGTTTTTGATGGGCAAGGGCTTTTCGTACCACATCGCCGCCGATGCCGTTAAGGCGCGTCTGGATGCCGAACGTGAGGAATGCGCAGTTTAGACACATGCGTTTTGTGTTCCTGCCGTTCACCGCGTTTTAGATGCCTTGCTGGGTCCATTTATTTGACAGTTGTTGCGGTTCAACGTACGATAAACACTGTCATTTGCTTTGTGATATGTGCTCATCTTTGATGAGTTTGTTTATATGTTTATCTGTATCCGACCCGCATAAGCTGCGCCCATATTACTCAAATGTCGCGAGCCGTTCGTAAGGACGGTTCGCTTTGTTGTGTAACGAATCCATAAAAAGGAGTGAGCATGCCTATCATCGCAGCGCTCGTTGGCATCGTTTTGGGTGCCATCGCCGCCATTGCCTACATGCGCACCGCCAAGCAGGGTAGTCTTCACGAGGCCGACGAAAAGATCCAGTCGGCTCACGCACAGGCTGAGTCCCTAATCGGTGATGCAAAGCGTCAGGCTGAGACCCTCAAAAAAGAGGCTCTGCTTGAGGCAAAGGAAGAGATCATCAAGAATAAGCAGGCCGCCGAGGCCGAGGACAAGCAGCGTAAGAGCGAGATTCGTACGCTCGAGAACCGTGTGATGCAGCGCGAGGAGTCCCTCGATCGCCGCAACGATGCCCTCGACAAGCGTGAACATCAGCTGTCCAGCCAGGCCGGTCAGGTCGAGAAGCGCTCCCGCGAGCTTGAGGAGCTTTGCGCCAAGCAGACCTCGGAGCTCGAGCGCATCGCCGACCTGACCCGCGAGGATGCTCACAAGGAGCTTCTCGACAAGGTTCGTGGTGAGGTTACCCACGAGGCCGCTACGATCATCCGTGAGTCCGAGCAGCAGGTTCGCGCCGAGTGCCATAAGACCGCCCAGGAGATCTTGTCTCTGGCGATTCAGCGCTGTGCCGCCGATCACACCGCCGAGGTCACCGTTACCTCCGTGCATATTCCTTCCGATGACCTCAAGGGTCGCATCATTGGCCGCGAGGGTCGCAACATCCGCACCTTCGAGCAGGTTTCCGGTGTCAACCTCGTGATCGATGATACGCCCGAGACCGTTGTGCTTTCGAGCTTCGATCCGGTCCGTCGCGAGACCGCCCGCGTGGCCCTTGAGAACCTTATCGCTGACGGCCGCATTCACCCTGCCCGCATCGAGGAGATGTATCACAAGGCCGCCGACTTGGTTCAGCAGCGCGTGCGCGAGGCTGGCGAACAGGCTGCCTTCGATACCGGTATCCACGATCTGCACCCCGAGATCGTTAAGACCCTGGGTGCTCTGCGCTACCGCACCTCGTTTGGTCAGAACGTGCTCCAGCATTCCCTCGAGGTTTCCGACCTGTGCGGCGTGATGGCTTCCGAGCTTGGCCTGGACGTTGTGACTGCCAAGCGCGCCGGCCTGCTGCACGATCTTGGCAAGGCTATCGACCATGACGTCGAGGGTCCGCATGCCGTTATCGGCGCCGAGCTCGCCCGTCGCTATGGCGAGAAGCCCGTTATCGTTCACGCTATCGAGGCCCATCACGCCGACGTCGATCCCAACACGGTGCTCGATGTTCTGGTCCAGGCTGCCGATGCCGTTTCTGCCTCTCGCCCCGGTGCCCGTCGCGAATCGGCCGAGAACTACATCAAGCGCCTTGAGAAGCTCGAGGAGATCGCCAACTCCCATGACGGCGTCGAGCGTACCTATGCTATGCAGGCTGGTCGCGAGGTTCACGTCATGGTTCAGCCGGACAAGATTTCCGATGCTCAGTCCACGGTCTTGGCTCATGACATCGCCCATCAGATCGAGGAAGAGATGGAGTATCCCGGTCAGGTGCGCGTCGTCGTGATTCGCGAGAGCCGCGCTGTCGATATCGCTAAATAACATGAACGACGCGAACGAGCTCATCTCATTTATCGCGTCGATGTCGGGGGAGGGCAACCTTCGCGTCGAGGAGAACCTTGGCGAGGGGTATGTCCGCCTCCGCGTTTCGGAGGCCGAGCGGCGCCAGGCAAAGCACGACATTCAGCATGTCGAGGATATTGTCATCGAAATGCTGCGCAACGCTCGTGATGCCGGCGCCGACAAGGTCTATCTCGCCACGACTAAGGAAGATGGCGTCCGTACGCTCGTCTTTCTGGATAATGGCTCGGGCGTGCCGCAGGATATGCAGGAGCGCATCTTTGATGCCCGCGTTACCTCCAAGCTCGAGAGTATGAAGATGGACCGTTGGGGCGTTCACGGTCGAGGCATGGCTTTGTTCTCGATTAAGCAAAACACCGACGAGGCACGCGTTGTCACGTCGGATGTTGACCTTGGCTCGGTCTTTAAGGTGAGCGTCGCTACCGACCGCCTTGGCGAGCGCGCCGATCAGTCCAGCTGGCCTCAGGCCGTGAAGGACGAGGACGGACGTTATGTCTGTGCTCGCGGCCCGCATAATATTATTCGCGCTGCCTGTGAGTTTGCGCTCGAGGAGCTGCGTGGTTGCGATGTCTATCTTGGTTCTCCGTCTGAGATTGCCGCGACCCTTTATGCTCAGGCGTCAAGTCGGCTCGATACGTCTCGTCTCCTGTTTATTGATGACGAGAGCGAGCTTCCGGTTGTCGATCGTTTAGGCCTTGCCTCTGATGCCGAGGACTTTATCCGTATCTGCTCGGGTTTGGGTCTTGGGATGTCCGAGCGCACGGCACATCGCATTTTGGCAGGGCAGATTAAGCCCGTTCGCGGTGTGACCGCGCGTCTGCTGCGCGAGCGTGATTCGTCCTCGCATGCGCCGGCTCCTGTCGATCTCGCGAAGGATCGTCGCGGGCTACGTATTGCCAAGGATGACATGGCACAGTTTTCGCGTGCTGTGGAGCGGGACTTCAATGACCTTGCCGCCAGGTACTATCTCAACCTTTGCGGCGACCCAAAGATTCGTGTTTCGCGTGATCGAATCACTGTGACCTTCGATCTTGCCAAAGAGGAATAGTGCCTTTACCGAGTCCTCTCGGTACGATACAGTTATTGCAGTTAAAACGTACTTTTAAACGCAGGAGTTTCTTCATGGATTGCCTGAAGGTATCAAGCAAATCATCGCCCGCGTCCGTTGCCGGCGCCATCGCCGGCATGGTCAAGGATGGTGTACCCGTCAACATCCAGTGTGTCGGCGCCGGTGCTGTCAACCAGGCCATTAAGGCCGTTGCCATCGCGCGCGGTTTTTTGATCCCAACCGGTTTTGATATTTCCTGCGCGCCCGTGTTCTCCGACATTCTCATTAACGGGGAGTCGCGCACGGCCATCCGCCTTTCTATCTACGTTCACCAGATCAATCGAGCTGCTATGGATAACGTCGTCATGGATGATGTTAAGCCTGTGGCATAGCTTCTGCTTGCCTCGATTCGCCCCCCCCTCTCCATCGTTAGGACTTATGCACATGGATCAGCGTTCCGTACGCGATATTCTTGCCGGTAAAACCTACTTT
>JAUUSS010000176.1 GCA_030841765.1 Collinsella aerofaciens | reverse complement strand
CCTTCCGGCAAGACTCGCGTCTACACCATCGCCAAGATCGCACGCTAGACCACGGTCCCGCGTAAAGGTATGTTTTCGCTCCCTGGGACCGAATCCTGGGGAGCGTTTTAGTTTGAGGAGCTAACTTATGGCAGAGAACCAGAACGCCGCCGATCAGGCATCGACGCTCAACGACGAGCGCGCCACCCGTCTGGCCAAGCGCGCCGCCCTGTTCGAGGCGGGCCAGAACCCCTATCCTGAGCACTCTGAGCTTGAGGACTACGTCGCCGATATCGAGACTAAGTACGCCGATCTTGCCGATGGTGAGGACACCGAGGATGTCGTGAAGATCGCCGGCCGTGTGGTCGCCAAGCGCGGTCAGGGCAAGATCATGTTCATCGTCGTGCGCGATGCGACTGCCGAGATTCAGCTGTTCTGTCGCATCAACGACATGGACGAGGCTGCCTGGAATACGCTCAAGGCCCTCGACCTGGGCGACATTCTGGGCGTGACCGGCGTGGTCGTGCGCACCCAGCGCGGCCAGCTTTCCGTTGCCCCTAAGAGCGCGACCCTGCTTTCCAAGGCCGTTCGTCCGCTGCCCGAGAAGTTCCACGGTCTTTCCGACAAGGAGACCCGCTATCGCCAGCGCTACGTCGACCTGATCGCCAACGACGACGTTCGCGAGACCTTCCGTAAGCGTTCGCAGATTCTCTCCACCTTCCGTCGCTTTATGGAGTCCGACGGCTACATGGAGGTCGAGACCCCCATTCTGCAGACCATCCAAGGCGGCGCTACTGCCAAGCCGTTCATTACCCACTTCAACGCGCTCGATCAGGAGTGCTACCTGCGTATTGCCACCGAGCTGCACCTCAAGCGCTGCATCGTCGGTGGTTTTGAGCGCGTGTTCGAGATCGGCCGCATCTTCCGTAACGAGGGCATGGACCTTACCCACAACCCCGAGTTCACCACGATGGAGGCCTACCGTGCCTTCTCAGACCTCGAGGGCATGAAGGCGCTCGCCCAGGGTGTCATTAAGGCGGCTAACAAGGCCATCGGCAACCCCGAGGTCATCGAGTACCAGGGCCAGACCATCGACCTTTCTGGTGAGTGGGCCAGCCGTCCCATGACCGACATCGTCTCCGACGTGCTCGGCAAGCAGGTCACCATCGACACGCCGGTCGAGGAGCTTGCTGCCGCCGCGCGCGAGAAGGGCCTGGAGATCAAGCCCGAGTGGACTACTGGCAAGATCATCGCCGAGATTTACGATGAGCTGGGCGAGGACACCATCGTCAACCCGACGTTCGTGTGCGATTACCCCATCGAGGTCAGCCCGCTTGCCAAGCGTTTTGAGGACGACCCGCGCCTGACGCACCGCTTTGAGCTGGTTATTGCCGGTCACGAGTACGCCAACGCGTTCTCCGAGCTCAACGACCCGGTCGACCAGGCCGAGCGCTTTGCCGCCCAGATGGCCGAGAAGGCCGGCGGTGACGACGAGGCCATGGAGTACGACGAGGACTACGTGCGCGCCCTCGAGTACGGTATGCCTCCCGCGGGCGGCATTGGCATTGGTATCGACCGCGTGGTCATGCTGCTCACCAACCAGGCTTCTATCCGCGACGTGCTGCTGTTCCCGCACATGAAGCCCGAGAAGGGTTTCCAGTCCGGTGCCGCTGCCGCCAAGGCTGCCGAGGCCGGCAACGCCGCGAGCCCGTTCGTTACGTCGCTTAAGCCCACGCTCGATTACTCCAAGATCGCCGTTGAGCCGCTGTTTGAGGAGTTCGTCGACTTTGATACCTTCTCCAAGAGCGACTTCCGCGCTGTGAAGGTCAAGGCATGCGAGGCCGTCAAGAAGTCCAAGAAGCTGCTGAACTTTACGCTCGACGACGGCACCGGCACCGACCGCACCATCCTCTCCGGTATTCACGCTTATTACGAGCCCGAGGACCTGGTTGGCAAGACCTTGCTCGCCATCACCAACCTGCCTCCGCGCAAGATGATGGGTATTCCCAGCTGCGGCATGCTGATCAGCGCTGTCCACGAGGAGGAGGGCGAGGAGCGCCTCAACCTGATTCAGCTCGACGCCTCCATCCCCGCCGGCGCAAAGATGTACTAGGGGGTTACGGCGTTTTACCAAACGCCGTAACCGCTCGACGCTGCGCGCCGCCCAGAGCGACAATTTGTCATTCAAAAGGCAAGGCATGACCAGAAGGTCTATGCCT
>JAUUSS010000058.1 GCA_030841765.1 Collinsella aerofaciens | reverse complement strand
GAGCAGGGGACTCTTAATCCCAAGGTCCAGGGTTCGACCCCCTGACGGCCCACCACACGATATCTCCTCTAAAGTCCGCCACAACGGACTTTAGCTTTGGGTCGTTAGCTCAGTTGGTAGAGCAGGGGACTCTTAATCCCAAGGTCCAGGGTTCGACCCCCTGACGGCCCACCAAAGCAAGTTAAGACGGTCAACTTCGGTTGGCCGTCTTTTTTTGTTGACCTTTCATGGGGTCGAACCCGAAAGGGCGCGGAGCTGAGGAAATGCGTAAGCATTTACCAGCGCAGCGCGCAAGGCGCCTTGGCGCCGCAGCGGCCGCCTGCGCAGCAGGCTGACCCCCTGACGGCCCACCCAAAGATCGTTAAAGCGACTGGCTTAGGCTGGTCGTTTTTTTGTTAACCTCGCATGGGGTCGAACCCGAAAGGGCGCGGCCGCTTTCACAGATTGAGTCTACCCTGGGGATCGGTGAAACCGTCAGTACCCTCCTTGAGTTTCTTCTCGTCTGCCTTCACGCGACGCTCGAGCTTTTTTGTATCCTCGGCAGGCGGTAGGTTCTCGGGAACAATTCCGCGGTCGATGAGGCTGCCACGCACGCTCGTGTTGTTCTCGACGTGTTCTTGTTTGATCTGGTCCAGACCGTACAAGTCGTGTTCCTCGGCGTTGAAGGCCGTCATCGAGTTCGTGAGGTCCTTTGCTTTGATGAGAACATCGGCTAGCTTGTCCGCCAATGCAGCACTCTTGGACACACCAAGCTGCCGCTTCATGTCCGCCGTGCTTCTGCCGCCGAATAACGCCTCATCGCCCTTCGACTTGATGATCGCGAATCCTTTGGAGTCCACGCCTCGTTTGAACGCAATGCCCGAGAGCTGTTTCTCTGAATCGGATAGCGAGTGGCACGCCTGCAAGCGCTGAATCTCTGCGAAGCGCTGCTCTATGAGCTCCTGACGGCGTGTCTGCACGGCGAAGTACGCCTGTGCGAGTGCGATTTCGGGCTTGTTTGGGTCTCCGTTTTGGGCGATTAAATAGCATGCGTAGCGCGTCAGCTTGTAGTCTTTTACGACTCGTTTGGCGATGCCGGCATCTACCATTTTGCTGGCCTCAGCAAAATGGGCGGCAACAGGCATTTTATTGGTGTCACACGATGCCATGGATCTCTTAACTGCAGTCTCAAAATTACGCCATTGGGTGTATCCGAGGGGTTCCATTAAATCGCGTGCGAGCCAATACTCAACGCCGTCTTCTACATGGGCGTAGCTGTCAAGTTCGACACGCCATTTCTCGATATCCCTGCTGTCCATATCTCTTCCTTTCTGTTCGTTTGTCTACGTGGACTATGTCGACTCCGTATTCAGAATGAGTATATTTGCCCGCGCGGACACGAATGGGCCCTGTGTCGCTTTGAGTTCACGGGACCCATTAATATCGAGAAGTTGTGTTCTGCTCTGGAGGGGTGCTCGGCTTAGTCCGCTCGATAGTGCGAACCCAGGCTTTCGGTCCGCTTGCGCATGGCTTTGACCATTTCCTGTGCTAGTTGAATCTGCGATTGCAGGCGGGCGAGGGCAGCGATTTCGCTGTCGTTGGCATGTGGCTTATTTAGAGCCGTGGCTTCGTCTTGCAGGCTTTCAAGCTGTTGCAGGGCCTCGGATAGGCCTGTTTCGGTCCTGTTGATCATGCAAAAGGTGCTCATCGTGTGCCTAAGGCTGTGTGTCAGGCGTTCGGCATCTGTTGCGGCAATGCCGTACTGGGGGAGGGTGATATCCGCCTTCAGGGCCGCCTCAGGCTCTTTCTGCGCTGCAAGGGCTGCCGATGCGCCCGCGATACGTCCGAATACGATGCCGTTGGCGCTTGACAAGCCACCAATGCGGTCGGCGCCGTGCATGCCGCCTGTCGCCTCGCCGCAAGCGTAGAGGCCCTCAACGCCCGTGTGCGCGGTCTTATCGATCTTGATGCCGCCGTTAGCGGCGTGGGCATACATCGCAACGCGCATCTCGTCGGTCGGCGCGATGCCGTGCTCGTCTTGCAGCCAGGTGGCAAAGGTCTGCACAAACTCTGGGACATCCTCGCGGGGGAAGTCGTAGTGGAGTGCCAGGCCTTCGACACCTGCCTGATCGATGACGAGATCGATAGCGCGGGAGGCCAAGCGTGACGTGAAGGGACCATATCCAGAGCGCTGCTCGAGCAGGTCGTCCAGCTTGTCGTCGGCAATATCTACCGGCTGGTCTACGTGCACGTAGCGCCAGGTTTTCTCATTGAAGACCAAGTTACGCCTGGGCTCGATGAAGCCGGGCATCATCTGCATGAACTCTATATTAGTAAGTGTTGCGCCGTGCGCCAGCGCGATGGCCTGCGAGGAACTGAGCACATCAGCCGACGTAAGGCTGCGCTCGAACAGGCCGCCTGTGCCACCGGCTGCGATGACCGTGGCCTCGGCAGCAAAGGGCACGATTCGATTTTCGGTAAGGTCGTAGAGTACGGTTCCGGTTATTCTGCCGTTCGTGTCCTCAACAAGGTCGATAAGCTCATGGCGGGGGAGCAGGCGAATGCCGAGCGACTCGATCCAGGTCGTCAGAGCGTCCTCAAGGGGCTTGCGGGTGAGGCCGCGCCACATGCGCGTCTTGTGGTCAAAGCAGGGGATAAATTGCTTTTGTTGAGCACTCTTGGCGCTTTGCGGACGCTGGAGCTCAACGCCCAGGTCTTGCTCGAGCCAGTCAATCGCTTGGGGAATGCCGTGGACGAACGCTTGGACGAGTTCGGGGTCGGCAACGCCGCCGCCGACGGCCAGGATGGTGTCGATGAGGTCCTGCTCGTCGTCTTCGTTAACGGGTCCGATAAGCCCTAGGCCCCAGGTTCCGGGGAAGAAGCTCGATCCACTCATAGTCTTGCCGGCGCTTGCCACAGTGACGGTTGCACCCGTGCGTGCCGCTTCGATGGCGGCGCAAAGGCCCGCAATGCCAGATCCAATTACCAGTACATCAGTCGATTCCATCGGATTCCTTTCTCGTCCGGCGCATTGTCGCACGGGTGATCGGCAATGGGGCCGCAAAGACTCGGCAAATCGGTAAAGGGCAAATATGGCAGGTGGGCGTCATGGACGCTCTGACGCTCCATCTCATCACATCTTGTATTTCGCCCCAACTGATATATCGGCATTAGCTACCCTGCGACAGCGCAAACAAAAAGAGCCGCTACCTGGGTGGGTAGCGGCTCCAAAGCTCAACTATATGAGCATCGCGCGGGCGCGATTAGGCCTTGAGGGCCTCCTCGACGGCGACGGCGCAGGCGACGGTGGCACCGACCATGGGGTTGTTGCCCATGCCGATGAGACCCATCATGTCAACGTGCGCAGGCACGGAGGAAGAACCGGCGAACTGGGCGTCGGAGTGCATACGGCCCATGGTGTCGGTCATGCCGTAAGAGGCAGGGCCGGCGCCCATGTTGTCCGGGTGCAGGGTACGACCAGTGCCGCCACCAGAAGCGACGGAGAAGTACTTCTTGCCAGCCTCGAGGCGCTCCTTCTTGTAGGTGCCAGCGACGGGGTGCTGGAAGCGCGTGGGGTTGGTGGAGTTACCGGTGATCGAGATGTCGACGTTCTCGTGCCACATGATGGCAACGCCCTCGCGGACGTCGTCGGCGCCGTAGCAGTTGACGGCGGCGCGGGGACCATCGGAGTAGGGGATGGTCTCGACGACCTTGAGCTCGCCCGTGAAGTAGTCGAACTGGGTCTTCACGTAGGTGAAGCCGTTGATGCGGGCGATGATCTGAGCAGCGTCCTTGCCCAGACCGTTGAGGATGACGCGCAGCGGCTTCTTGCGAGCCTTGTTGGCGTTTAGAGCCAGGCCGATAGCACCCTCAGCGGCAGCGAAGGACTCGTGACCGGCCAGGAAGGCGAAGCACTCGGTGTCGTCGGAGAGCAGCATAGCGCCCAGATTGCCGTGGCCCAGACCGACCTTGCGGTCCTCGGCGACGGAGCCGGGAACGGTGAAGGCCTGGATGCCCTCGCCGATGATGGCGGCAGCCTCAGAAGCGGACTTGGCGCCACGCTTGACAGCGAGAGCGCAACCGAGGGTGTAGGCCCACTCGGCGTTCTGGAAGGCGATGGACTGGGTGTTGTTGACGATCTCACGCGGGTTGAAGCCCTTGTCGGTGCAGATCTGCAGAGCTTCCTCGAGGGAGGCGATGCCGTTGTCGGCGAGGCACTTGTTGATCTTGTCAGCGCGGCGCTCGTAACCTTCGAACGTAACAGTCATAGTTATTTCCCTCCCTTTCTACTCGTGAACCGGGAACACGCTGGCGACGGAGTGAGTCTCCTCGTCGGTGCGCGGGTCGATGTACTTGGCAGCGTTCTCCCACTGACCATAGTGGCCCATAGCGCCAGCGATGGCCTCCTCGGGGGTCTTGCCGGCCTTGACGGCGTCGGTGAACTTGCCGAGGTTCAGGAACTCGAATGCGATGATCTCGTTCTTGTCGTTGAGAGCCATGCGGGTGACGTAGCCCTGAGCGAGCTCGAGGTAACGAGCGCCCTTGGCCTTGGTGCCGAACATGGTGCCGACCTGAGAGCGAAGGCCCTTGCCGAGGTCGTCGAGGGAGGCGCCCACGGGCAGGCCGCCCTCGGAGAACGCGGTCTGGCTGCGGCCGTAAACGATCTGCAGGAAGATCTCGCGCATAGCAACGTTGATGGCGTCGCAGACGAGGTCGGTGTTGAGGGCCTCGAGGATGGTCTTACCGGGAAGGATCTCGGAAGCCATGGCGGCAGAGTGGGTCATACCCGAGCAGCCGATGGTCTCAACGAGGGCCTCCTCGATGATGCCGTCCTTGACGTTCAGCGTGAGCTTGCAGGCGCCCTGCTGAGGTGCGCACCAACCCACACCGTGCGTAAGACCGGAGATGTCGGAAATCTCCTTAGCCTGGACCCACTTGCCCTCCTCGGGGATGGGTGCGGGGCCGTGGTATGCACCCTTGGCAACGGGGCACATGTTCTCCACTTCCTGTGAGTACTGCATGCCTCTCCTCTCTATCGTGTTGGCGTCCCGTCTGGGGGCCGTGGCTGGCGATTGCCGGGCGACCCTTCGAAAGGGACATGACATGCAGCCCCTATAATACCGCGAAATGCACGGAATATTCGGCGAACGGCTCAGTTTTCGTAGCGAGATGCGCGGAACTTTCAATTGAAACGGTTTAACTCTATATTCTGTGGTCGTGCACTTCCGTAGAGGGGGTCCGTCTTGGGCAAGCTTTTGGTCAGCTTTTGTAAGCGTTGCAGGGGTTGACCTGTTGCAACGGTGCCGTTCGCCGCCTGTTTACTGCCTTTGGCCGCGCGAGCGAATTGTTTTGCGTGAATGTTTTGATGGCACGCTTCAATCGTGCTGTATTGGATGGCAAGCAGATCCCGGCGAAGGGAGCGCCATGCAGCGCGTTTGGAGAACGGTTACCGGCTTTTACCATGTCTGTGCCCGCGGTACGGGCAAGCAGCTCATCTTTGAGGGCGATGAAGACCGGTGGGAGTTCTTGGAGCTGATGCGTGAGTGCTGCCGCAAGGCGGGCGTGACGGTTATCGCCTGGTGCCTTATGGGCAATCACGTGCGTCTGGTGCTTGCAGATTACGAGGACGCGATGAGCGCGGCGATGCACCGGCTGCTTTTGGCGTACGCGCGGCGGTTCAATAAACGCACGGGGCGCACAGGGCATCTGTTCCAGAACCGTTTTGACCGGCGCTCGCTCGATACCGACTGGCAAGTGATGGAGGCTATTCGCTCCGTTCACGCCGATCCGCAGGAGGCGGGCATCAGTCTCATTGAGCGTTATCCCTGGAGCAGCTTTCCGGAGCATTTGTGCGCTTACGACGGTGACGCGGCCGATGTCGCGAGGGGATTTTCTGATCCTTCTTGCGTGCTTGAGCTTTTTGGTTCTGCCGAGGGCTTTATTGCCTATTCGCTTTCGACGCCCGACGGCGGCGAACCGGCGCTGCGCGATATGAAAGAGACAGAGTGGGAACGCCACGCCTTTGCCGACAAGTTGGCGAAGAGCCTCGGGGCTCCGCTCCATGGGGTTAAAGACGCACCGCCTGCGCAGCGCGATACCGTTATTTTTGGATTGCACGATGCCGGTTTTACGGTGCGCCAGATTGAGCGGTATACCGGGATTGGCAAAAGTACCGTCTCTCGTATCGTGCGCGCTTATGCGCGGGTGAAGGCACAGACTGAGCTCTCGGAATAGAAAATGGCCGAACCACTCTTGTCAAGCGATTCGGCCAACAAAAATCTTAAGATTTGGGACAAGTACTACTGATTATTTCGCCCCTCGAGCATGCCGTCGAGGGTGCGCCAGGCGAGCTCGGCGCATTTGACGCGGGCGGGCATGTGCGAGATGTCCTGGAGCTGGGCGGCTTCGTCCAGGTCTTCCAGGTCCTCCTCGGAGAGCTTCTCGCCGCGGATCATGGCGAGGAAGAGCTCTGCCAGGCGGCGAGCTTCCTCGACGGTCTCGCCGGTGATGAGATCGGCCATGATGTCGGCACCGGCCTGGCTGATGGCGCAGCCGTGGCCGGTAAAGGAGGCCTCCTCGATCACGTTGTTCTCGACACGCAGCTGCAGAGTGAGCTCGTCTCCGCAGCTGGGGTTGATGCCGTCGTGCTCGTGCGTGGGAGCATCCATCTCGTACTTGTAGTCGGGGTGCGAGTTGTGCTCCATAAATGTGGTGGAGGTGTACAGATTACCCATTGAACGTGCTCCAAACGTGATGCAGGCCGGCGATGAACTTGTCAATGTCGGCCTTGTCGTTGTAGAAGGCCACGCTGGCGCGGCAGCAGGTAAGGTTCTCGACGCCCAGCCAGGTGAGCAGCGGCTGTGCACAGTGGTGACCGGCGCGGATGCAGACGCCGTCCATGTCCATGATGCTCGCGACGTCGTGCGGGTGGATGCCGCGGACGTTAAAGCTCACAACGCCGTGGTGGTTGTCCCAATAGATGGAGCCGATGATCTGGACAAAGTCGAGCTGCATGAGCTCGCCCATCAGGTAGTGGACGAGTGCCTGCTCGCGTGCCTGGATGTTCTCGTAACCCACCGTGTTGACCAGGTAGTCGAGTGCCGCACCCGTGGCGAAGATGCCGGCGGCGTCCTGTGTGCCGGCCTCGAATTTCTCGGGAACGGGCGCCCAGACGGCGTCCTGCTCGGTAACAGAGTCGATCATCTCGCCGCCGGTGAGCATGGGCGGCATGGCGTTGAGCAGGTCCATCTTGCCCCACAGCACGCCGATGCCCATGGGGCCCATAGCCTTGTGTGCGCTAAAGGCAAAGAAGTCGGCGCCCAGGTCGGCCACATCGACCGGCATGTGCGGCAGCGACTGCGCACCGTCGACGACCAGGTAGCCGCCATACTTGTGCACGAGCTTGCCGAGGTTCTTGACTGGGTTCTCGACTCCCAACACGTTGGAGACCTGACCCACGGCCAGAATCTTGGTCTTGGGACCAACCTTGGCAAGAACCTCCTCGGTGGTGAGCTGACCGGTCTTGGTGGGGTAGAGGTAGACGAGCTTGGCGCCGGTCTCGCGGCAGACCTGCTGCCACGGAATCAGGTTGGAGTGGTGCTCCATGATGGTGATGACGACCTCGTCGCCCGGCTCGAGGACTGTGGGTGCAAAGCTCTTGGCGACCAGGTTGAGCGACTCGCTCGTGTTGCGGGTGAAGACGACCTCGTTGGCCTGGGCAGCGCCGATGAGGTCGGCGATCTGCTGGCGCACCTTCGCGATAGCCTCAGTGGCCTCGACGGACAGCGAGTACAGGCCGCGCAGAGGGTTGGCGTTCATGCGCTGGTAGAAGTCGCGCTCGGCGTCGAGCACACAGGCAGGACGCTGCGCGGTAGCGGCACTATCGAGGAAGGCGATCTCGGGGTGCTGCTGGAACAGCGGGAACTGCGCCTTGTAGGGATTAGTCTCGATGTCGACGGTAGGCCAGCCGCGCGAGGCCTCGTCGCTGGCGTCGAGCTCCATAGGCTCCGGTGCGGTACAGGTGTCGCATTTAACGTGCTCGGTGTCGATCATGCGAGCTCCTCTTCAAAGTTGTCGATCAGGTTGTTGCCCAGGCGGACGACGGCGGCGCGGGTGCGCTCGTCGGTGGCGGAAAGTGCGGCGTCCTCCAGCTTGGCGCGGACGAACAGGTCCTCGGCGGCGTTTTGGTCAAGGCCGCGGCAGGCGAGGTAGAACAGTTGCTCGTCGCGGACGTGGCCGATGGTGGCTCCGTGGTTGCCGGCGACGTCGTCCTCGTCGCAGAGAATGACGGGAACGGTCTTGTTGTCGACGCCCTTGTTGGCCAAAAGCACCGTCTCGCGCTCGGTGCCGGTTGCACCCTTGCAACCGTGCACGAGGTCGATGGTGCCGCGGTAGACCTTCTTGGACGTGCCGGTCAGCACGCCGTTGGCGTCGATCTCGCACTCGGTCTTGCGACCGCGGTGGCGCAGCTCGTAGTTAAAGTCGCGCACCTGCTCTCGGGCGCCCAGGTAGTCAGTATCGATGGTGACCTTGGCGGTATCGCCCAGCAGGTCGCCGGCAAGGCCGGTGGCGCTGGCGCCGGCACCCAGGACGGTGTGCTGCACGTTGACGCGCGCGCCCTCGTCCAGGAACAGGCCGGTGTCGTCGAGCGCGATCCAGCTATCGTCGAGCGTCTGCGTGCAGGTCACGTTGACGGTGGCGTACTCGTGGGCGCACACGCGCAGCACGGATCCCACGACGCCCTCGCCGGCAACGGGGGAGTCCAGGGCGATCTGCAGGTCGAGCGTCGACTGGGGACGGACGACGACGTCGATGGCGGCGATGGCCGCGGCGGCATCGACACCGCTCACACGCACGGTAACCGTGGCGTGCTTGTATGCGGGCACATCGATGACGACGCGCTTGGTGGCGTGGTCGGCCAGGTAGGTGTAGGCAGCCTCGCCCATGCCAGTCTCGAAGGCCTCAGCGGGGGAGAGCTCCTCCTCCAGCTTAATGGCACCGGCCTGGTAGACGGAGGTGGCGGGCACGTCGAGCTCGGTCTCGGGCGTGATGCGGGCGCGGTCGGCGGCATCGCCGGGCGCGGAGGCGCGGCGCTCGGGGAAGCGCTCGGCCATGGCGTCCATGGCGGCGTCGAACGCGTCTGCCACGCCAGCAAATTGCTCGTCCAAGCCCTCAACCTTAACGGTCTCGGCGGGAGCGGCGGCAAGCTCGTCAGAGAGCTCGAGCTTGGTCTGGTTCATCTTCAGCCAGCCCCATGTGGCAGCCGGCATCGCATTGACCTGCTCAAGGGTGGTAGCAGCGGTGTTCGTGGTCTGTTTCATTATCCGATCGCTCCTTCCATCTCGAGCTTGATCAGGTTGTTCATCTCGACGGCGTACTCCAGCGGTAGCTCCTTGGAGACCGGGTTGGCAAAGCCGTTGACGATCATGGTACGGGCTTCTTCCTCCGAGATACCGCGGCTCATCAGGTAGAACACCTTATCGTCGCCGATACGGCCGATGGTGGCCTCGTGGCCGATGTCGACATTCTTGGCGCGGATGTCCATGGCGGGGATGGTGTCGGAGCGGCTCTGGTCGTCGAGCATGAGCGACTGGCAGCTCACGGTTGCCTTGGAACCCTCGGCCTTGGGCGTGGCCACGATGGAGCTGCGGAAGGTCTGGATGCCGCCGCTCTTGGAGATGCCCTTGGTCTCGACGGTTGCCGAAGTATCGGGCGCGTTGAGCACGACCTTGCAGCCGGTATCCAGGTTCTGGCCGGCGCCGGCAAAGGTAATGCCGGTAAAGCTCGAGCGGGCGCGGCGTCCGCTGAGCACGCTCATGGGGTAGAGGTAGCCCACGTGGCTACCGAAGGAGCCGCTGATCCACTCGATGTCGCCGTCCTCGTCCACGCGCGCACGCTTGGTGTTGAGGTTGTACATGTTCTTGGACCAATTCTCGATGGTAGAGTAGCGCAGGTGCGCACGCTTGCCCACAAAGAGCTCGACGGCGCCGGCGTGGAGGTTGGCCACGTTGTACTTGGGCGCGGAGCAACCCTCAATGAAGTGCAGGTCGGCATCGTCCTCGACGATGATGAGCGTGTGCTCAAACTGGCCGGCGCCCTTGGCGTTAAGACGGAAGTAACTCTGCAGCGGGAAGTCGAGCTTGGTGCCCTTGGGCACGTAGACAAACGAGCCGCCCGACCATACGGCGCCGTGCAGGGCCGCAAACTTGTGGTCGGTGGGCGGGATGAGCGTCATAAACTTCTCGTGGATGAGCGGTTCCCACTGCGGGTCGTGCAGGGCCTCCTCGATGCCGGAGTAGACGATGCCCATCTTAGACGCCGTGTCCTGCATGTTGTGGTAGACGAGCTCGGAGTCGTACTGCGCGCCGACGCCTGCCAGATAGCTGCGCTCGGCCTCGGGGATGCCCAGGCGCTCAAAGGTGCTCTTGATGTCGTCGGGCACCGACTCCCAGTCGTGCTTTTGGTCGGTGTTGGGCTTGACATAGGTGACGATGTTATCCATGTCCAGGCCCTCGATGGAGGGGCCCCACGTCGGGTCGGGAAAACGATTAAAGATCTCGAGGGACTTTAAGCGCAGGTCGAGCATCCACTGCGGCTCGTCCTTCTTGGCGCTGATCTCGCGCACGATGTCGGGCGTGATGCCGGCGTCGAGGCGCTCAAATCCCTCCTCGCCATAGGTGAAGTCGTAGAGGCTGCGGTCGATGTCCGCGACCTCGGTGCGGTTCTTGGTCATTGCGTCGCCCCTTTACGCCTGCTGCTCGGCAGCGGCGGCCTCGGCCTGGGCGCGCTGCTCGGCGGCCTCGCGCTCGAAGGTCTCAAAGCCGTTCTTGTCGATCCAGGGGATCAGCGAGGCGTCGTCCTCGCGCACGATGTGGCCCTTGACCATAACGTGGACGCGGTCGACATCCAGGTGCTCCAGGATGCGCGTGTTGTGCGTGATGATGAGCATGGAGCCGTCGCAGCTCTTGCGGTAGGCGTCCATGCCATGACTGACGGTGGAAAGGGCGTCGACGTCCAGGCCGGAGTCAGTCTCGTCCAGGATGGCGAGCTTGGGCTGCAGCAGCAGAAGCTGGAGCATTTCGACCTTCTTTTTCTCGCCGCCCGAGAAGCCCACGCCCAGCTCGCGGTTGAGGTAGGCGGTATCCATGTTGAGCTCGGCCGCGAGCTCCTTGACGCGACGGCGGAACTCCTTGCCCTTCATCTCCAGGCCGGGGCGGCCGGCGATGCTGGCGCGCAAAAAGCTCGACAGTGGCACGCCCGGAATCTCGACCGGGGCCTGGAAGCTCAGGAACAGGCCGGCGCGCGAACGCTTGTCGGTGGTGAGCTCGGTGATGTCCTGGCCGTCAAAGACGATGCGGCCGTCGTTGACCGTGTAGACGGGGTCGCCCATGACCAGGTGGCCGAGGGTGGACTTGCCGGCGCCGTTGGGTCCCATCAGCACGTGGGTCTCGCCGGCGGCGACGTTGAGGTTGACGTTGTGGAGGATGGTCTTCTCGTCCACGGAGGCGGTCAGACCTTCGATGGAAAGCAGCGGATTTGCGCTCATGCTGTCCCTCTCTGTATATGGTGTACTCATAGGTGTACTAAACCCTAGGAATCTTCTCGGAATAAAGTTACTATGGGTTCGGCGTTAGTCAAGGGAAAACCCGACTAATCCACTCGACTTTTTAGATGTGGGACATAATAATCAGGTTTGTTTGCCCCGCGTGCATAAGATTTGGGACAAACAAGCCTGGTATTTTGTCCCGGTTACGACGAGAGGGTAGGTATGCTCATTTCTTCTAAGGGCCGCTATGCCCTCCGTCTGATGATCTATATCGCAGCGCTTGGTGACGTCGAGGGCAAAATCGCCCTGCGCGAGGTCGCCGACCGCGAGCATATCTCGCAAAAGTATTTGGAGCAGCTGGTCCGTCCGCTCATGAAGGCGGGCCTGCTTAAGAGCGTGCGCGGCAAGGGCGGCGGCTACATGATGGCCAAGGACCCCGCTGAGGTGCGTGCCGGCGACATCCTGCGTGCCGTTGAAGGCAGCACGGCTCCGGTGGCGTGCGATGGCATCGACAACAGCTGCACTCGCAGCGATCTTTGCTCGACCGTCAAGTTCTGGCGTGGTCTGGACGACGTGATCGAAAAGTACGTCGACGGTGTGACGTTGGCCGACCTAGCCGCCGTCCCCGAGATCAACTTTGACATTAAGCTGTAGGTTGAGCGCAATTCCTTAAGATTTCGCGGAGGGTTGTTGCCGTTTACCGAGTGGTTGTTGTGCAACAACGGGCGAGCTGCAATACTTAATTCTATCTTTGCAAACTGCACTTTAACTACACCAATGCAGGGAGGATCTTATGCAGCCCAAGCATTCTGCTATTGTCGCGGGCCTGACGCTGGCGCTTTCGTTTGGCGCCGTTTCCGCGCCGGCACCCGCCGCTGCCGAGGAGCCCACGCCGGGCGTTGCCTCGGATGCCACCGATATCGATAAGGGTCTCTACACCCAGCAGTCCTTCTCGGGCGTGCTGAGGTCGGTCCAGGGTGTCTCGTTTGTCAACGTGACTCCCGAGATGAAGTACTTTACCAAGTACGAGAGCCATGGCAACTACAACCAGGGCTTTTCGTACGGTGACGGCTATAACGCGCTGGGTTATTACCAGTTCGACCGTCGTTGGTCGTTCATTCCGTTTATGAAGCAGGCCTACAACTACAACCCCGAAAAATACAGCATGCTCAAGGATGCGATTGATCGCGGCAGCGAGATTTCCAACGCGAACAATCCCATGTCCGAGAACGGTCAGCTCACCGAGCTGGGCCGTATCGCGCAGGAGGCTTTCCAGGTTGCTTACAACACCGATCCTGTTGAGTTCTCTGCACTTCAAGATGCCTATGCGTACAACTCGTACTATGCAGTGACCGAGGCGTGGCTCAAGAGCGGCCTGGGCATTGATATCTCCGGCCGCGCCGACTGTGTTAAGGGCATGGTGTGGAGCATCACCAACATGTGCGGCACCGGTGGCTGCAGGGACTTTTCCGCTGGGCGAATCTTTCCAACGATATGTCCGACCGCGAGTTTGTGACGGCGCTTTCCAATAGCGTGGTCAACAATGTCGCCACCAAGTATTCGAGCCAGCCCCAGTATCATGAGGGCTGGAAGAATCGTTATAAGAATGAGCTGAAGGACTGCTTGGTTTATATCGCCGAGGACGAGGCGGCCGCTGCGACGCCCGTGCAGCCCGAGCCTGCGCCGGCGCCCTCGCCGACACCTGATTCGAATGACGACTCGAGTGACGATGCCAACGATGACAGGATGGATGCGCCCTCGACCGATGCTGACGGTAATGGCTCTGCTGGTGGCACTACCAACGACGGCTCTACCTCGAACGGCTCCGATTCGAACGGCTCTACTGCGGGCGATTCGTCTTCAAGCTCTGCCGGCAATACGGACAGCGCCGCCTCTGGTTCGACCGACGCAGGTTCCTCTGACTCTTCCACCGGCTCGAGCGATTCGTCCGTTGACACCGGCTCTAACAACGGCTCCGGCTCTGACGCAACCCCTGATTCCGATGCTTCCAAGGACGACTCGAATAAGGCGCCGGACGCCCCCGTTGCTTCGCCGGACAAGAAGCCTTCTTTCTCCGTGCAGCTTGGTTCTACGTTGGGCTCTTCGCTGATGGCTGGCGTCAATAACGGCTCGGCCCAGAACAAGGACAACTCTGATCAGGTTTCCACGGAAAAGACCGAGGCCGCAAAGGGCGACTCTAAGGACAAGGCTTCCGAGAAGACCGAATCCGATAAGGGTTCTAGCTCTGAGGAGAAGGACGACAAGTCCGCTCAGAAGAAGGACGATGGTAAGAAGTCTGAATCTGAGGATAAGGACGAGAATACGGGCAAGACCGAGGACGGAAAGCAGCAGGGCGAGGACGGCGGCAAGGGCAACACCGACAACCAGAACCAGGAGCAAAATGACTCCAAAACGGTGACCACCACGACGACTACAACGACCAAGTCCTCGGGCGGCAACATGCCCAAGACGGGCGATCTGATTGTGATGGCGAGCCTTGCCAGCGCGAGCTTGGCCACACTGGGCGCTACGTCTATCGTAAGTGGTAAGCATAAGCTCGATCAGCAGAAGAAAGCTTCTGGGGAGGACGGCTCGGAGGAGTAGCCTCTCGGTTACTAGATAACTAAAGAGTTAGGACGGGGTCCGGTGCGAATGCATCGGGCCCCATTTTGTTGCACAACGATTTGTTATGCCCCCTCAAGGCCTTTGTTCCTACCGTTGCCCGATATGATCGCGCGGCGACATCGGTACGCGCGAGGCGGTCATTACAATTGGCATCGTGTTGCGATTTAGGGGGAACGTTTTGGTGTCTGAACAGGTAAATAATGGTTGTGCTGCCGACTTTGGCGTGCGTTTGATCGGCTGTGCCGACGATGCGGCTTTACCCATTGGCATGCATGACTATGCGGAGGCTCTTGGTTACTGCACGCTGGTCGACAAGACCATGTTTATTGCAGATGTGTTGGACTGCGACGCGTCCGTTGTGGTGTGCTGTCGACCCGAGGGTTTTGGCAAGAGCATGAACTTGTCGATGCTCAGGGCTTTTCTGGAGCGTCCAGCGGTCGGTCGCGCTGGTCAGCGTTTGTTTGCCGATGCTCAGATTTGGGATGCAGACGGCGGGCGCTATCGGGATGAGTACGCTTGCTATCCGGTGATATCGCTGGACTTTTCTGGCGCTGCGAGGCGTGGCCCCGCTGTTGCCGGCGTCGTGCGCGATGCCCTTTCGGGCGAGTGCGCTCGCTTGTTGGCGCTCTTGGAGGCTCCGGATTTAGCTCGAGATAAGGTGCGTCACATCGAACGCGTCGCGCGTGACGTGGCGAGCGCGGACGAGGTTGACTCGGTGCTCGGTGTGCTCATAGAGCTGCTGGAGATTGCCTGTGATGAGCAGGTTGTATTGCTCGTTGATGG
>JAUUSS010000057.1 GCA_030841765.1 Collinsella aerofaciens | reverse complement strand
GGATTGGTCAAAATAGTTTGACTATTAGCGGCTAAAATCGCCCGGCGCTAACAGACGCCCCTCAAGCACGGTCCCATCAGGGAAAAGGGCATATATCGACAAAGCGCAATTCAGACCCTTCCAACTTTGTATATGCAGCACCCCAAGTAAAACGCGGCGACCCCTTAGTTACCGCAGGCCGGACACAGGGTTACTTTCCAAATCTTTCCGCAGGACGGAGGAGCCCCCGCCGCACGTAGTGCGCAGCGGAGGCTCCGACATGTCCGAGGACGATTTGGAGAGTAACCCTGTGTCCGGCCGGAGGGACCCAAACACGGCCATGCTTCTTATGTGCAGCAAAGCTAATGCTGCTAAAATACTAAGCGCTCATGTAGTTTAAACGCACGACGATAAGGAGCACCAGTGGGTAACCACTTCCGTACCTCCGGTGCGGGCGATGATGCCCCCAAGACGCAGGCAGGCGTCCAGGGCAGTCGTTTCGCCACTCCGGATTCAGAGGGCCAGCCTGTTGCTCAGGCCCCCGCTCAGCCGGCAGATCAGGCACAGCCGGCATCCGATCCCTTTGCCTACAATCCAACCAGCGATGTCGCGCTTTCCGGCACGGCGGGTTTTGAGCCCGTTCAGGCCGTGACCGCTCGCGTGGAGCAGCCTCAGGCTGGTGCCGCCACGCCGCAGCCTACCATGGCCGGCATTCCCGACCCCTTGGCCCCTGCGACGCCGGCTCCTCAGCCTGCGCAGTCCGGTCTCTTTGCCGCTATTCCCGACCCCACGCAGCCTGCTGCCCCGGTGGTCGAGAGCGATCAGGCAGCCGAGGTCGCAAGCCTCGATAACGCGCTCAACAACCCCGATTTTACGTCGGTGTTTGCGCCCATCGATCCGCAGGCCAGCCGCAAGAAGATGGCCAAGCAGGCCGGTGTCGAGCCCGTCATCCTTATGGAGCATGTCACCAAGATCTATCCGGCACAGCCCAACAAGCCTGCACTCGACGACATCAACATCGAGATCTATCCGGGCGAGTTTGTCTTCCTGGTCGGTCACTCCGGCTCGGGTAAGACCACGCTGCTGTCGACGCTCAACCGCGACGTCAAGCCGACGAGCGGCCGCATCCTGGTTGCCGGTCAGGACCTCATGAAGATCAAGAACCGCAAGGTTCCGTTCCTGCGCCGCCAGATTGGCGCCGTGTTCCAGGACTTTAAGCTTCTGCCGCAAAAGACCGCCTACGAAAACGTGGCGTTTGCCCTGCAGTGCATCGGCAAGCCCAAGGGCGTCATTCGCAGCCAGGTGCCCGAGGTGCTGCGTCTGGTCGGTCTGGCCGATCAGATGGACTCGCTGCCCGACCAGCTTTCCGGTGGCGAGCAGCAGCGCGTTGCCGTCGCCCGCGCTATGGTCAACCGTCCGCCGCTGCTGATCTGCGACGAGCCCACGGGTAACCTCGACCCGGCGATCTCGCTGGGCATCATGAAGCTGCTCGAGCGTATTAACCGCACCGGCACCACCGTGATCGTCGCCACGCACGACCGCGAGATGGTCGATAGCATGCACCGTCGCGTGATCGCCCTCGAGGGCGGCCACGTTATCCGCGACCAGGAGAGGGGAGGTTACGGCAACTATGGCACCAACTAACGTGGGCTACTCCTTCAAAGAGGCAATCAGCCACTTCTTCCGTAACTGGACTACCTCGCTCGGCGCCGTCATCACGATCTTCCTTTCGCTGTTTATCATCGGCCTGTTCATCATGGGCTCTGCGATGCTGAACTCCGTGATCGGCACCGTCGAGGATCAGGTTGTCATCAACGCGTTCATTAGTGATGACGCCGATCAGGCCGATGTTCAGGCTTTTGAGGCCGAGCTTAAGACGTGGAATAACGTCAAGTCCGTGACCTATAAGGACAAGGACGACGCGCTGGCCGAGTATACGAGCAAGATGTCGGGCAACGCCGACGCCACCATGAGCGCGCTCGATGGCCAGAACCCGCTGCCGGCTTCCTTCGCTATTGAGATGGACGATCCGTCCAAGGTCGAGAGCACGGCAAAGAAGCTCAAGAAGGATGCCGATTTCCAGAAGATCGCGGATGACGGCGACGTCAACGCGAGCGTGCTGTACGGCCAGGAGGAAGTGAGCCGCCTGTTCCAGGTGACCAACTACATCCGCATCGCCGCCGTGGTGCTCGTTGGCCTTCTGACCTTTATCGCATTCATCTTCATCAACAACACGATTCGCCTGTCCATCACGGCGCGTCGTCGTGAGATTGCGATTATGCGTCTGGTCGGCGCCAGCAACGGCTTCATTCGTGGCCCGTTTATCACCGAGGGCGTACTGCAGGCCATTTTGGGTTCGCTGCTTTCCATCGGCGTTCTGGAGCTGCTGCGCAATCTGATGATTCCGCGTCTGCAGGAGAGCATCGGCTGGATGTCGTTTGCCCTGCCGATGCAGTACTACCTGGTGACCTATGCTGCGCTGATTCTGGTCGGCGTGATTATCGGTCTCTTTGGTTCTGCCATCGCCATGCGCCGCTACCTGCGCGTGTAGGCATGCCTGGAATTCATCCCTTCCAACGGGTCGTCTCTTATGGGGCGGCCCGTTTTTTGATCCCTAGGGGACGGCAGGATGGCGAATCATTTGGGTAGACTCTTTGGAGTCGGCAATCGATAGTTAGGAGGCGCCATGGGGCGCAATAACAAGCATAAGCGTGGAGCTCGCAATAAGCGCGGGCCGGTGCGCAGCGAACGCCGTCCGAGCCTGACCGGGCGCGTGCAGCTCCATGAGCACAGTGCCTATGTCATAACCGAGAATGGCGACTACAAGGTCATGGGCCGTGGCAAGCGCGAGATTATGGATGGCGATACCGTTGCCGTGAGCATTAAGAACAGCCCGCACGGTGAGCGGCGCGCCGTGATCGAAGGCGTGGTTGAGCGCGCAGCCATAAGCGTGGTGGGTACGTACCAGACCGCCGGTCCGCTCGGTGTGATCGAGCCACTCGATTCGCGTCTGAAGGCTGACTTCTTCATTCTGCCTGAGGATACCTCGGCGGATCGTCTGGGCGTTCACCCGGGTGATGCTGTTGTCGCGCGCATTTTGACCTACCCGACGCGCCTGGAATCGGGCGCTGTGACGATCGAACGCCGCATTGGCGGAGATGACGCGCCCGATTTGGGCGTTCAATATGTGATGGCGCGTTACGGCTATACCGATAGCTATCCCGAGGCCGCGCTGGACGAGGCCGAGGGGCTTTCGCTCGATGTGTCCGCGGCGCTTAAGGACCCGCTCCGCCGCGATCTGCGCGACCGCTTTGTCATCACGATCGACCCGGTCGACGCACGCGACTTTGACGATGCCGTTTCGCTGGAGCGCACGCCCGAGGGTGGCTACAAGCTGGGTGTGCATATCGCTGACGTTTCACACTATGTGGCTTGGGACGGGCATATCGATCTTGAGGCTCGCCATCGTACGACATCGGTGTATCTGGCCGATCGCGTGCTTCCCATGCTGCCCGAACGCCTGTCCTGTGACCTGTGCTCGCTTCGCCCTGACGAGGACCGTCTTGCGTTTACCGTTGACATTGAGCTCGATGCACAGGGTCGCGTGCGGCATTACGATCCGTACCCCAGCGTGATTCGCTCGCGTGTGCGTATGGACTATGACGGCGCCGAGGCGCTGCTGGTGCGTGCCGGCGCGGTTGAGTATTCGGTGCTGGAGGGTGCGGCCGAGGATGTTGCGGCTGCCGAGACCTCGCGCGAGGAAGCGCTTGAGCGCGGTCTTGCGTGCGAGGAGGCCGCCCGCGGCTACAACGTCGACCTCGGCGATTTCCTTGTCGCCGCTAACGAACTCGCCGAACTCCGCCGTCGTATCCGTCGCGCCCGCGGCTCGGTCGATTTTGACACGGCCGAGATTCGTGCTCTGTTGGATGAGGACGGAGTGCCCGTGCAGATTGTGGCGCGTGAGCGTTCGTGTGCCACGTCGCTTATCGAGGAAGCTATGCTGCTCGCCAACGAGTGCGTTGCAGAGTGGCTGGCAGACCGTGATATCGAGGCCTGCTATCGCGTGCATGAGGATCCGAGCCCCGATAGCCTGCACGGTGCTGCCGTTGCGCTGGCGCAGCTAGGCATCATCGACGATCGCCGTGCTGCCGGTATTGCCCTGGGGAGCCCCGATGAGCTGCAGGCTGCAGTTGATGCTGCCGCCGGTACGGCCAACGCACCGCTCGTTAACACGCTGCTTCTGCGCAGCATGCAGCGCGCGCTGTACAAGCCGCGCAACGAGGGCCACTTTGCGCTCGCCGCGCCGTGCTACTGTCACTTTACGAGTCCCATCCGTCGCTACCCCGATCTGGTGGTGCACCGCGTACTCAAGCTGCAGTTGGCCTATGAGCAGCTGGGCGGCAAGGACGCCCTGGTCCGTACGCCGCGCCTGATCGGCAAGGGGCGCGAGTCACTGCCGCGCATTCTGCCGCAGATCTGCCGCGCATGCAGCGATGCCGAGCGCGCGGCAGATGCCGCCAGCCATGCGACGCAAAAGATCAAGATTGCCCAGTACTATGAGGACCGTCTGGGCGAGCGCTATGCCGGAACCGTCTCGTGGGTTAGCAGCATGGGCCTCTTTGTGCGCTTGGACCTAACGCAGGTCGAAGGCTTGGTTTCGATCAAGAGCCTGGGCAACGAGTGGTTCGAGTTCGACGAGGACGCGCTAGCGCTCACAGGTGCCGACACGGGCACCCGTTACGAGCTGGGGCAGCGCGTGATTATCGAGGTCTCGCGCGTCAATACCACGCGTGGGCACTTGGACTTTAAGCTTATCCATTAGCCAAATCCCGACTGATGGTGGGGGAGCGGAGGGCGGCCTTTCGGGACCGCCCTTCGCATTTGAATCATGGCTACCTTGCCGTCTGCTCGGCCGCCCGCTTACCTGCTATTTGAGAGGTAAAACCTACCAAAATAAACCTGTCCCTTTTGGCAGGTTTACAAGAAAGCGGGGATGAGATGGCGACGGTGTACGGTTATGCGCGGGTGAGTTCGCGCGATCAGAATCTGAATCGGCAGCTGGATGCGCTGGGCGCCTATGGCGTGGGCTCGGCGAATATTTATGCCGACCATGCGAGCGGCAAGGACTTCGATCGACCGCGTTATCGCGAGCTGCTGCACGTCCTGGGAGACGGGGACGTGCTGGTGGTGCTTTCTATCGACCGACTTGGCCGTAATTACTCCGAGATTCTTGAGGAATGGCGACGCATTACCAAGGAGCTTGGGGTTGCCATTGTGGTGTTGGACATGCCATTGCTTGACACGCGCGCTAGGGCCAGCGGCGCGCCGGATGTGACCAACGTCCTGATTGCCGATATTGTGCTGCAACTGCTGAGCTACGTGGCGCAGGTGGAGCGCGAGAATATCCATCGGCGCCAAGCGGAGGGAATTGCAGCGGCGCGGGCGCGAGGGGTCCGTTTCGGTCGACCTCGCAAGCCGTGCCCTCCTCAGTTTGAGCTGGTGCGCGATAGCTATGAGGCGGGCGATATTACCCGCAGCCAGGCAGCAAAGTGCCTGGGCGTGTGCGTGGGGACGTTCGATCGCTGGATGCGCGAGGCGGGGTAGGGGTTTGCGTCGCTTTGTCGCTTCCTGTTGCGATTCAAATTTTGATACGGTGACGATGCCATTTGGGGCTACACTCGCTGATATTCAAAAAAGGAGGTTGGCCCTTGGCGCGCGTAAAACAGATAATCGGATGGACCGCGATCGTTCTGTTCGCTGCAACGCTGGCGGGCATCTGGGTGCTGACGGAGCAAAATGCGGTGGAGACGTCGTTGCTGAGCGAGTCTACCGCGCGTGTGGTGGAGGGCCAGGCTACGGGCGTTCAGGCTGTCGATGCCACGGGTGAAGCTCAGGCGGAGAACGGAATGACCGGGGGCACCGATTCGGCTGCCTCGAATGTCCGGTCTGGCCGACTTGCTTCCATTCGCATGTGGGTGGGCACGAACGTCCGTCGCGTTGCCCATACCGTAGAGTTTTTCTTCGTCGGATTGTTCGCCTCGGTGGTCGTGGTTTGCTTTTCCAGGCGTCCGCGGAGCGTATGCTCCCGTTGCGTGCCCGTATTGCTCTTTTGCGCCGCCTGCTCCGTTGGCGATCAGGTACATAAGATCTTTGTTCCCGGCAGGCATTTCGACGTTATCGATTTAGGATTCGATGCTGCGGGCTATGTCACCGCCATGCTGTTGGTATTGCTGGCGGCGGCGTTGGTGCGCCATGCGACTCGGCCGATCGGCGCCCATGCGAGGCTCTAGCCGGTAACAAACCCGTTTCTGATAATGCGACCTTGTTGAATTATTTTGTGTCGCGCGTATTTCCGAGCGGTCGGATTTGAGGGGCGAGCGGTAGAACGCTCGCCCTTTGTGCGCCACGATGCGGCACAATGTACCGCAAAAGCTGTTTGTATCCGGTACGAATCGTTCGTTGGTCTTTAATTCTTCTCAACGGAGGTGTTTGAGATGGCAAACGGATTGCTTTTGCGGCTTCGCGAGCGTGAGCTCAGCGCGAGCCCGGCGGAACGCAATGTCATCGCATATGTAAGCGCTCATCCGCACGAGGTGGTCGGGCTGTCCGTCCGCGGTCTTGCCGATGTCACGTTCTCCGCGCCCTCGAGCATTTTGCGCTTTTGCAAGCGTTTGGGTTTTGCGGGCTACAAGGAGTTCCAGCGCGAACTGATTGCCGAGCTGGCGCTCTTAGGTGATAAGAAAGACGTAGCCCTCGAGGACATCTCCATGGATGACAGCGTCGAACGTATCGTGGGGAAGGTGATGAAAAGCAACGTGCGTACGATCGAGGCGACGGCGCGAACGCTCGATTACACCGTCTTGGAGCGATGCGCGGCCCGTCTTAAGCGGGCACGCGCGGTCAATCTGTTCGGTATTGGTGCCTCTCGTTTGGTCGCGCACGACCTGGCGCAAAAGCTCATGCGTGTCGACAAAGAGTGCCATCTGTACGACGACTGGCATGATCAGCTCTTATGTGCCAAGAACATGCATGAGGGCGATATGGCAATCGCCTTTAGCTACTCGGGCTTGACGCAAGAGGTGCTGGACTGCACCGCCGAGGCTCAACGTCACAACTGTCCCGTTGTGGCCGTTACCAAAGTAGATGGATCATCCAAGCTTGCCACCATGGCCGATGCCGTGCTCGGCGTCGCTGCGAGTGAACCCTTGGTCCGCAGCGGTGCCATGGCTTCGCGTATGGCCCAGCTTATGGTTGTCGATGCCCTGTACGCTGCTTACGTTGCCAGTGACTACGAACGGGCGACGCATGTCATTAAGCAAAACTACATCGAGAAACAGGAAAGATGAGGTGAATGAAATGCTCGATTTAACAAAATTCACGACCGAACAGCGTAATCAAAGGTCAATGGACCTCGATACGATGACATCGCTGCAAATCGTCACGACGATGAACGATGAGGATCTCCGTGCCGTCCAGTCGGTCACGAAAGTGTTGCCACAGGTTGCCACGGCAATCGACTGGGCTGCCGAGGCGCTTGAGCGCGGCGGTCGCGTCTTTTACATGGGCGCGGGCACTAGTGGTCGTTTGGGCGTGCTTGACGCTTCGGAGTGCCCGCCTACGTTTGGCGTATCGCCCGATCTGGTCGTCGGGCTCATTGCTGGGGGCGAGACGGCGTTTATCAAGGCTGTCGAAGGTGCCGAAGACAGCGAGGAGCTTGGCGCGAGCGACCTGCGGGAGCGTGGACTCTCGGACAAGGATCTTGTCGTTGGCCTGGCGGCAAGCGGTCGTACTCCCTATGTGGTGGGCGGCCTTGTGTACGCCAAGGCAACTGGGTGCAAGACCATTGCAATTGCCTGTAACCAAGGGTCGAAGATCGGGGAGAGCGCAGATCTTGCCATTGAGCCCGTGCCCGGTCCCGAGGTGCTGACCGGCTCAACGAGACTCAAGGCGGGAACGGTTCAAAAGCTCATTCTCAACATGATTTCGACCGGTGCCATGGTCAAGATTGGCAAGGTATACCAAAACCTGATGGTCGATGTGCAGCAGACGAACGAGAAGTTGGTGGTGCGCGGCCAGAACATCGTGATGGAGGCGACCGGCTGCACGCGCGAGCGCGCTGTTCAGGCGCTTGCAGATGCCGGTGGCCACGTAAAAACCGCTATTGTCTCGGTACTGCTGGACTGCGATGCCGAGCAGGCTGTGGTAGCTCTTGAGCGGGCGCGAGGCCATGTTCGTGCTGCGGTGAGTGGCCATGAGAAGAGCAATGCCGATGCCCAATAGGTGCGCGGCGTGAGCTGATATGACATCCAGACGAGATACCCAATACAAGGAGGACTTATGACGAACAAAGAGCTGGCTCAAAAGCTGCTGGACCTTTTGGGCGGTAAAGACAACGTGCTCGCAAACGCGGCGTGCATGACGCGCCTGCGCGTGACCGTCAAAGACACGGGCAACGTCGACACGGAGGGCATTAAGGCACTCGACGGCGTGATGGGCCTGGTCGAGGACGACACGATGCAGATCGTGCTGGGTCCGGGCAAGGTGAATAAGGTGCTCGAGGAGTTCTCCAAGCTCACCGGCCTTGCGAAAGGCGTTGCTGACGAGAGCGTGGTTGACGCTGCGGCCACAAACAAGGCCGCGCAGAAGGCCAAGCACGAGTCCAAGCCGGTTCAGGCCTTCCTCAAGAAGATTTCCAATGTCTTCGTCGCCCTGCTTCCCGGCATCATTGCGGCTGGCCTCATCAACGGTATCTGCAACGTCATTAACGTCTCGACGGCAGGCGCGCTTGCAGGCGAGTGGTGGTATCAGGGCATTCGTTCCATGGGCTGGGCCCTGTTTGCCTATCTGCCCATCTTGGTGGGCTATAACGCGGCACGTGAGTTTGGTGGCTCCGCTGCGCTGGGCGGCATCGCCGGCATGATGTGTATCGCCAACAGTGCCATGCCCCTGCTTGCGCCTGGCGCGGCTGATCCTGCCACTGCCATTCTGCTGCCGCTCACCAGTGCGCAGTACAACCCCGCAGCGGGCGGCATGATCGCGGCTCTCATCGCTGGCGCATTTTTTGCCTGGATGGAGCGTCAGATTCGCAAGGTTATGCCCAACGCACTCGACACGTTCTTGTCCCCGCTGCTGGTGCTCATCATCGGCGCCTTTGCTCTGATGCTCGTCATCCAGCCGGTTGGCGCATGGCTGACGACTGCCATCTTTAGCGTTTTGACCTTTATCTTCGAGAAGCTGGGCGTCCTGGGCGGCTATATCCTGTCGGCAGGCTTCTTGCCGCTGGTGTCCGTCGGCCTGCATCAGGCGCTCACGCCGATCCACGCTATGCTCAACGATCCCGACGGCGCTACCAAGGGTATCAATTACCTGCTTCCCATCCTTATGATGGCTGGCGGCGGCCAGGTCGGTGCCGGTTTGGCGCTGTACTTTAAGACCAAGAACGCCAAGCTCAAGAAGTACGTCGCAGAGTCCATTCCCGTTGGAATCCTGGGTGTGGGCGAGCCTCTGATGTATGCTGTTACGCTGCCGCTCGTTCGTCCGTTTGTGACGGCCTGCCTGGGTGCCGGATTTGGCGGCGCGCTCGCGGCGCTGCTTCACATCGGCACGGTTTCTCAGGGCGTTTCCGGTCTGTTTGGCCTGCTGATCGTCGTTCCTGGCCAGCAGCTCGGCTACGTTGCCGCTATGCTGCTTGCCTATGCCGCCGGCTTTGTCCTGACGTGGTTCTTTGGCGTCGACGAGCAGAAGATCAACGAGTTCTTTGGCGAGTAGTTTGATATCGCGAGCCGTGTTGCTCGGGGTTCGCGGCGCGCGGCAGATTTCTTGATGTTATGGTTGTGCCGGCGGGGCTAGCTGCTCCGCCGGCCTTTTTTAAAGGAGCGTTGAAGCGTGAAAACGGGTATTTCGATTTATCTTTCCAGCCCTCTGCAGGATATTGAGCGGACGATTGAACATGGTGCCGCGGCGGGTGCGCGCTATGCGTTCACCTCGCTGCATATTCCCGAGGATGGGGGAGCGGCGTATGCCGATAAGGTCCGTCATGTGCTGTCGCTGCTTTCCGCCCGCGGCATTGCGCTCATTGCCGATGTGGGGCCTCGCACGTGCGATTTGCTCGGGCTTGAGCGCATCGAGGACCTGCGCGATCTGGGGTTGGAATACCTTCGTTTGGACTATGGCTTTAGCGCCCAGCGGGTCGCGGAGCTGTCCGGTGTATTTCACATTGTGGTCAATGCATCGACGGTGAGTTCTGATGAAATCGCATCGTGGCGTGAGGCCGGTGCCGATGTGACTCGTTTTGCCGCCTGCCACAATTTTTACCCCAAGCCTTATACCGGTTTAGCTCTGGAGGACATTGCTCGGGTGAATCTTCGTCTTGCGGCGCTTGGATTCGAAATCATGGCTTTTGTGCCGGGTGATGCTAACGTTCGCGGGCCGGTATTCGAGGGACTGCCGACGGTCGAGGCGCAGCGCGGTCGCGCGTCAAAGGTTGCCCTCAATATGCTTGAGCTTGCACATGGCGCCGATTGCGACATTGTGTTGGTCGGCGACCCCGATCTTTCCGATGCGGGCTGGGCGCAGTTTGCTCAAGTTTCCGCCGGATACGTGGACCTGCAATGCGAGCTTGAGCCCGGTTATGCCTATGTGCGCGGACAGATTCATCACGACCGGCCCGACTCGAGCGTCCTCATCTTTAGGTCTCAGGAGTCACGTATGACGCTTAAGCCGGATTCCGTGCCGACGGATGCCGGAGCCGGCCTGCCGCGAAAGGCCGGGTCGATCGCTGTGAGCAATAGCGGATATGGGCGCTACGAAGGCGAGCTTGAGATTGCGCGGGTCGATCTTCCCGGTGACGAGCGCATGAACGTTGCGGGCCATATCACGCCCGAAGCAATGGAACTGCTGCCGTTTATCAAGCGCGGATTCGGGGTACGGTTCGTTTAACGTGTGACCCGCGGGCTACAATTGGCCCATCATACGAAGGCGCCTCGTGTGGCGTGTGCCTGCGTTGGCCAATCTATATTCGGAGGATTCCCATGACCGTACTGTTTGTTGAATACCCCAAGTGCTCGACCTGTAAGAAGGCCAAGGCATGGCTGGACGAACATGGGGTTGAGTATATCGACCGCGATATCGTTTTGGACAATCCCACGGCTGATGAGCTTGCGACTTGGATTGCTCGTTCGGGGCTTCCGGTGCGGCGTTTCTTTAATTCGTCGGGCATGAAATATCGAGAGCTGGGCCTGAAGGCGCGTCTGGATGCGGGCATGACGGATCGGGAGTGCTACGAGCTGCTGGCGACCGACGGCATGCTGGTCAAGCGTCCGCTGCTGGTGGGCGACGACTTTGCGATTCCCGGCTTTAGGGAATCGGCTTGGGCCGAGGCGTTGCTGTAGCGGCTGCGGAAAGTGCGTCCCGTTTTGAGCTCGGATTCCGGGACGCAGTTTCCGGTTGAAGGGGCTAGCGGAAACCGTATCCCAGTTTGAGCGCGAAATCTGGGATACGGTTTCCGTTTGGGGCCTCTAGGGGAAAGCGCGTCCCGTTCTGGACGTAAATTCCGGGATGAGCTTTCCGGTTGGCGGGCATATGCGCTAATCCTCAAGCTGTGCCCATTCGTGCGGACCGTAGACCTTTACGTGCTTGTTGGGCTTGCCGCTCCAGTACTCCTCGTCCATAAAGGGCAGATATGCCTGAACACCGGGGCAGATAAAGGGAATCCGCTGCTGTTGCAGTCGCTCGCGTTGGCGCTGCTCCAGGTGCGCCTCGGATATGACAGTCGGCATACCGGACAGCTCGACGAGGCTTGCCTGGATTCGCTTAAGGTCGGGGAGTCCCGCGTGCCATGACATCCGCATGATCAAAAAGGATGCACGGCGGTATTTTGCCTGCATCACCGTGATGGCGGGGCGCAGGGTGGGATGGATTTTGTCCCGTTCGGGCCAAAGGTCAGCAGTGATCTCGAGGCCCAGGGTCTCCCATAGGTAATCAAGCTCTTCGTCCATGGCGCCTCGATATCCGTGTAATGATGACGGTTTGATTGTGCCATCAGCCGTGAGTGCTGCATTGTTGTAATCTACCAGCGGTAGATGTGGGATGTTTTACGGGCTTTGGCGCCGTACGTGTCGCTGGTGCTTCACAGGTCCTTCACGTGTCGGCCGTATTTGACTGAATTTCAAAAAAGTCAAAATTAGGGCTTGCGTCACGGCGGGACTTCCCGTATATTTCTTTCTTGCGCAAAGGCACAGCCGAGCGCAGCGATGCAGTCATTGGGATGTCGTCTAATGGCAGGACAGCGGATTCTGGTTCCGTCAATGGGGGTTCGACTCCCTCCATCCCAGCCATTGCATTTGCTACATATGGCCCGTTCGTCTAGCGGTTTAGGACGCCGCCCTCTCAAGGCGGAGATCACCAGTTCGAATCTGGTACGGGCTACCAAAATTGAACGCCCGGGCCTCGTAAGAGACCCGGGTTTTGTGTATTGACCGATATTTAAGGCGCACGTTGAGTCTGCCGCCCGGACCGAGGAGTTGTCATGGACCTGCCTATCAGCTTGGAAGACATCACGTATGCCGAGAACTATCTGGCGCAGGGCGACCTGGCTACGGCGACGCCGCTGCTTGAGCGTCTGGTGGAGCTCGCCGAGGAGTATATCGACGCTGAGTGCAAGACGGAGGAGAAGCGCCAGTACTTTAGCTTCGACAGCAAGTTTGAGCGCCTGGCCTATCGCCGCGTGGAGAAGGATCCGCGCGAGCTGGTGCAGGTCGAGGTGCCGTTTGACCGCCTGTACTCTGATATGGCGTTTGCCTACATTCGCCAACAGGATTATGTGAGCGCTCGCAATGCCCTGATGCAGGCTGTGCGTTGGGACCCCATGAACTGCAACTATCGCTTGGATTTGGCCGAGCTGTTCCGCGCACTCGAGGACAAGCAGGAATGGGCATCGCTCTCGTTCTCGGTGCTGGAGCGTGCAAGTGATGGCAAGTGCGCCGCCCGTGCTTACGCCAATCTAGGTCAGTACTTCTTGGAGCCCGAGACCGAGAACGTTTCGGCTGCCGTGGGCTGCGCGCGTCTGGCGCTGCGCCTGGCGCCCAACGATGCGCATACGACGCGCCTGCTCAACAAGATCCATACCACCTATCCGGATGCCGCCGATGAGAGCGACGAGCACGTGATGGGTGAACTGGCCCTGCAAGGCGTTCCGACCTCGCCTTCGGCCGAGATTGCCATCTGCCTGATTATGTGCGCGACCGATGCCGCAAGCGACGGCGACAAGCAGGAGGCGACGCGCCTGACGGTGCGTGCTCGCGACTTGGTGGGCGAGGAGGCCTGCGCGGCGATTATTAAACTGGTGCGCGAGAGCGATGCCGAGCTCAATGCCGAGCGCAAGGCAAAGCGCGAGGCTGCGGGCTCAAACGCCGATGGCGCCAAGGAGGCCGGCGATGCCCAGTAAGCGCGAGCGCAAGCTCATTTCCAAGAATCGCTCGGCGCATCACGAGTACTTTATCGATGAGACATTTGAGTGTGGCATTGAACTGAGCGGCACCGAGGTCAAGTCGATTCGCGAGCGCGCCTGCCAGATCACCGATACCTTCGCGCTGATCCGCGGCGGGGAGTGCTGGCTCGTCGGCCTGCATATCCACCCCTATAGCCATGGTGGCGTGTGGAATCGCGATCCCGACCGTCGGCGTCGTCTGCTGCTGCACCGCAAGGAGATCGACTTTCTTGACGGCAAACTTCGCAACCGTGGTTATGCGCTGGTTCCGTTGGAGCTCTACTTTAATACCGACGGCCGCGTAAAGCTGCTGCTGGGTCTGGGTCGCGGCAAGAAGCTCTACGACAAGCGCGAGGACATGGCCAAGCGTGATGTCCAACGCGAGATCGACCGCGCCCTCAAAGAGCGCAATCGCTGACCACCCTTCATAAGTTGCGGTGGAATACGGACTGTTTTGCCTGATTGAGGGACTATTCAGTCCCTATTTCACCGCAACTGCGGGCGTCTCATCTTTCTTACTGTTCTGACACATATGTCTCAAAGGCGGCGTCCGTTATGGGCGTCGCCTTTTTTGTGGGTACATACATCCATGAGGTTCCAACCCGAGCTAGGGGAGTGATCGTTATGGACAAAACTGCGTTCTTTACCATGCCGAGTGGCCTGTACGTGGTGAGCGCCGCGGCGGACGGGCTGCGTGCCGGCTGCGTTATCAACACAGCGGTGCAGGTGACATCCACCCCGCCGCGCATCTCGATTGCCGTGAACAAGGAAAATGTCACGTCCGGCGTAATCGCATCGGCTAAGGCTTTTGCGCTGACCGTGATTGACCAGACCGCCGACATGCTCTATATCGGCAATTTTGGCTTCCGCACCAGCAGCGATTACGACAAGTTTGCCAAGTATGAGACCCACGAGACCACTCTGGGCATGCCCTATGTGCCCGAGCACGCGGCGGCGCTGTTTAGCTGCCATTTGATCGACACTGTGGATGTGGGCACGCATCTGCTGTTTATTGGCGAGGTCGAGGATGCCGAGCGCCTGAGCGACGAGACGCCACTGACGTACGACTACTATCACAAGGTGCTAAAGGGCAAGACGCCGCCCAAAGCCTCGTCGTATCAAGGCTAGAAATGTTCTAAAAATACTTGCATTATGTTATTGAGAATATATACTAATAAGCAAGTACACCAGCAGTCACGTTCGAGAGGAGAACATCATGGCTGAGGAGAAGAAGACGTATAAGTTCGTGTGCACCGTTTGCGGTTACGAGGTTGAGGTCGACACGCCCGAGCTGCCCGAGGATTACGTGTGTCCGGTGTGCGGCGTCGGCCCCGATCAGTTTGAGCTCGTCGAGGAGTAACTCGCAGGCACACGGCGAAAGCCGAACATAGCTCTGTCCAAGGGTCCCGGTCGAATTCTCGGCCGGGACCCTTTTGATTAGAGGCTTTAGCCTGTGCGGGGCGCGCAGCGCGCCGCATCAGAAACC
>JAUUSS010000056.1 GCA_030841765.1 Collinsella aerofaciens | reverse complement strand
GGTCGTAATCCTGCTTGGAAATGGTGAGCGGGTAGCTCGAGAGCGTATCCTCCTCGACCTTTTTGATGTAGCCGTTTACGCCGTTGGACAGCGCCAGAATCGCCGCGATACCGATAATGCCAATCGAGCCCGCAAAGGCCGTCATGGCCGTGCGGCCCTTCTTGGTCATGAGGTTTCGGGCAGAAAGCCCCAGCGCCGTCACAAAGCTCATCGAGGTTTTGCGCGTAGGCTTGGCCTCGCGGCGCGTGGCGTCAGCGACATCGAAAGGATCGGAATCATCGGTGATCTTGCCGTCCGCCAGGTTGACGATGCGCGTGGCGTATTGGTATGCCAGGTCGGGATTGTGCGTGACCATGATGACCAGACGGTCGCGCGCAACTTCTTTGAGCAAATCCATAACCTGCACGGATGTCGTTGAATCCAAAGCGCCAGTCGGCTCGTCGGCAAGGACGATCTCAGGGTCATTGATCAGGGCGCGGGCAATGGCCACGCGCTGCATCTGCCCGCCCGATAGCTGGCTCGGGCGCTTGTTAACGTGCTCGCCCAAGCCGACTTTCTCCAACGCCTCGCGCGCACGCTGGCGACGCTCGGCATGCCCCACGCCCGTGAGCGTGAGCGCCAGCTCCACGTTTTCCAAAATGGTCTGATGCGGAATGAGGTTATAGCTTTGGAACACAAAGCCGATGCGGTTGTTGCGGTAGGCATCCCAATCGCGATCGTGAAAGTCTTTGGTCGAAATACCGTCGATCAGCAGGTCGCCAGAATCGAAATGATCGAGCCCACCGATAACGTTGAGCATCGTAGTTTTGCCCGACCCCGAAGGTCCCAGAATGGCCACGAACTCGTTATCGCGAAAAGACAGGCTCACGCTGTCGAGCGCTACCTGCGTAAACGACTGCGTAACGTACCTTTTGCAAATACCTTTGAGCTCCAGCATGGACGGCAACCTCTCCTGCGCAGGCACCCTGCCCGCTCTCCTCCGCCGTTCGTATTCGACGCTTTTGTCCTACTCTATCCCCATTTTTTGCCGACGCCAGTGAGGAATGTAACAAACCGCGCCAAAAAACGAACGGGACGGCGCCCAAAAGAAGAGGTCCCGAGCGGGACCTCTATATGGTGGAGCTTATCTTGAAAGGCAGCAGACTACTTCGCACAGCGACACACGATCCTCGCTATGCTTTACGCGGTTTTTACTGCTCGCTATTCGCAATCGCCTGGTCGATAAGCTTGTCGAGTGCTGCGCGCTGCTCGGCGGAGCTGATGGCTCCCACGATTGGATCCCCTACGATGTTGCCATTCTGATCGATGACATACGTTGTCGGGAACGAGAACAAATTTGACGTAAACTTACCGGCCTCGCTATCCGACTTGAACCAGATGTTCTTATATGTCACGCCCTTCTTGCTCAGCACGTCCTTGGCATCCGCAATCTCGCCCTTGTTGCCATCGAGCGTAAAGGAATTGACGCCCACGACCTGGCCGCCCTTCTTGGCAAGCTCCTTATTCAGTTTCTCAAGATCGCCCAGCTCGCCCACGCACGGCTTGCAAGTGGTGAACCAGAAGTTCATGACGGTGACCTTGTTCTTAGCGAACAGCTCGTCGCTGCTCACGTCGTTGCCATCCAGGTCTTTGCCCGTAAAGCTGGGGAACTTCGTCGCCTCGCTCGAAGTATTGGCACCAGCCGTCATGCCAGCGGTCGAAGCGTCGACGCTCTCGCCTGAGCTCGGCGTGCTTCCACAGCCGGGGAACTCCTTCTCCAGGCTCTCGAGCTTGTCCTCGATCTCCTTGATCTGCTGCGCACCGGCCTTGAGCGTCTTAAGCTCATCCGCCGTGAACTCATCCTTGGCACCGTCGATGGTCTTGAGCAGGAAATCGCCGTAATTGCTGCCGTCCTCAATCATTACCGAGTCTTTATTTGCCGCATTGAATACCTTTTCCCATAGCGCGTTATCACTCGAAAGGATATCGTTCTCCTTTTTCATGAGCTTCGCATACAGCTCGGCGGCCTCGTCGGCATTGGTCGGCTTCTGCGCAGTGAGTTCTGCGATCTTAGGATCGGAGCTCGCAGATTCGCTCGCATTGCCACCGGACGCCGAACATGCCACAAGGCACAAGGCCAATACCGGCACCATAAACAGGGCCGCAATCTTAGAAAGCTTCATGATCATTCCTCCGTTTTGTCGAAGCTTGTTTACTTTTTATCGGCGGTCAAGGGAAGCTTTTCCGCCGACACATCCAGGCCATAGCGATAGCTGATGGCATCGACAGGACAGGCCCCGATGCACTTTCCGCACCGGATACATTCGGCATGATTGGGCGCGCGGACCACATCAACGTCCATCTGACAAACCCTTGAACACTTGCCGCACGAGACGCATTTGCACGCGTCAACCTGAATCCCCAACAAGGACACCCTATTCATGAGCGCATAGAATGCGCCGAGCGGGCAAATCCATTTGCAGAAGGGGCGATAGAACAAAACGCTCAGCACTACTACGGCAATGAGAACGGCAAGTTTCCAGGTAAAGAGCTGCCCCAGCGCAGATCGAATGCCGGCGTTGGCAATGGCCAGCGGAATGGCGCCCTCGAGCACGCCCTGCGGACAGATGTACTTACAAAAGAACGGGTCGCCCATGCCCACGTCGTTAACCACCAAGACGGGCAGCAGCACCACGGCAAACAGCAGCACGACGTACTTGATGTACGTGAGCGGCTTAAGCTTTTTTGTGGAGAACTTTTTGCCGGGAATCTTATGAAGCAGCTCCTGAAGCCAGCCAAACGGACACAGAAAGCCACATACAAAGCGTCCCAGCAGCACGCCGAGCAAAATGAGCGTACCGGTAACATAGTAAGAAAAGTTGAACTTGGATGAACCTACCACCGACTGGAACGACCCGATGGGGCACGCGCCCGATGCCGCGGGGCACGAATAGCAATTAAGTCCAGGTACGCAGACTGTTTTCCCCGCGCCCTGATAGATGCCGCCTTTGGCAAAGTTTGGCAGGTGAATGTTGGTGACGAGCGTCGCCGCCGCCTGAATGAATCCGCGAAATCGAGCCAAAACATGCGACGCAGTGTTTTCTCTTTTATCCAATTCCGATACACTCCAAGCACAGCCTAATCGCTTTGGCCAGCACGGCATCCGCCTCGCCACGCATAACGCCAAAGCACACCATGGCAATTCCGACGATCAACAAAGCGACCTGTACCACGGGTTTTACCGCTTTGAACAACCTGACCACTCCTTTCGTTACGCGACCATTGGACCATATCGACTATAAAATCCGTGTTAAGCGCGATTTGGAATATGCAAGGAGACTGTAATGCGAATTTTGATCGTCGAGGACGAGCGGGCGCTGTGTGACGCAATCGCGCGCAGCTTGCGAAACTTGGCGTACAGCGTCGACTGCTGTCACGACGGACAGGAGGCGCTCGACCTACTGAATGTTGAGGCCTTCGACCTCGTGGTACTCGACCTCAACCTTCCCCGCATCGACGGCATGACCGTACTCAGGGAACTTAGGAAAACTGACTGCGAGACTAAGGTACTGATTCTGTCCGCACGTGGCGAAGTATCCGACAAAGTCGCCGGACTCGATGCCGGCGCCAACGATTACCTCACCAAGCCGTTTCATCTGGACGAGCTTGCGGCAAGGATTCGCAGCCTTACCCTCAGACGCTTTACACAAAGCGACATAGTCTTAACCTGCGGAAAGCTCCGCTTTGACACCAAGGCGCGCATCGCTTCCGTGGACAGCGAGGCTTTATCTCTTACGCGCAAGGAAACGGGAATCTTGGAATACCTGATGCTTAATCAGGGGCGTCCGGTAAGTCAAGAGGAGCTTATCGAGCACGTTTGGGATAGCAGCGTGAACAGCTTTAGCAACGCAACCCGCGTTCACATCTCGTCACTCCGCAAAAAGCTACGCAGCGCTTTGGGATACGACCCGATTCGCAATCGGATTGGAGAGGGCTACGTTATGGAGGATAGCGAATGAAAAGGCTTTCGCTGCAATGGCGCATAACGATTATGACGGCACTGCTCACGTGTGCGGCATGCGTGCTGACGAACTGCCTGGTCGGCTATACGGGCATGCGCTACATGGATGCCATCGGCAGTAACATCTCGGCCTTTAACGCAACCGGCGAAGATTCGCCCCAGGCGTTCGACCCAACGAAAGCGACCCCCGATGACAAGATCACGATCGTCGTAAACGACGCACAGGAGTCTTTTGGCACGACAACCTGGTGCATCACGGCTGGAGTCACACTCCTTGGCGGCGTGCTGGCATACTTTGTGAGCGGCCGTGCGCTCAAACCGCTACGAGCTTTTGCCGCCCAGGTTGAGCGTGTGCAGCCTGACAACCTAAGCGAAATCAGACTCAGTGAAGATGTGCCCACCGAGCTACAACGATGCAGTGCCTCTTTCAACGACATGATCGCCCGTCTTGGCGAAGGGTTCTCTGCACAGCGTCAGTTTACCGGCAGCGCCGCACACGAGCTGCGCACCCCGCTCGCCCTTATGCAAGCACAGATTGAACTATTCATCTCCGAGCACTCCGGTTTGCAACCCGAAACAGCCGAGCTGCTCGGCCTGCTACAAGAACAAACCGAGCGCATGTCTCGAATGACCAAGGTATTACTCGAGATGAGTGAGCTCCGCAGCGTTCCTTGCGAGGACGATGTTGAACTTGGTCCCTTGTCCGAAGAGGTCCTCACCGACCTTGAGCCACTTGCCGAAAATAAGGACGTAACCCTCGATTGCGCCGGAGACGCTTTGGCAATCGGAAGTGATACGCTCCTCTATCGGTTGGTGTTTAATCTGGTCGAAAACGCCATCCGTTACAGCCGCTCCGGCTCGACTGTCAACGTCTCCATCAGCGACAGCGACAGCCATGTGCTCCTGCGAGTCAAAGATGAGGGACCGGGAATACCCAAGCAGTACCGAGAAAGCATCTTCCAGCCGTTCTTTCGTCTAGACAAATCCCGCAGCAGGGCATACGGCGGCGCAGGACTCGGGCTAGCGCTCGTTTGGGAGATTGCAGCGCTTCACGGTGGCACGGTAGAGGTCGAAACAAGTTCCGAGAACGGGACCACCATGCTCGTAAGCCTTCCAAAACGATCCGCAGCGTCAACCGAGCAGTAAAACGAAAGGGGTCCCGAGCAACAGGAGTACAATTGCTGCTATTGTTGCCAGCTGTTGGGAGATGGAAGATGGACTGCGATGGCTACCCATGCGTTCCCATGCCGTTGATGTGCACTGCCTTTGTGCCGGGGCAGATTGACGCTGCGGTTGCAGGCATTTCCGACCCCGATTCACGCACCATCGCCACGGCAGAAGCGCTGTACTTTCGCGGACAGGCCGCCCTCGCTGCCAAGACGGCGCGCCCCTATCTTGACGCCACCGATTCCGCACTGCGCTATTCCGCATGCTTTATCTGCGGATACGCCAGCCTGTCGCTCAACCGTATCGCCGACGCCCGCCGTTGTCTTGCGGGCATCCTCGATACGCCAACTGACGAGGAATCACCCGCCGTCCACGCCACGCATATCCTGTTCGCCTCGGCCGCAAGCGTCCTGCTGCACTTGCCTTCCCCGTATTCCGCCGAAGAGTTTTATCCGCTTGCGGCGCATCTGCCCGAAGGTCTGCGCCTGTTCGCCAGCTACGTGATGGCGCATGCCCTGTACCTGCGCGGCGAATATGGCCGCAGCCTGGGCATGGCGGAAAACGCCCTGATCATGAAACAGGGAAGTTATCCCATCTCGGAGCTGTTCCTGCACTTGGCAGCTTCCATGGCATGCATGAGCCTCAAGGACATCGACGCCGCAAAAACGCACTTCGGAGTTGCTTGGAACATTGCGCGCCCCGACGGCCTTATTGAGCTCATTGGCGAGCATCACGGCCTTTTACAGGGGCTTATCGAGGCATGCCTAAAAACGCAATACCCTGACGACTTCGCGCGCATCATCGAGATCACGTACCGCTTCAGCTACGGCTGGCGGCGCATCCACAACCCCGATTCGGGCGAGGACGTTGCCGACGATCTAACGACCACGGAATTCACCATGGCCATGCTCGCCTGTCGTGGGTGGACCAACGCCGAAATCGCACGCCATATGGGAGTATCGCCGGGCACCGTCAAAAACCGCCTATCCGGCGTATACGCAAAGCTTGGCATCGGCACACGCGCCGAGCTGGTCGCGCATATGTTACGTTAGCGACCGGACTACCAAGCGCATCGAACGCATTCCGGAACCCGGCGCTTCGCTCAATCAATTTGGACATTTTGACCCTTGAACGGCACTACCGCCACGGGGCGCCTTCTCGCAAAATTGGATTATTTCCACCGATACTTGCGGGATGGGAGCCCAAGATGCTTGATCGCCGTTCGTTACTTGTCGCCGGAGCGTCCTCGTTAGCGAGCATTATGATGCCGCGCGTGCCGGGAAGCGCAAACGCCTTCATACTGCCGTTCGCCCCCACCGAGGCATACGCCGATGAAGATGATCCCTTCAAGGTCTTGGTGCTCTCGCGCACCATGTTTGGTGTGGTCGTAGTCGACGTCGCCAACAAGAATACGCCCATCACGGGTGCCCAGGTCACGCTCACATCGCGCTATGCCGCAGGCAAGCAGCTCACCGCCACGACCGATGACGAAGGCACGGCCATCTTTGAGGTCGCGCCGCTTTCAGAAGGCTACGTGGACGAGGCGACGCTTCTCGACGCGTATGACTTTAACGGCGGCATCTCCATTAGCATGGCGGGCTACCGCGATGTCGAGATTCCCCTCGCGCGTGTCCAAGGCGGCACCGCCATTACCGCACCCACACGTCCGCTCTCCGATGGCGAGCCGTACTTTCGCCAGCTCACATTCGACGAATGGGACATCCAGTACGCCGACGCCACGTTTATGGCAATGCCAGCGGACGAAGCAGCAAACGATCAGCCCGACACGCACGCTTTTACCGTGCAGGCCCATCTGCCGCAGGGCGGGCAGGCAACGTTGCATATCAATAAAGTGATGCCTGCCGCGGGCAACTCACCCAAAACCGTCACGCAGATTGGCCAAGTCAAGGCCAGCGCATCGGGCGCGAATAATCTGGCGACGTTCACGCTCGAAGACACGTTCCTCGATGCAGCTTCGGGCCTTCTGGAGGAAGGATGCAAGCTGCGCTTTGTCCTCGACTACCAGGGCAAAACCTACACGCTCTCATCCCCTATGGCCGTTGTCACCGCGCCGGCCGCAAAGGCGGAATCGGGCTCGACCACCATCATTCCCACCACCATGGACCAAGAGATCACTCCGTTTGATTTCCCCGCGGCGTTTCCCGGTATCGGCGGCAATAAGTTCACGTGCTGGATGCCCACATTTCCCATTCTGTTCGATTTCTCGTTTGCTGGATACGTGCTGTTTGGCGGAGGGTACAAACCAGCTAGCTATATGAACGATTCGGGCAACCCTGATCCGGAATACTGGAAGAAATCGCCGCGTGAGTCGGGCGCCAAGCAGGCAAACCGCTACCTCGACGAGATGGAGGGGAAGTGGAATCAGTACAAAAGTATGAGTGCCGGTTCGGGCACCGATCCAAGAAACACCAAGCTCCTTCGTCACCATTGCACGCCGCTGTTCACGATGGATATCGCCACACAGCTGTACGGCTCGCTCGCCTACGATTGGGTGGGCAAAACTTGGGGTAACAACAACGACCCCGCATACGGCAATATTAAGGCCCTCTTCCAGGTAAGAACCGACCTCAATTGGACCGAGCAGTTTACCCTAGGACCGGTGCCGTTTTTCCTAAACGTCAACCCCTGGATGCTGGCAAAGCTGGCGCTCGCCGTGGGTGCCCACACGCACGGCAGCGGCGCGGCGTTTTTTAAAAACATTTCGCTCGACTATTCAAACACGTCGGGCTCGTTCACCATCCAGATCGGGCTCGCCGTCACCTTTGGCGCCGGCGTTGCAGGCGTCGCTTCGTCTGCCGTGCGCGGCGCCGCATCCCTCACGCTGTTCATTGGGTACGAGAAGGCGGATGGACACCAGCTTCCGCGACTGCGCGTAGGTGCAGACGTCGATGTCGATGTGATACTCCAGTTCGTAATGTTCAAGTGGACCACCAAGGCTTGGTCGGGGTCGTGGCCCACACTCATCGATTCGTGGAATATGTCGGTGAACAATGGCGACCAGTATGCGCTCCAGCGCTCTGAGCTCGCATTGGGTGGAGATACGCCTTATACGCTGGATGCCTGCTTCGGCTCGGCCGGCAACATTGAGGCGGGCGGCGTGCCGCAATTTATCGCATCGGCCACCATCGTCACCAACGCCGAACTGCTCGCACGCGCCGAGGTTAAGGCCGCTGCCGTAAACGCCGCGCCTGTCGTGCGCGATTGGGATCGGGCGGTCACGCGCATTGAGCTCGAGGCGGATGCAGAAAGCGACGACACGGGACAGATCGAGCATTTCGTCCATGCACTGATAGAGAACGACGAAAACGCCGCGCCGATGTATGAGTACACCTACATCGGTCAGGCAACGAACACCGTTGCCGACCCGAACGCCGATTCTGCCGGCGTGTCGGAGGACGAGCGTGGCGGCATCAAGCCCTCGAGCGACAACGTGCTGTTTGCTGGCGTGCTCAGCGAAGCCCACATGAAGCTGGCAATGATTGCCGGCGTAGAATGCCTGTTCCGTATCGCCTCGGTGCGCTACGGCGACAATGGTCGCTCGCGCCTGGTGGTACACACAAAGGCAAACGGGACGTGGTCCGCTCCCACGCCTGTAGACTTTCCCCTTGGGTTTGGCGAGGGCGACGTGGAGCGCGACAGCATATACGATTACGACTTCGACGTAGTGGAATATACGGACGGAAGAGGAAACCAGGACGCCTACGTGCTGCTGGTCTCGGGCGAGCGCCCCGCCGGCGACAACACCCTTTTCGATACGGCGAGCACATCCGGCATACTGTCCGTTGTGCGCCTGCGCATAAGCAACGACGGAGTTCGCGTGATATCGCACACGTCGTGGCGCAGCATCTCGCGCGGCCGCCTTCAGGAGGATGGCTACCATTGCCTGCAGTGCCCACGCATCACGGTGGGCAAGACACTTGTCGACGGGCGCCTGTCGGGCGCTTACCTCCACCGCCGCGGGACCACCGCAGAAAAGGCGCTCGGCAGCGAGGCTGAGGTTGCGCTGGAGTGCTTTACCCTATGGTCGGACGTTTCGGGCGACAGCCTGACGTTCCGCCAAGTTCTCCGCTTTCCGCAAGCACCGTCGAGCATCGAGCTGGGTGAGCCCGAGAATATCAACGGCAAAATGGTGGTGCCCGTTGCATACGAGACCGCAGACGGTTGCGGCTGCGCATCGTACGCCGTGATCGGCCAGTCCATCGCGGGCTGGGGCGTTATGTCGCCAGATGCCACAGTACCCCACGCGGTGCCGTGGCCGCAGCACACGGGCTTTTTGGCAACTGTCAACGAGCAGCTGCAGCATGTTACGTGGACGCGAGGCGCATCGGCATTTGCAACGCAGCCCGTGGGTGCCGCAGGCTGTGGCCCGGCATCGTTTAGCGTAAGCAACAACGGCAGGTGCGTGCTCTATGTAGAGAACACCGATGGCAAGGTGGGACAAACCTACGACGAAGAAGGCAACCCGGTTGCAGTGATGGGCAAGCACTTCCGCATCTTCGCCAGCACCTTGGCGGGCGATCTGTTCACGGAGCCGGTTGTGATGTGCGAGCTGGACCATCCCGTCGATCAGATAACGACATTTTTGACGTCGGGAGGCATGCTCTCCGCGCTCGCCACGCACATTGTGAGCGCGGAGAAGAGCGAGGCAGAGCTGCACGACATCGAAGTGCCCTTGGTGGCGTGTGCCACTCCGACGGGCGCCGTTGCTACCTCGGGCGCGGTGGTGCCCGGAGCAGCAGGCGAATCCTTCATGGTCACGGTGCGAAACGACGGCAACACCTTACTGACCGCCGGCACGATCGATCTGTACCGAGAGGGCTCCAGCCAGCCGTTCTCCAGCGCATCCATCGGATTCGGAGTGAACGCACGCATGGCTTCGATCTACGATCCAGAGCTTGCCGAGGACGCTTCGGCCAACGATATGGCACACGTGAAGTACGCGCTCGAGACGCTGGGCGCACGTTTTGCAACGCACCCGCTGGTAGCCGACAACGGCAACGCCGTGCTGGCACCGGGTTGCACGGCACAGTTCCGTATGAGCTTCGCCATCCCCGAGAGTTGGAGCGACGAAGTGGGCAAACGCGTAACGCTGTATGCGAAGGCGCGTAATCTGGTGGCGCTCGATCCCGTAACGCTCGAAGAAATTCGACCGGGCGCGAACTCGGCGCTGGGTGCTGTACTGCATGAGCTCCACGTGCCCGACGCGGCATGCGAACGCTCAGAAGTTCAGGTCGGCGTATGCGACAGCGCGGACGCCACAGGGCTTCACGACGCCCCGATGACGGCGGACGGCGATGGTGGCTCAAGTGGCGGCGGTACTGACGAGGGCGGCGGCTCCGGCGGAAGCAGCTCCGGCAGTGGCAAGGACCACGGCAATAACAAGCGCTCCGGAAAAGCGGGCGCGCTTGCGGGCACGGGCGATGCCAACGTTCCCCTCACGGCAGCCGCTGCAGCACTCGCCGCGGCAGGCGCCGGCCTCGTCGCCTACAGTGCCCGCCGCACGGCGCTCGAGATCGACACCGCCAATGAGGCCAATTCGGATAGGCCTCGCTAGCTCCTAGTTACTTTTGTGAGAGACGTCGACTCGGCTCATCGAACATCAAATGGGCTGGTTCTGGATACCCAGAGCCAGCCCATTACGCATTAGATATCGTCAGAGGAGTCGAGTTCTGCCTCGAGCTTGGCACGGCGTCTTTTCGCCGTGAAAAACGTTGCGCACAGGCCAGCAAACGTGGCCGCGAAAATCGTCGCACCGCAGAACACGCCCGTGGCCAGGTTCGCCAACCAAAAGACGCTTTCGAGCGGTACGATCTGCGCCTCAGCGATACAGCGCATTGCGGCAATAACAAGCGCGAACGCGGCGCCGCTAAGACCGCTGAGAAGTAGGAAATATCCAACAGGAAGATGCTCGGTTTGCCCAAAACGATTGGTATCGACATAGCCCTTCCGCGTTTGCAGTCCTGCGCAAATCAACATCACGAGAACGAGCCACAAATACATGGCTGCCTCGAACGGCGTTGCAAAACCATGCGGCATTTCACTGGCGTCGCTGTGAACCCACGCAACCTGTCGAGCTATAAACTGGTAGAAAAATATCATCAACATGCCAAACGAAAGCAGCACGAAACCAATCTTGTAGATCTTCGCGCTCTCAGCCTCCAGGCGCTCATCCTTTGGGCCGGCATATTCACGCCACTTTTGCACGAGTTTTAAATCTTCAAATTTCATAGCGAACTCCTAAAGAGCGTTAGGGTCGACGTCGATCCCGTCTTCCCAAAACAGATCGTTCAACGTAACGCGTAGCGCTTTGCAGATCGCCACGCACAAATTGAGCGTGGGGTTGTAGCCGCCCGCCTCGATCAGGCCGATGGTCTGGCGCGTAACGCCCACGGCCTCGGCCAAGTCAGCTTGCGAAAGGCCAACCGCCGCGCGCGCCGCCTTCATGCGTAGGTTCTTTTTGCCCGGCATGGATTTCCTTTCGTAGTAATGGACAGATATCCGTTGCAACATGACAGAAATATATTGCATCCATCAGAAGATGTCAACTATATCTGTCATTATGAAAACCATATTCGTCATCACCATGCGGACATTACAACTTCGGTTCACTATTCAAATTTACTCGGGCAGAACCGACTCGGTTTTGTCCGAGTAAACTCGAGCATAAACTGATCCATGCGATACAATTAACTCGGACAAAACCGAGTCGGAAGGAACCGAGTAAGTGGAATTTATTGGCAGGGAGCGTGAGCTCGCCCGTATTAAGAAAACGCTCAAAGCACCCGAGCAGCGCAATGTTCTCATTTACGGCAGGCGTCGCGTCGGAAAAAGTGAGCTCATCAAGCAGGCGCTAACCGATTTGTCGGACGTCGCAACGGTCTATTACGAGTGCCGCCAAACCTCCGAGGCAGACAACCTCGAGAGTCTGTCCGTCCTTGTTGCTGAAGCGCTGAGCTTTCCTCCGCTCGCCTTCACAGGCATCCGCGAGCTCATCGAATTTCTGTTTGCCCAAGCTAAAGACAAGAACATTACCCTCGTTCTCGACGAATACCCCTACTTGAGAGATGCGGTTAAAGGCTTAGACAGCATTCTTCAGACCTCAATCGACGCCCACAGGGAAGACTCACGTTTAAACATTGTCCTGTGCGGCTCCTACGTTGAGATTATGAAATCCCTCATCGAGCATGAAAGCCCCCTCTACGGGCGAATTGATCTCGCGCTTGAGCTTAAGCCCATGGATTACTTTGACGCTGCGAAGTTCTATCCCGCGTTCTCGCCCGAGGACAAGGTGCGGCTCTATAGCGTTTTTGGCGGTATCCCCTTTTACAATCGCCTCATCGATCAATCCCAAAGCGTACGCGACAACATCATCGAGCTCGTCACGGAACCTGGCGCCCGCTTAGAAAGCGAGGTGCCGTCCTATCTCAACGCCGAGATCTCGAAGATGACCAACGCCAACGAAGTTTTCGGGGCTCTCGCACAAGGCTACTCCCGTTGGGGGGACGTGCTGGCACAGTCGCACGTCTCGAGCGGTCCGGCCATGGCAGACGTGCTCGACAAGCTCATGTCACTCGAAATCGTCCAAAAGCGTGCACCCATCAACGAACCTACGAACAAGCGCAAGTCTGGCTACTTTGTAGTGGATCCGCTTTCGCTCTTTTACTATCGCTATGTTTTCCGCAATGCCTCAGCGCGTCAGCTGCTCGACCCGGAAGTCTTCTATGATCGTCACGTCTTCCAAGACTTCGAGGAAAACTACGTTCCTCATATGTTCGAGGAGATCTGCCGTCAATACCTCGTGCGGCAGAACAGGACCGGCAAGATCGAACCGGCTTTCGACGCCATAGGCAAGTACTGGTACGACGACCCCGCAAACAAAACGAGCGGCGAATTCGATGTGGTAACGCAAGACCCCGAGGGCTACGCATTCTACGAAGCAAAGTTCCGCAAATCCCCCATCACGCAAAAAATGGTCGACGAGGAAATCGCCCAAGTCGAGGCAACGGGACTCAAGTGCCATCGCTATGGATTCTTCTCCCGTTCGGGCTTCGAAGCTGGCGAAAGCGATCGAACCGTCTTCATCGACCTGCCGCAGATGTTTGGATAGGACAGGACAGGTCCCTCCCGCATTCCAAGCATTCATTATCTAATCGAACGGTTGTTCGATGGATTTCGTGTTGGTTGGAATCGCCTATGGGCTGGGCTATGCTACCTTGACTATCTATATGACTTAAACGCAGCAAAGGAGCACCGAGAGAGCGAGTATGGCAAAAAACACCGCAAACTATGGTAACGACAGTATCCGCCAGCTCAAGGACGAGGAGCGCGTACGCCTGCGCCCCGCCGTCATCTTTGGCTCGGACGGACTCGATGGCTGCGCGCATGCCGCCTTCGAGATCCTGTCCAACGCCGTTGACGAGGCGCGCCAGGGCTACGGCAAGCTCATCACCCTTACCGCCTTTCGCGATGGCTCCATTCAGGTAGAGGACAACGGCCGCGGCTGCCCGCTCGACTGGAACCCCTCCGAGAAGCGCTTTAATTGGGAACTCGTTTTTTGCGAGCTCTACGCCGGTGGCAAATACAATAACAACCAGGGCGGCGACTACGACTTCTCGCTCGGTACCAACGGCCTGGGCTCGTGCGCGACCCAGTACGCATCCGAGTACATGGACGTCACGGTTTGGCGCGACGGCAACAAGTACTCCCTGCACTTTAAGAAGGGCAAGGTCGTCGGTGCCAAAAAGAAGGCACTCGAGATTGAGCCCAGCAATGAGGACCGCACCGGCACCACCATCAAATGGCGCCCCGATCTTGAGGTCTTTACCTCCATCAGCATCCCCCACGAGTGGTATCGCGAGACCATGCGCCGCCAGGCCGTGGTCAACGCCAACGTGACCTTCCGTCTGCGTATCGAGGGCGACGACGGCGAGTTCTCCGAAGAGGACTTCTGCTATCCCAAGGGCATCGAGGACTATGTGCTCGAGAAGGTCGGTACCGACTACCTCACCGAGCCTTTCTTTATCGAGGCCGACCGTCGTGGTCGCGACCGTGAAGACCTGCCCGATTACAACGTAAAAATCACTGCTTGCATGTGCTTCTCGCGCACCTTCACGATGCAAGAGTACTACCACAACTCATCGTGGCTCGAGAACGGCGGTTCGCCCGAGAAGGCCGCCCGCAGTGCTCTGACCAGCGCCATCGATGCCTACATCAAGCAACAGGGCAAGTACAACAAAAACGAGAGCGGCATCAAATGGCAGGACGTCCAGGACTGCCTAGTGCTGGTGACCAACTGCTTCTCCACCCAGACGTCCTACGAAAACCAGACCAAGAAGGCCATCAATAACCGCTTTATCCAGCAGGCCATGACGGCATTCTTTAAGGAACGCCTCTCGACCTACTTGATCGAGAACAAAGATGCCGCCAACAAGATCATGGAGCAGGTGCTCATCAACAAGCGCTCGCGCGAGAACGCCGAGAAGACGCGTCAGAGTATCAAGACCAACCTGCAGCAGAAGACCGACATGGCCAACCGCGTGCAGAAGTTCATCGATTGCCGCTCCAAGGACAAGGGCCGCCGCGAGATCTACATCGTAGAGGGCGACTCGGCAGCAGGCGCCATTCGCACCTCGCGCGATGCCGAGTTCCAGGGCGTTATGCCCGTCCGCGGCAAGATCCTCAACTGCCTGAAGGAGGACTATCCGCGCATCTTTAAGTCCGACATCATCATGGACCTCATGCGCGTACTGGGCTGCGGTGTGGAGATCAAGGACAAGCGCATCAAGAACCTTGGCGCCTTCGACCTGGACAACCTCAACTGGAACAAGGTCATCATCTGTACCGACGCCGATGTGGACGGTTATCACATCCGCACGCTCGTGCTCACCATGCTCTATCGCCTGGTGCCCACGCTCATC
>JAUUSS010000175.1 GCA_030841765.1 Collinsella aerofaciens | reverse complement strand
CATCCGTGCGCGCCTTCAGCTCGTTGACGAGCGGGCACATCTTGATTGCCTCCGGGCGAGTGCCGAAAACGAGCATAACTTTTTTCATATCAGCCTTTCAAAGCAAGTTGATAGCCGTCGAGAGTTTTCTCAGCAGCCTTCTCCCACGTGTATTCCGTAATTACCTTTCGGCCGAAAACCTCGTCGTAATTGACGCCGTAAGCCTCATCCAGCGCAGCCCTGATGGAGGAAGGGCTGCTGACATCGCAATAAAACGCGCTGTCACCGAAATAATCTCGCGTCGTTCCTTTGGGAGATACCACGATATTGCACCCCATAGCGGCTGCCTCCAGACTCACGAGGCCCGGCGTCTCGAACCAACTAGGCAACACGCTCACACGGCACTCGCGGCACAGCTTGTAAATGTCTTCGTTGGGAATTTGCTCGATCCATTCCATGTTCGGATTGGCTTCTATCTCCGACACAACCTTGTTCGCATACTCGATATGCCCGGGAGACTTCTTTCCCACAAAGACGACCTTGTAATCCGACCCCTCCACCGCCTTGATTAGGTTGAGCTGGTTCTTGCGAATGTCGATGCGGCCGATGCAAACAATCCATCCACTGAATCGCTCGTATCCTGTTGATTCAACCTCTTTCGCGGCCTTAATGCTCGCGACGTCGACGGCGTTGGGGACGACCACATAGTTGTCGGTGCGAAAGCCGAGATGAGCCGCTATCTGGTCCATCTCGGTCTTTGCATTCGGCAGGAACACATCGCAGTTGTCCAATATCTCGAGCTGCATCTTTTGGAAGCTATGTGTCATAAGGTAGCGTGCACCCTCGCTGCGCTCCCCACGCAAGACGTACTTTCCGAAGGCCTTGAGGCGCTCCATTCCATCGACGCTAAGATGTTTCCCCAAAAAACCTCTCAGGCCGTTTGCTGCGCTTTTTTCGAAGCTGTCAGTCGGCCAGTAAATCGTGGAGAGCACGACAGGCTTTCCGGCCTCCTTGGCGTTTTTCGACTGGATGAAAGTTTCCTGGACCCGCGTGAGGTTGAACAAGTGGACCACATCGTATCCAGAAACATCGGGTCGCAAGTCCAAGGACAGGTCGACATCAATACCCTTTGATTCAAGGGCCTCCTTCGTCTTTACAAGTTGTGTCGTGTCACCGCCCGCTAGATCAAAAACGTTTTGGCGGGTCTGCATCAGTACTTTCACAGCTGCTCCATATTTGCTTTTTCAGAAGAGCCAAACAGGTATTCTTCCAGCTCATCCTCCCAGTCGGGCATGTGGAAGCCGACGGCCTCGAGTTTCGACAGGTCGAGCGCGGAGTGGACCGGGCGCGGGGCGACGGGGCCCGCGGCGTTCGAATAGTAGTCGGCGGTGCTGACCGGGACCACGTTCTCCCCGTTGCCGTTGGCGGCCTCGAAGACGGCGCGGGCGATGTCCGCCCAGGACTTGACGGCGCCGGAACCGGTGCAGTCGTAGGTGCCGTAGGGGGCGTGCGTCCCCAGCACGTGGAAGATGGCCTCGGCCATGTCGCGCGTGAAGGTCAGGCGTCCCAGCTGGTCGTCCACGACGGTGACCTGCTCCAACTTGTCCTCCGGGTCGGCGACGCGGTCGGAGAGCGCCATCATGGTCTTGACGAAGTTGTGCCCCTCGCCGATGACCCAGGAGCTGCGCATGATGTAGTGGCGCGGGCACCCGGCCACGGCGATGTCGCCGGCGGCCTTGGTCTGGCCGTAGACGGACAGCGGGCTGAGGGGCTCGTCCTCGGTGTGGACCTCGGCGGTGCCGTCGAAGACGTAGTCGGAGGACACGTGGACCAGGGTGATCCCGTGCCCGGCGCAGGTGCGGGCGAGCAGCGCCGGCCCGGTCGCGTTGGCCTTCCAGGCGATGACACGGCCCTCGGGGGTCTCCGCCCTGTCCACGGCGGTGTAGGCGCCGCAGTTGATCACGGTGCCGTAGAGCGACCAGTCGTATTTGGAGTAGGCCTCCGGGTCGGACATGTCGAAGGTGTCGATGTCGCAGAAGTCGAAGTCCTTGGCGACGCCGCGCTCCTCCGCCAGCGCGCGGACCGCATGGCCCAACTGGCCGTCGCAGCCGGTGACGAGGGTGCGCTTCGGCGCCATGGGGACGACGTCCTTGAGGTACGGGTGGTTGAGGTCGGCCTCGGATACGGTGGCCTCGTCGAGGGGGATCGGCCACTCGATGGCGAGCTCGGGGTCGGCGAGGTTCACGAAGGTGTAGGTCCTCTT
>JAUUSS010000055.1 GCA_030841765.1 Collinsella aerofaciens | reverse complement strand
GGGAGACGGCGAGATAGCCGGCAGGCCGGCATGTCAATCCTGGTCTAACAGAGCCATAAATATTGGCACCTGTATATCAACGGAGAGCCCTCCTTACTCTGCGCCAATCAGATTACGCTCAAGAGCGGCGATAAGGTTACGCTTGCCTATACCACCGACGATTCGGCCATGCCCGATCCCGACAAGATTGTCGTGGACCCGAGCGCGACGACTCCTGATTGGGATGCCGAGTGGGCCGGCTACGGCAACAGTGGCAACGGTTCGACCGTAACGGATGCCAAGACGCCTGCGCAGGCCGCCGGTCTTAAGTGGGCCTTCGATTGGAAGGCCGAGTCTGGTCAGCAGTATGCCAACTGCAGCGAGCCTGTCATCGCTAACGGCTTTGTGTACATCGCGACCGAGAACGAGCTCATTAAGATCGATTCGTCCACGGGCAAAAAGGTTACCTCTGCGCCGCTTGCCTCCAAGGTGAGCTATACTTCTCGTCCGATCTATACCAATGGCCTTATCATCGTTCCGCTCAACGGCGGTGCGGTCCAGGCGATTACTGCAGACAAGCTGATCTGCAAGTGGCTGACGCCCGGTTTGACGGACTTGACGCAGAGCTCCTGCACCGTCGTTTCGGACGGCGAGTACGTCTATGTAGGCTCGGTCGATATTTCGTATGACGAGAATTACAACGCGACCTACGGCAACGGCTCCTTTGCGCGCATTAAGATTGCCACGGGCGAAGTTTCTTGGCAGAACATCGACCCTGCCGAGGGCTATTACTGGACTGGTGCGGCTTTGACGGATAAGTATGCCATCGTTCCTACGAGCGCGGGTACGCTTAAGTGCATTGATAAGACGACGGGCGATGTCGTTTCGACCATGAAGCTCGGCGCTCTCGCGAACGCCGACTGTGTCGCCGATCCGTCCAATGGTTCGACCTTCTATCAGATGACGCACGATGGAAAGCTCCATGTGATTTCGCTTTCGGCGAAGGGCGTACTGAGCGAGCAGAAGACGGTCGATCTGGGTCTTACTAATAACATGAGCGCACCGGCGGTGGCTGGCGAAAACTTGATTGTCGGCGGACAGACGGCTACTGGCTCTGCTCTGGCTCTCTATAATCTGAAGACCGGTAAGACCACGATGGTCACCGCTGCTGACGGTAAAGAACTTCCGGCCGGATTTAACGGTATTGCTGCTACTCCGCTGGTGAGTGTTCAGGGCGGCAAGACCTATGTGTACTTCACCGTTAACAGCGCGGATAGCAAGGATTACGTCAACTACTCTGCTGGTGGTGGCGTGTATCGCTATACGCTCGGTGATGCAGAGGCGACGCAGATTTATGATGCGGCTGGCCATTACCAGTACTGTGACTCTCCGGTCATTGCCGATGCATCTGGCAGCCTGTACTACATCAATGATTCGGGCACGCTGTTCAAGCTCGGGGCCGTTGAGTCTTGGACGGTTGCCTTTAATTCCAACGGCGGGTCTGCTTGCGACACTAAGTTTGTTGCTACGGCCGACGGCAAGCTGGTCAAGCCGGCCGATCCGACGCGCGATGGCTACACTTTCGGCGGTTGGTTCACCGATGAGGCTTGCACGCGGGCGTATGACTTCAGTACGCCGGTGACGGCCGATCTGACGCTGTATGCCAAGTGGACCAAGAATGCTGTTAACCCTGGCGGCAATGGCGGTTCTGGCTCCAATGGCGGCAATGGTGGCGCTGGCAACGGTTCCGGTGCTGGCGCTGGCACGGGCACGGGTTCCGGCTCCGGCACGAAGGGCCAGCAGGCTGGCGGCGCTGTCGCTCCGGGTCATAAGCCGATGACCAAGACGACGGTGTCGACCAAGACCGAGACCAAGGACAACAAGCCCAACAAGAAGGACTCCGATAAGTCCGATAAGAAGGACGAGAAGAAGTCTGACAAGAAGTCTGACAAGAAGGACAGCAAGTCCGACAAGAAGTCCGATTCCAAGTCCGATACGGGTGCTGCTTCTACGACCACTGCTAAGAAGCCCTCTAGTGCTTCCGAGCAGGAGACTGGCGCCAACCCGCTCGCCATTGTTGGCGTTGCCGCCGGCGTCATCGGTCTCGCCATCGTCGGCGTGTTCGTGTTCACCAAACGTCGGTAGGTGAGGGCTGTGTCCAATAAATCCAAGGACGCTGACCCCAAGCAACCAAATTCCTCGTTCATTCAGTTCGACGATGCAAAGCAACAGGGCGCCGCTTCGGCGGCGTCCGCCCCTCGACGGAAGGCGCTTACTGGCGTCCTGACCGCCGCGTGCGTTGCGCTAATTGTCATATCGCTGGGCTTCGTCCATCCTTCCGAGAGCGGCGCCTGGTCCATTGACTGGATCGTTCAGACCGTGACGGGGGAGAGCGTCGTCGCGAAGGACGCCAAGGGGTCTGACTCGACCGTCGCTTCGGGTAAAGCTGGCTCCAAGGATTCCAAATCTTCGGATGGTGCGAACGACGAGTCTAAGGGTTCGGATAAATCTGACTCTAAGAAGGAGTCCGAGTCTTCGGACAAGGAATCAAACAAGGGCTCGGATAGCAAAAAGTCCGAAGACAAGGATGGCAAGAAGTCTGGAGAGAAGAACAGCAATAAAAAGACCGACGGCAATCAGTCGACTTCTCAGAACTCGACTTCTTCTGGCGGGGCCGGCTCTACGCCTGGCGCCTCCTCCTCATCCAGCGGGGCATCTTCTGCCCCCGATAACTGCAACGCCTCTACTGGCGACCAGGGCAGCTCGCAGCAGCCTAGCTACGTTACGGTGACGGTTTCGGTCACATCGAGCTCTGTGGGCAATCCTGTGTCCTCTGGTGGCACCTTTACCTTTAACGAAGGCGCTACCGTCTACGATGCCCTGTGTGCGCTGGGCCTTTCTGTCAACGCACATGGCTCGTCGTACGGTACGTATGTCTCCGCGATTGGTGGTTTGGCCGAGAAACAGTACGGCGGCACGAGCGGCTGGATGTACTCCGTCAACGGCACAACGCCCATGACGGCCTGCAGTAACTACGTTCTCTCCAATGGCGACAGCGTGGTCTGGTATTACGTGACAGGCTAGGAGCCTCGACATATTGCATCAAACGGGCGGTTCGGACCAACATCCGGACCGCCCGTTTTTCATGCGAATGGGACTGGCCGCTGGGTCTCTCGGCAAACAAAAAACCGGTTGGAACGGGAATTCCAACCGGTTATACATTCAAGCAAATAGTGAATCGACTACGACCGTGCACCCTCGAGGAAGAAGCGGCGGCTGAAGTAGTTGTACCAGGTGACGAGGAACGTTGCGATGGCCTTCATGGCCTGGTAGCCGATGCTCAAAAACGTGACGCCCACAAACATGTACAGGTCGTTGAGGCCCAGGCCGATCACCGACAGGATGGTGAAGATCGTGAACTCGCGCTTGCGGCTCATGCCCTCGCGGTGGTCGAACACGTACTTCATGCTGAGCCAGTAGTTGACCACGACGGACGTGATAAACGAAACCGTGGTGCTCATCAAAAAGTCGAGGTGGAACAGCTCGACGAGCGCAATGAGCATGCCCCAGTCGATGCCAAAGGAGATAAGACCCACGACGGCAAACTTGAGGAACTGCTTGGTATGAGGTTGTGCCAGCGCCTTGCGCACGTAATCACATCCAATGCGTTGATGAATCGAGCAGAGGATACTTTAGAGCTTTTGCAAGGGAAACGTAAGGTCTTTGCCAAGAACTATACGAACTCGTCAAATTTTCAAGAGCTAATCCGCAGACGTTGAAAAATTGCCCGTAAACGAACGATGCCCACGGGCGATACTGTACTGAGCGCGCATTGTCCGTGGGCATCGTAAGGTTGTAAGGTTGCGAGTTACTTGGTCTCGTCGCCCTCCAGGAAGACCTTTCGGGTCACAAAGTTGTAGACCATGACAAGCGCGGTGGCGCAGATCTTGGCGATATTGGCCTCGAGTCCCAGGCCGGCGTTGAGTGTCAGCACGATACCGTCGTTGAGTGCCAGGCCGATCACGGACAGCACGACAAAGATGATGAACTCGCGGCGGCGGCTCATGCCTTCCTTGTGCGCAAACACGTACTTCATGCTTGCGAGGTAGTTAAAGATGAGCGAGACGATAAAGCCACTGGTGTTGGCGATTAGGATGTTGAGGCCCAGACCGTAGTGGAGCAGATTCATAATGCCAAAGTCGATAACCGTGGCAATGACACCGACGACGCCAAATTTCATGATCTGCGCAAGGAGCTTTTGCATGGTACCTGCCTTAAGCTGGCGCCGAAAAGCGCCGTGGGGATGACAAACTTAGCAAGTTTAGCCAATCCCCACGGGTGGGGCTAGACGCGCTCCTCGATAGCACCGTTTCTATATGCATCGAGCAGCTGGCGCAGATCCTGGATTTGGCTGCGAATCTTGGCGCCAGTATCGGTGTCGCTCACCATGCGGCGACGGTCTGCTTGGTCAAAACGGTTGGTCTCGCTTTCGATGTCCACGTTGCGCGTGAGTGCCTCGGCAACCGTCGTAAAGGCCCGGTGCGACTTGAGGCGGCAGCCGCGCGAGCTCGAGATGAGCGTATAGCCGGCGATACCCGTCTTGGGATGGTAAGCGCGGCAGAAGCCGCCATCGATGACCAGCAGCTTGCCCTCGGCGCGAATGGGCTGCTCGCCCTTGGTGGTTTTAACGGGCGTGTGGCCGTTGACGATGTGGCCGGTCGGCGAGCATGCCATGGGCGCGACGCCAAACTCGCGCATGATGTCATCGCAGACCGAGGGCGACTTGGTAAGCGTAAAGTACGGGTCCATCGGCTCGACCCAGGTGCTCTTATCGGCGATATAGGCGCGCTCAAAGGTGCGCACCAGGCGTCCGCTGGCGGGTGAGTTAAAGCCAATCCACAGGTACCACATCCAGTCGAGAGCGTCGCGGTCGCCCACGCGCCAGGCGCGGCGGGCGATGTGGTCACAAAAATCGAGATAATCGCGGCTAGCGTGCCAGGTGCCCAAGCAGTTCATGCTGCTAAAGGTGCCGTCTTCGTTGAGCGGAACGCAGCCGTGGAAGAGCAGGTTGCCGTTGGCGACCTTGTACATCGAGCCATGGGAATAGAGGAAATCGATATGGCGATGCAGGTGATCGGCGGTGACAAACTCGGACACGAGCTTGTCGATGATGTGCTGCTCCTGGGGTGTGAGCGTATAGGGGTCCGCCGGGTCGACGGTGGGGAAGTCGTTGGTCGTGAGCGGCCACACGCTGCCGTCGGCGAGCGTGACCGTGCCGGTGTCGTGATCGATCTTGTCGAGTAACAGGCGGTCGGTCATATCGAACTCGGGGTGGCGCTGGATAATCTGGCCCTCGAGCTTAAAGAGCAGCACGTTGATGGCCTTGATCAGCGGGGTGATGGACTCACCGGCGGTGTAGGTAGCATCGGCAAAGGCGACAAGCTCACGCAGCGAGATACCGTAATCGTTCTCAAGGATCTCGTAGTTGTCGTAGCGTAGGTTGTTGCGCAACACCGTGGCGATGCAGGCGGGCTCACCGGCCGCAGCACCCATCCACAGCAGGTCGTGGTTGCCCCACTGGATGTCGAGCGAATGGTAGGTGAGCAGACGGTCCATAATCTTGGCCGCGCCGCCGCCGCGGTCGAAGATGTCGCCCACCAGGTGCAGGTGGTCGACGGCCAGGCGCTTGATGAGTGAGGCGAGCGACTCGATAAAGTCGTCGGCGCTGGCGGTCTCCAGGATGGACTCCACGATGCGCTCGTGATAGCGCACGCGATAGTTGTTCTCGTCCGGATGCGTGTGCAACAACTCGTCGATGATGTAGGCGTAATCGCGCGGGATGGCCTTACGCACCTTGGAGCGCGTGTAGCGGCTCGAAAGCGAGCGTGCGACCATGATGAGCTGGTCAAGCATCGTCTTGTACCAGGTTGGCGAGTCCTCGCGCTGGCTGCGGACCAGCTCGATCTTCTCGCGCGGGTAGTAGATGAGCGTGCACAGCTCGCCCTTTTCGTCAAAGGTGAGCGTGTCGCCAAAGATCTCGTCGACATGTTCGCGCACGACGCCCGAGCAGTTGTTGAGGATGTGCATAAAGGCTTCGTACTCGCCGTGCACGTCGCTCATAAAATGCTCGGTGCCTTTGGGCAGGTTGAGGATGGCCGAGAGGTTGATAATTTCGGTAAACGCGGATTGTTCGGTGGGGAACTGTCTCGACAGCAGGCGCAGATACTTGAAGTCTTGCGGGTTGCGATCGAATGCGACCATGAAACACCTTCCGATGGAGCTGGTAAAACTGATAAACAGCGTCAAACGTTTATCAGTATGCGCCGCTTTTGTTTCGATTTTGCGCCAGCGGTTGAATTGTCGGCTGAACGGTTTGGTAAATCGATTTAGTTGAGGTAGATATGGCGGTTGAGTGGAGACGACAGAGGGCGTTTTCTCAGATATTTATGCGTGGGGTCGGTGGAGACGATGGTGGTAAAGATGTTCGCTATTTTTGGTTCGATTTGGTAAATAGTGGACATATGTACCGTATGTAGGCTTACTGTGCGATAATTTGCGCAGCAATGAGTAAGGAGCCTCATATGAGTGATTTTGTCCTGACCTGTGAATCCGCCGCCGACCGAACCCGTGAGTTCTTTGCGTCGCGCAATATCCCTGTCGTGTGTTTTCATTACGAGATCGACGATGTTGTCCATACGGACGATCTGTATCAGTCGATTACGCCGGACGAGTTTTTTGCCCAGATTGCCGCGGGCGCCATGCCCAAGACGTCTCAGGTGAGCGCGGGTGAGTACGAGGAGTTTTGGGAGCCGTTTGTTGCCGAGGGTAAAGACGTGCTGCACCTGGCGTTGTCGTCGGGTATTTCGGGCACGTATGGATCGGCCTGCGTCGCGGCGCAGATGCTCGCGGATCGCTATCCCCGGGGCGGCAAGGTGCGCGTCATCGATTCGCTGGCGGCGTCTTCGGGCTTTGGCCTGTTGCTGGAATATGCCGCCGACGTGCGCGATAGCGGGGCTTCACTCGACGAGACGGCTGCCTGGATCGAGGAGCACAAGCTCAACTTGCACCACTGGTTCTTCTCGACCGATCTGTCGAGCTACCTACGAGGCGGTCGCATTTCGGCTGCGAGTGCGATCATCGGCACGGCGCTTAAGATTTGCCCGCTTATGACGGTCGATTGCGACGGCAAGCTGTCGCCACGTGAGAAGATTCGCACTAAGAAGCGCGCGATTTCCGAGATGGCCAAGACCATGATGGCACACGTGCAGGACGGTGTGGATTATTCGGGTAAGTGCATCATGTCGCACTCGGCGTGCCGCGAGGATGCCGAGGCAGTTGCGGCGCTGATTGAGGAACAGGTTCCGCAGCTTAAAGGCAAGATTGAGATCAATGACATCGGTACTCTGATTGGCTCGCATACCGGACCTGGTACGGTGGCGCTCTTCTTTATGGGCGACAAGCGCGTGGATTAACTTGGCTCATCACGTCGCTGCGTGATTGCTCAAACGAAAACGGCCCGCCTCACGTTTGTGGGGCGGGCCTTGCTGTTGCGGCTAACGTTTCTTTCCGCGGAAGAAGAAGCCGTGCAGTGATGGCTTAAGGCCGCGGTTGGCGCGATGCTCCTCGACGCGCTCGTGGATCGAAGCGACGCGCTCGATGACTTCGTCGGGAATCGGCACGTCGGGATTCATGTTCTCGACTTGGCTGACCTCGGCGGCGGCGACTTGGTCGATAATGGGCACATCGTCGCGCGAGATGACGGGTGTGGCGTCTTCCTTCATCTTGCGATAACGCTGCATCATGTCGGTCTGCAGCTGCTGGGCCGAAGGCGGTGTCCAGATGATGGCGTTGGCGCCGGCGGCGATGGTCTCGCGGATGCTCTCGGGCGTCTTGCCGCCCGGCGCGATGAGCGGCAGGTTGGGATAGTGCTCGCGCAGTTCACGCAGGACCTGGGGCGTGTTTTTGCCGGCGGCGATGTTGAGAATCTTGGCTCCGGCGCGCACTTTGGCATGCGCATCATCGTCGCAACGTACGACCGTGGCGATGACGGGGATGTCGGCGATGTTGGTGATGTGCTCGACCATCTCGGCAGTAGCGGGGGAGTTGACCACGCAGCCCGCCGCGCCCTGCATCTCGGAGACGGCCGCCATCTGCACGGAGCGCTTACCGGTGGTGGTGCCGCCGCCAACGCCCACAAAGACTGGGCACTCGGCAACGGTCAGCAGCGCCTGCGTAATGGCGGGCTGCGGCGTGAAGGGGTAGACGGCAAACACGGCGTCGGCATTGGAGTTGCGGATGACCGCCACGTCGGTGGTGTAGATGAGCGACTTGATGCGGCGGCCAAAGAGCGTAAAGCCGCTTGCCTCCTCGATCTCATCGGGCATGCGGAGGGCCGCCTTGCGCAGACGCCCGTCGATGGGCAGCGGCTCCATGGGCAAAAGGCCGTTGGGAGTCACGGCCACCTGGGGCTCGGTAAATTCGTCTGCAAGCTCTACCTCGGAGAAGTCGACCGAGGCGACGATGTCCTCGTGAACCTCGGCGGGAACATCGATGGGGTCTTGGTCGTTCGTCGCGGCAGGCGTATCGAAGGAGCTGGTGGCGACAAAGGCGTCGACGCGCTCGTTCAGATCGTTGAGAGTATCCATGGTGGTCCGTTTCTATGTTGTGCGGCCGGCAGTGCACAACCGGCGCTACGTTGCTAAATCGTTTGATGAGTTGATTTTTCCCCGCTGCGCCATCCGTTAGACCGAACGCCCGTCGAACGTGAAGGAGCTGTGGTGGCGGGTTTTGAGGTGCTATCTTAAATGTCCCGTTTAAAAGAGAGGTGGCGCGGTATGGAAATCTCGACATTATTGGGCTCGATTGGCCTATGCGTGGGCGCAATCGTAGCCGCCGCGGTCATCTACTTTGTGGTTACGGCCATTAAGGGCAAAAGAGCTGAGCGCAAGGAACGCGAGGCGCTTAAGCAGCACCGTGACCAGCAGGACAAGCGCGCACGGGAATAGCTTGTTGAGTTTTGAATCCGTGCGCTAGCTGCGTTTTCGGATCAGGGCGATGTAGAAGCCCTCAAAGTCGCGGCTGGGCGGGATGGTCAGCGTGCCGGGCATACCGTTGGCGATGGCCGAGACATGGCCGGCGGCGATGGCCTCGGTGAGGGCGTTGCACTCGATATGCGGCTCCTCGCCGGCATCCTGGGCGCGACGCGCTTCACTTTCGCTCGGTGTGCCGTCGAGGGGGATAAGCTCGCAATCCATGTGCTTGTCGAGGGCCTCTTGCAGGGCGTCCTCGTTTTCCTGCGGCATGATCGAACAGGTGGAATAGACGAGCGTGCCGCCCGGTTTGAGGGCTCCCATGGCGCGGTCCAGAAGCGCGCGCTGCGAGCGGGCGCACTTGACGAGCAGCTGCTCGGTGAGGCCGCGCAGGCTTTTCTCGTTGCCACTGATGACGGTGCCCGTGCCGGTGCAGGGAGCGTCGAGCAGGATGCGGTCAAAGCGGAAGAACTCGTCGAGCTCGCGTGCGTCGATGCGCATGACGGGCACGTTTTTGGCACCTTGGCGGTGGAGGTTGGACTCAAGCTTTTCGGCGCGGGGAATGCTCATCTCGCAGGCCGTGAGGTGTGCCTGGCCCTGGGTGAGGGCGGCGATCTGCGTCGTCTTGCCGCCAGGGGCTGCGCACATGTCCAGGATGTCCTCGCCTGCCTGGGCGCCCAACACCAAAGGCGGCATCATGGACGACAGGCTCTGTAGGTAGATCTTGCCGTCGCGGTAGATGTCGAGGTCCCATAGGTCGGAAACCTGGGCCTCGGGCAGGATAAAGGCGTCCGGATACCAAGCGACGGGGTTGTGGGCGATGCCGGCGGCACCGAGCGCCGCAGCGATGTCCTCGGCGGTCGCCTTGAGCGTGTTGGCGCGCAGCGTGACCGGGCGTGTGGCCGCGGCGCCGAAGCCCTCGATCATGAGCTCGGCATCGGCGGGCGCATAGGCGCCGGCGACCGTGTCGACCATAAAGCGCGGCAGGTCGGCGGCGCAGGGAAGGGCGGCAAGCTGGTCGGAAAGCTCGGTAGCGGCAAACTGCCTGAGCTTGAGCTCGGGCTTAACCTGCTTTTTCTGCTTACGACGACGCGGCTTGGACATCCGTCTTTCCTTCCACCTAAATGATTATTCTGGGACGGGGATTAAATAATCATTCCATGACTCCCGTCACAAAAAGACTGTACTGTGGCGCCCGGGAATGATTTTTTAATCCCCGTCCCAGAATAATCAATCCCGGGCGCGTTGCTACTAGCGTGCTTTAGTACTGGCTCTCGTGCTTGCTGAAGAAGTCGAAGCGCGGGGGCAGCGGCTTCACGCGGTGGTCGCCGGGCTTCTCGCCCAGGCTCTCTACGAACTCGTCCGTGGAGGCAAAGATGTTATCCCAGCTAAAGAAGGCGACCGGATCGACGTCGAAGTACTCGCAGATGAGTTCGCAGCCGGCCGGGACGATACCGTGCATCAGGACGGTCGCCACGCGCAGCTCGGTAAAGGCATCAACCAGGGCCTGCGTCATCGCTGCGTTTGCTTCGTCGCCCTCGAGCTTGTTGGCGGCCTTGGAGGCGTCGCTCCAGCGCTTGTTGGCGGCGCGCAGGTAGTCGTCGCACACGGCAAGCGCGCGGTGCGTCTCGAACTTGTACATGGCCTGCTCAAAGGCAAGAGCTGCCTGCTCGGCAGCCTCGACCACGGCGGCAGAGGCGGCACCGGCGGGGATGCAGCCGTTGCGGTACGGGCTCTCGTCGCCTTCCTTGACGGCGACGCCGTAGAAGCAGCTGCGGGCCAGACGGTTGAATACGCCGGTCAAAAGGGCGCTCTCCTTAAGGGCCGGATCGATAACGCGCTTGTCGTCGCAGGCGCGCACCTCGTTGCCGTCCTTGTCCTTGCCGGTCACACGCGTGTCGTATGCCTTGGGGCTAAAGCTCACCGGCTTTTCGGACAGGCCGAGCGACAGCCAGTGCGCGCGCATCTGCTCGCAGGTGTAGTGGTTGAGTAGGTCGTCTGCCGGCGGGGGAGGCGTCTGCGAGGACGAGCTGGCCTTTTTGCCCATGTAGAGCAGGTGGTAGCAGGCGCTGACGGTGCTCTGCGTGAGGTCCCAGCCCAGGGCCTCCCACATGGCGGTCTGCGCGATGCAGTAGAAGTAGATGTTGTCCTGACCGATAAACTGGTAGATCTGTGCGTCGTCCGAGCACCACCAGTCGCGCCAGTCGAGCGAGCTGTGCTGGTAGGTGGGCGCGGGCACCTGTGTGGAGTCGGCAGCGGGCTCGCCCATGAGGGCGGCATCCTGGGCGGCGACGCCCTCGGTCACGCCGGCGGCCTTGGCATCGCGCGCGAGCACGGTACGCGTATAGCTGATGGGCGCCCACAGGCTCTCTGGCCAGCACCAGCAGGTGACGTCGGAAACGCCGTCGACCTGGGGCACCGGAACGCCCCAGTCGATGTTGCCGGTGATGCGGAAAGGCACGAGCGCTTTGCCGCTGCGGAAGCGCACGCCGCCGTTGGCGAGCACCGCATGGGCGTCGTCGCGCTCCTTCCAGCTGGGGAAGGTGACGGTAAAGCTGCTCTTGTTTCCCTCGGGCTCCAGCACGGTGTGCTCGGGCAGCTGGTCCTCGACGGCATCGAAGGCCTCGCGGAACTTGTTTTGGATATAGAGCTGGGCCGGCAGCAGCCACTCCTCCATGGTCTTGGAGACCACGGAACGAACCTGCGGGTTCTGGGCGAGCTTGGCGGTGTAGGTCTTCATAAAGTCGAGGTAGGCCGGCAGGTCGAAGTAGAGGTTGTCGACCGGGCGCAGCTCGGGCACCTCGCCGGTGAGCTGGCTCTTGGGTGCGATGAGCTCCTCGGGCTCAAACTGGTGACCCAGGTCGCACTCGTCGGCATAAGCCTTCTCGGACTTGCAGCCCTGGATGGGGCAGCGGCCGATCACTTGGCGGCCGTTGAGGAACGTGCCGGCCTTGGCGTCGTAGAACTGCAGCGTGGAGCGCTTGGAGATGGTGCCCTGCTCATGCAGGCGCTCGATAATCTCGGCGGTCACTTCGTTGTGAATCTGCGCAGCCGGCTCAAGGCCTGAGCCGCCGTAGATATCGCAGCTGATGTTGTAGTTGTTGAGGGTCGCGGCCTGGCGGGAGTGATTGGACTCGACGTACTCGTTAATGGACTTGTCGTAGCCCTCGTTCTCCTTGAGCTTGCGGTAGCTCTCCATGATGGGCGAGCCGTAGCAGTCGGTGCCCGAGGTGAAGATGACGTTCTCGCGGCCCAGACGGTCGCGCAGGAAGCGGGCGAAGAAGTCGGCAGGGACAAAGACGCCGCCGACGTGGCCAAAGTGAAGGCCCTTGTTGCCGTAGGGCTCGCCGGCGGTAACGATGGCGCGGCGAGGCCAGCTGGGACGGTCGTTCATGGAGTATTTGGATGCCATGGGACTCCTTCGCATATGGTGAGAGCGCGGCCGGGCGCAAGGCCTGGCGACGCGGTGGTCAATTCGTGCATATCGTTCGACATTATCGCACATGCGGACGGATACGTGGCAGGGGCGCTATCCTAAGATGCTATGAATGAGATTTCCAACATACATGCGTTTGAAGACGAGGATTTTCTGCACGCTTGCTTTGTGTGGGGGATGGTCGTAGTCGGCGTGTTTGCCGTGTGCTTGGTGCCGGTGTTTATGTTGCTGGGTGGGCCTGCAGACTTGGATGCGGCTGACGCGGGCGGCTGGATGGCTGTCGTGGGCTGGATAGTCGGCTTGGCTGCGATCTCAATGGCGTCGTTCGCCGTGCACGAGCTGGTGCACGGTGTGTTTTTTAAGCTGCTGGCGCCTGCGGGCGCGAAGGTGACCTTTGGGGCGAATCGCGAGACGGCGATGATCTATGCCTGCGCCGAGGGCGTTGTGTATTCGCGCCGGCGGTACATGGCGGTTTGCCTGGCGCCGACGGTTGTTGTGACGGCGGCGCTTGCCCTGGGGTTTGCGTTTTCGGGCTATCCGCTGCTGTGCTACCTGGCGGCCGGCTTGCATTTGTCGGGCTGTGTGGGCGACTGGTATTACGTGCGGACCATTTTGCGCGACCGCCGCATTGTCGCCTGCGAGGATACGTCCTTTGGCGTGCGCTTTTTCGGGTGAGGAGATGTCGATGAAGCCGTTGTTGCTGCATGCGTGCTGTGCGCCGTGCTCTCTTGAGCCGGTCCGCCTGCTGCGCGAGGAAGGGTTTGAGCCCACAATCTGCTGGACAAACCCCAATATTCAGCCGCACGATGAATGGCAGCGGCGTTTGGACGAGCTGCGCCGGTGGTGTGCCGATGGCGACATCGAGCTTATCGAGGCGGGGGAGGACCGGGAGCGCTGGGAGGCCGGCGTGGCCCCGCTGGGCGCCGATCGAGCCCGTCGCTGTCGCTCATGCTATGCCCTGCGTCTGGTCGAGGCGTGCCGTGTGGCCCAGGAGCGCGGGTTTGAGTTTGTGGGCACGACGCTCGCCGTCTCGCCGTATCAGCTGTTCGACACCTGCAATGACGTGCTTGAGCGTTTGGCGGCCGCCCATGGGCTCACCCCGGTGATTCGCGATTTTCGCCCGTATTATCCCGAGGCTACGCGCCGTTCGCGCGAACTGGGCATGTATCGACAGAACTACTGCGGCTGCCGCTTTTCTGCTGTCGAGGCGGCCATGGACCGCGCCCGCATCCGCGACGAGCGCAAAGCCGCCAAAAAGTAGTTCGTTTGGGACGTCAGCCTGCTAGGATGTAGAGCGGACTTTAGCTATATAAGGAGTATCCGACGTGTCTATGCGTACCGATGATTTTGACTACAACCTTCCTGAGGAACTGATTGCCCAGGCTCCTGCCGAGCTGCGCGACTCCTGCCGCCTGCTGGTGGTGGATCGCAAAGGCTCCCAGGCGGGGAAGCCGCTGGAGCACGGCGGTACCGTTGAGCACCGCATCTTCCGCGACATCATCGACTATATCGAGCCGGGCGATGTGCTCGTCATCAACAAGACGCGTGTGATGCCGGCCCGCCTGATCGGTCGCAAAGCCGGCTCGGGTGGCGTGGTCGAGACGCTGCTGCTCAAGCGCCGTGAGGATGTTGACCCGCTGGGCCACGTTTGGGAGTGCCTGGTCAAGCCGGGTAAGCGCCTGAAGCCCGGTGCTCAGATTGAGTATCGCGCCGGTGGCGCCCATGCGCCCGAGGGGGCTCCCGTGGTGCTGACGGCCGAGGTCATCGACTTTGTCACCGATAGCCGCGGAGGCCGTCTGGTGCGCTTTGAGCCGGCCGGCTGCAATGCCGCCGGCGAGCCGCGCACGCTCGACGAGGCCATTCATGCTGCCGGTCACGTGCCGCTGCCGCCCTACATTACCGATTACGAGGGCGATCCCGAGAAGTACCAGACCGTCTACGCCATGAAGGAGGAGCACTCGGCTGCCGCTCCTACGGCGGGTCTGCACTTTACCCCCGAGCTCATGGCCGCTATCGAGGCCAAGGGCGCGAAGTTTGCCGCCGTCGAGCTCGAGGTGGGTATTGATACCTTCCGTCTGGTGGAGGAGGACGACCCCACGCAGCACGTCATGCACACCGAGCGCTACCACGTGTCACAGGAGGTTGTCGACGCCGTGCATAAGGCGAAGGCCGAGGGGCACCGCGTGATCGCCGTCGGCACCACCGCAGTACGCTCGCTCGAGAGCGCCTTTGACGCTGAGGCACCGGTGTCCGATCCGGCCGTGACGGCGCGCTATTTTGAGGGCCGCGAGGATGGGGCCGATACGCTCGGCCGCGGCGACATCGTGGCGCGCGAGAACGCTACGACGCAGCTCTACCTCATGCCCGGCTCGACCTATCACGTGGTCGACGCGCTGATCACGAACTTCCACGTGCCGCGCTCCACGCTCATGATGCTCGTAAGCGCGCTTGCCACCCGCGACCAGATCATGGATGCCTACGCCGCTGCTATCGAAGAGCGCTACCGCTTCTTCAGCTTTGGCGACGCGATGCTCATTTTGTAGGTTACGGCGTTTTACAAACGCCGTAACCGGCCGACGCTGCAAACCCCCCTAAGCGGCAATCTGACGTTCAATCGTCGGGCATGACCAGAAGGTCAATGCCCTCCTCTTTCACGTCACCTTGCTCGCTTAGGGGTGTTTTCGCTGACTTTGCCAAAGCATCGGCAGGTACTCATTGGGGACGTGCTTAAATGAGTGCCTGCAGAATGAGAGTGGATAATCTCCCGTTTTTGGCCTGCTTGGGGGCTCAAAGTGGGAGATTATCCACTCTCGTCATTGGGCTAGTCGTTGGGGACGTTCTTGTTTGACTAGTCGTTTAAGAACGTCC
>JAUUSS010000054.1 GCA_030841765.1 Collinsella aerofaciens | reverse complement strand
TACCCTAAGAGCAAACCACCCCTTTTAGGGGTGGTTTTGATTTCACGTCACCTTGTCTCAAATGCGACCCGCTCGCTGTCCGTCCTCTACATGCGGCGTTGCCTTGCTCCGGATGCGGTATGCTCAACCTGCGGCGCCTTAGAGGTAGTCATTGGGGACGTTCTTAAATGACTAGGTTGGGTAAATTACTTTTCGAGTTTATTTAATCTGTTTTGTTAGAAATTAAGCTGCCTACCTGCTCAAAGTAATTAATAGCATTCATCTGCTATTGAAAATATTGCTCAAAAAATCGTCCAAGAAGTCGCAGTGCATTTTTTGATGAGTCGCGCGTCAAGTGATTTGGTATGTTCTTGGTTAGATATTGGTCAGTTTTTGGGCAACCTTGCCAAAAGCTTGACGAATGCAAATCTGGACGTCGGCGAATGAACACTTTGAGCGAGCTCGGTGCAAAATTCTGGGCTGATTCTCGATAATCGCTTCCAATCGTCCCTTGCCGCGTGCCACCCTCGCGTACAATCTGCTCCGACATTCGCGCGCCGCCCGGCGCTTAAGAGGGGAGGACCCCATGGCAAACGAGATTTGGACCATCAAGCGTTGTCTCGAGTGGACCAAGGAGTACCTGGCCGAGCGCGGCGAGGAGCACCCCCGTCTTTCTGCCGAGTGGCTGCTGTGCGCCGCCACGGGCCTGGCGCGCATTGACCTATATATGCGCATGGACGAGACGCTTAACGCGGCTCAGCTCGAGACCATGCACGCGGCCGTTGTTCGTCGCGCTAAAGGTGAACCGCTGCAGTACATCACCGGCAGCACGCAGTTTCGCATGATCGACGTCACGTGCGCCCCCGGCGTGCTCATTCCGCGTCCCGAGACCGAGATGCTCGTCGAGGAAGTCCTCAATTATCTGGATGCCGAGGTGCTGAGCCCCGAGGCTGCCGCCCGTCAGCGCGTTGAGCTGCCCTGGAACGATGAGGTTGAGGAGGCACGCAAGGCCGAGGCCGCGCTGGCAGACGAACGCGCGACCGCCGAGCGCCGTGCCGCTAACCTGACGGCCGCCGACGAGGCGGCGCTGGGCGGCGATGTGCTGGGCAGCCGTGCCTATGCCGAGGAGCTGGCCGACCGCGAGGCCGAGGAAGCCGCCGCGCAGGCAGCAGAAGCCGAAGCCGCGGAAGCCGCCGAGCCCGAGCTCGACGAATACGGCATCGCCATCGAGGGTGCCGACCAGGAGACGGCTTCAGCTCAGGATGCCGCTTCGCCTGCCCCAGCCGAGCCCCGCATCGCCCGCGTTCTCGAGGTCGGCTGCGGCACGGGCTGCATTTCGCTCTCCCTTGCCTGGGAGCGCCGCGGCCACATTACCTGCACCGCCACCGATATCGAGCCGCGCGCTATCGATTTGGCCACCAAAAACCGCGATGCGCTTGGCCTCACGTCCGACGAGGTCGCCTTTAGTCTCACCAACCTGGTGAGTTCTATTCCCCGCGAAGAGTGGGGCACCTTCGACGTGCTTGTCTCCAACCCACCTTACATCCCGACCGGCGTCATGCGCTCGCTGCCGCACGAGGTCAAGGATTTTGAGCCCGACCTGGCGCTCGAGGGCGGCGCCGACGGCCTCGATATCTTCCGCCGCCTGCTCAATGCGGCGCCTTACATGCTGCGCGCCGGCGGCCTGTTTGCCTGCGAGCTCTACGAGGGTGCCCTCGATGCCGCGGCCGAGCTCTGTCGCCAGGCAGGCCTTTCGGACGTGCGTATCGTCCATGACCTCACCGATCGCCCCCGCATCGTCCGAGCCATCGTCACCGAGCCCAAACAGCGCCAGTAATATTTATTAACTGGTTAGCAAAAATTATAAAGTAGTTTATAATTAGGACGGCTGAAAGAGGTCGGCCCATGCAACCTCCTACCTTTCGGGAAATCATTGCCCTACTCAAGCACGATGGATTCGTGAAGGTCGCGCAAGTCGGTAGTCATGCTAAGTATGTTTCTGGTGACCGTGTTGTCACCGTGAACGGCTCTGGTGGTGATCGACCAAAGAAGGGCACGTGGGCAAGTATTCGTCGCCAAGCTGAATGGTAGTTGGAGGCAAAATGAGGCAGCGATTTACCTATGACTGCGTTCTCATAAAAGAAGACGACGGTTACTGCGCCAGTTTCCCGCAGATTCCCGGCGCCTTTGCCGATGGCGATACGCGCGAAGAAGCGATTGCCCATGCCACCGAGGCACTGATGGCGTTTTTGGCCGACGACCTCAACAACGGTTTGACTCCGGCAGGGTACGAACGCTCGGCCGAGGTCGTGGCCCTTTCAGTCGAAATCGACCACGAGGACGCTCGGGAAGCGGCGTGCCGAACATTTAAAGACGCAGCGCTGGACCTCAAAGTCTCCGCTCCGCGGATTACCGCGCTGGTCAAAGCCGGAAAGCTCGATGTTGAACTTGTCGACGGCCGTCGGATGATAACGATAGACAGCATCGAGCGCTACGCCGCCCAAGAACGCCACACCGGCAGGCCAAAGAAGTTCGTCGCAGTCCAATAACCCCCTCACTTTCACCGACTACTAGAGCCGCTCACCAAACCAACATGCGCTCTGGGCAAATAGGTTGAACGTTTCGTGCGAGAATGCCCCACAGTAAACAAGCTTGCACCAGAGCGTAAGGGGCTGGCATACACATGCAGACGGTCTATCGGGTATACGAGGGAGCGCGCGAGCCGCATCGGCTTGCAGTCGAGCGCACGGCCGAGCTACTCGGTCGCGGCGGCCTGGCGCTTATTCCAACCGAGACGGTCTACGGTGTCGCCGTGGCGGTCAACGCCTTCTCGGATGCCGTTCCACAAGATACAAGTGAACCTCTGCCGTGGCCGCGCGATCCGCAGGCCACCGTCAACGGCGCCGCGGTCCCCGCACTCGGCACCGGCTATCGTCGTATCTTTACCCTCAAGCAGCGCGAGCTCACCCAAACGGTTGCCTGGCTGGTCGATGATGCCGAGGCACTCGACCGCTATGGCGTGGATATCCCTAACGAGGCCCGCGTGCTCGCCCGACGATGCTGGCCGGGCGCCCTGACTATCGTGGTTAAGGCGGCCCCCTGCGTGCCGACCTTTATGCGCGCCGCCGACGACACGGTGGCACTTCGCGCTTCGGCCTCGCCCGTGGTGCAGGCGCTCATCCGCGCCTGCGGCAGCCCTCTTGCCTGCACCAGCGCCAACACGCATGGCGCGCCCGCGCCGGCAAGTTTTGTCACGGTGGAGGAGCGCATCCTGGAGGGGGTCGATGTGGCCGTCGACGCCGGTGAGACCCCGTGTCGCGACGCCTCAACCATCGTGTCGTTTCAGCACGGCGAGCTCCAGATCCTGCGCCAAGGCGCACTTCCCGCATCAGAGATCGAGCGGGTCCTGTCCGACCCGATGCAATAGAAAGGTGTAAGCGATGTCGTTGAATCTAGGTAGCCTGGGTATGGAAGACGCCTCGTTTAGCTTTGGCGGTTCCTACATCATGGCGCTCGACTGCGGCACTACCTCGGTACTCGCGACTATCGTCGACGAGTACGGCTGCATCGTCGCCCAGGCGCGTCGTAGCGTCAAAACCAGCTTCCCGCGCCCCGGCTGGGTGGAGCAGGATCCCACGGAGGTGCTTGCCAGTCAGATCGGCGTGATGATGGAGGTCCAGTTTAAGAGCGGCATCCATTCTGACCGCATCGCCGCCATCGGTATCTCCAACCAGCGCGAGACCACGGTGGTGTGGGACCGCATAAGCGGCCAACCCATCTATAACGCCATCGTGTGGCAATGCCGTCGCACCGCACCTCTGATCGACGAGCTGGTCGAGCAGGGCGCAGAAGAGCTGGTGCGCTCCCGCACGGGGCTTACGCTCGACCCGTATTTCTCGGCCTCCAAGGTGCAGTGGATCCTCGACAACGTCGATGGTGCGCGTGAGAGCGCGGCGGCGGGCGACCTCATGTTCGGCACCATCGACACCTGGCTCATCTACAACCTCACCGGCGGTCAGGTATTTGCCACCGACTACACCAATGCCAGCCGCACCGCGCTCTTTAATATCCATGCGCTCGATTGGGACGACGATCTGCTGGCGCTTTTCGACGTCCCGCGTTCCATGATGCCCGAGGTTCGTTGGAGCTCGGGCGACTACGGCCGCGTCGCGAGCGACATCATGACCAACATGCCACCCATCATGGGCGTGGCGGGCGACCAGCAGGCGTCGCTGTTCGGCCACTGCTGCTTCCATCCCGGCCAGACCAAAAACACCTATGGCACGGGTTGCTTTATGCTCATGAACACCGGCGACGAGATCGTCGAATCCAAGAACGGTCTGGTCTCCACGATCGGTATCGCCGCGGACGGCAAGATCAGCTATGCGCTCGAGGGTTCTATCTTTGCCGCCGGCTCAACCATGAACTGGCTGCGCAACAACATGGGCATCATCTCGAGCGTGAGCGAGTCCGCGCAACTCGCCACTTCGATTAACGACAACGAGGGCTGCTACTTCGTCCCCGCCTTCGCAGGCCTGGGCGCTCCCTGGTGGGACCCGCATGCTCGCGGTATCGTGTGCGGCCTGACCGGCGCCTCGAGTCGCGCGACCATTGTGCGTGCGGCCTGCGAGTCCATGGCCTACCAGAGTTATGACGTGCTACGCGCCATGGAGCAGGACGTGGGACTTTCGATTGAGCGCCTGTCCGTCGATGGCGGTGCCTCGCGCAACGAGTTCATCATGCAATTCCAGGCTGATCTGCTGGATATTCCCGTGCTGCAGTGCGAGACGGTGGAGATCACGGCGATTGGCGCCGCGTACTTGGCGGGCCTTGCTGTCGGCTATTGGGAGGATTTGGAGGAGCTGGAGCAAAACGCTCAGATCGTCAAAGTCTTCCATCCTCACATGTCCGCCGAGCGCCGTGAGAGCAACCTCGCTGGTTGGCGTGATGCCGTCAAGCGTTCGCTCAACACCGCTCAGTAGGGTTGCGACGAGCTGCTCGATACAACAAACCGTTAAACTTATGCACGGCGCGAGGCAACAACGTCGCCAGGCGTCTTGTCAGCAAGGCCATCTTCCGGCCGCAACGAAAGGGGCAATCAACCCATGACCGTCACCTACGATACGTCCCGCGTGACGCTTGTCGACCATCCGCTCGTCCAGCACAAGCTGTCGATCTTGCGCGACAAGAGCACCGGCACCAACCAGTTCCGCCAGCTCGTGCGCGAGCTTGCGCTCTTTGACGGCTACGAGGCCATGCGCGACCTGCCCATGGAAGACGTCGAGGTCGAGACTCCCATCACCACCGCCATGTTTAAGCAGCTTGCCGGCAAGAAGCTCGCCATTGTTCCCATCCTGCGTGCGGGCCTCGGCATGGTCGACGGCATCCTCGACCTGGTGCCCTCCGCTCGCGTGGGCCACATCGGTATGGAGCGTGACGAGGTTACCCACGAGCCGCATGAGTATTACTGCAAGATGCCCAAGGATATCGACCAGCGCATCTGCCTGGTTGTCGACCCCATGCTCGCCACGGGCGGTTCGGCCGAGATGGCCATCAGCTACCTGCGCGAGCGCGGTGTTAAGGATATTCGCATGCTGTGTATCGTCGCGGCCCCCGAGGGCCTCAAGTCACTGACCGAAAAGGACCCCGACGTACATATTTATACCTGCGCCATCGACGACCATCTCAACGAAGCTGCCTACATCGTTCCCGGCCGAGGCGCCGCCGGCGACCGCATCTACGGCACGCTGTAATCTCTGGGGCATACCGGCTAACGTCGAAAATACGAAGAAATGGTGCGCGCGGTCGAACAAAAGACGACCGCGCGCACTCCTGTTAACGGACGTTTTGCCCTGCAGGGTTCGAGAAAAACGTATTACCGTACCTGCGGCATAAAGAAGGTCTTAAGAAAACGAACAGGTGCGTATTAACCGATGCTTTTTCGGTTGTACTTTAGCGATTGGCTCGTACAATAGTCACCAATGTTTGGCGGGAACTGTCCTGTGAGGCGATAAAAAAGGAAAGTGAGGACGCCAGTGTTTCAGATAGCCGATCTGCTCGCTATCGTTGCAGGTGCCATCGCGGGCGCGATTGCCTTCCTTCCCTTTGTCTTTACGCTCAAGCCGGTTCTTGACGATAAGCAGAATGCGGACATGCTCAAGGGCATGGTGAGTCTGGCGGTCTCGGCAGTCGCCCTGCTCGTCTTTACCTTGGTTGTGTTTGCGTTGTTCGGAGAGGCATTTCGCATGTTCCTCCTGGGCGAGGCGATCGGCTTCGTGGCCTTTATGGCCGCCTGCACGGTTCGCGTCGCCAAGGCGCTGCGAGATCCTCATGAGGTCGAAAGGTAAGTCGTGGAAATTTTTGAAAAGCTGCCTGATGAGATTAATCATCTGGTCAGCGAGTTCAGCTCCACCCCTGTCGTGGGCGATCTGAGCTGCGGCATCACGCAGTACTCGTTTTGGCTGATCGTCTCCACGATCGTGCTCCTGATCGTCCTGGCCGTGTTCAAGAAGAAGCAGACCCTGGTTCCCAAGGGCTTCTTCGTCAACGGTTTCGAGTACATCATCGAGTACGTCGAGAACGATATCGGCAAGGGCGTCGTGGGTGAGAACTGGAAGAAGCACTTCCCGTTCCTGTGCTCGCTTTTCCTGTTCATCCTGATCAATAACATGATCGGCCTGATCCCGGGAATGAAGCCCGGCACCGGCGCAATCGGCTCCACCGCTGCGCTCGCCATCTTCGCCTTCGTGTACTTCATCTACTACGGATGCAAGGCTCACGGCGTGATCGGCTACATCAAGAGCCTCGCCCCGCAGGGCGTGAGCTTCCCGATGAACGTGCTTGTGTGGGTCGTCGAGCTTTTCTCGACCTTCCTGCGCCTCATCACGCTCGCCGTCCGTCTGTTCTGCAACATGTTCGCAGGACACGTGGTCATGGGCTCATTCGCCATCATGGCGAGCATGTTCATGCAGCCGCTGCTTCAGCAGGTTTCCGCGGCCCACGCCGTCGGTGCCCTGCCTTCGCTGGCCTGGCTCGCCATCCTCATCCTGATCTATGCGATCGAGCTTGTGGTCGGCGCCATCCAGGCTTACGTCTTCACGGTCCTTACCGCCGTGTACGTCTCCGAGGCAGAGGAGGTCGCGGAGGAGGAGTAGTCTTCCGTTCGCGCCTTAAAGGTAAGGCAATTCGTTAAACCGCCGGTGCCCGTCCCCATGGAGCCCGGCAGTTATAAAAAGGTTATCCTGCGTGAAATAAGACACGCACGACAAAGGAGGAATCGTGGGAGTTATCGGTTACGGTCTCGGTGTTATCGGCGCTGGTCTTGCTATCGGCCTGTCTGCTCTGGGTGCTACGGGTGCTATGGCCCGTCAGCCTGAGGTCCAGGGCCGCGTGTTCACCGTCTTCATCATGGGCTCCGCCTTCGGCGAGGCTCTGGCTCTGATCGGCTTCGTTGTCGCGCTGATCGTTAAATAGCACGGAGCGTCAAGTATGAATCTTTCATCCCAGAAGAGCGCGATCGCACTCTCCGCGTCCGCGGCCGCGCTGCTCATGCCGGTTTCCGCGTTCGCCGAGGACGGCGCCGCCGGTGCGGACATCCTCATCCCTAAGATGGCGGAGTTCATCCCGGCGCTTATCGCCTTCCTGATCATCTGGATCGTGCTGGCCAAGGTCGCCCTGCCGGGCATCATGAAAACCATGGAGGAGCGCGGCAAGAAGATCGAGGAGAGCCTCGACGAGGCCGAGAAGACCAAGCAGGAGGCTATCGCCAAGCGCGCTGAGTCCGACTCGATCGTCACCGACGCCCGTCGTCAGGCTGCCGACATCGTTCTCGAGGCCCGTAAGGACGCCGAGTCCGAGCGCGCCCGTATCATCGAGGCTGCTCACAAGGAGGCCGAGGAGATTATCGCCAAGGCCCACACGACCGTCGAGGACGAGCGCAAGTCCATCTACGCCGGTGCCGCGAGCTCCATCGCCGACCTGTCCGTTGCCGTCGCCACCAAGATCGTGGGCGAGGCACTCGAGGACGAGGCCGGGCAGAAGAAGCTCATCGAGCGCTACATCCAGGAAGCAGGTAGCCTGAATGCCGACTAGCCGCTATCAGGACAAGGTGCTCGAGACATACGCGCGCTCCCTTCTGGAAGCCGCTAAGGCCGAGAACCATGTGTTCGAGGACCTCGAGATGATCGAGCGCCTGGCTAGCGCCAGCCCCGAGATCATCGCCGTGCTCGACACCATGTCCAAGCGCGACCAGCTCGACCTTCTTCCCAAGGTGGCAGCTGCCTTTAAGTATGTTGCCGAGGAAGACGAGGATGTAGTGGGCGTGACCGTCACCACGGCGATCCCGCTCGACGACGAGCTGCGTCAAACCATCACTAAGAAATGCGAGCAGGACTTCGGCCGCAAGGTATTCCTTATCGAGCAGGTCGACCCGTCTATCGTGGGCGGCCTGGTGCTCGAGGCCCGCGGCGAGCGTCGTGACATTTCCGTCAAGACGCAGCTGCGCATTGCGCAGGAGACCCTCGCAAACTCTGCTAATTCGTACGGAGGTGAAGCCTAATGTCCGAAACCCTCAATGCCCAGGATATCGCCAAGAAACTGCAGGAGCAGCTCACGAGCCTCTCCGCGACGGTCGATACGCATGAGGTTTCAACGGTCGACGAGGTAGGCGACGGCATCGCGCGCGTCACCGGCCTCAAGAGCGCCATGGCAGGCGAGCTTCTGGAGTTCAAGAGCTCCGATACCGGTGAGACCGTCTTCGGCCTTGCCCAGAACCTTGACCGTGACGAGGTCGGCGCCGTTCTGTTTGGTGCCGTCGACTCCATCAAGGAAGGCGACGAGTGCCGCACCACTGGCCGCATTATGGATATCCCCGTGAGCCGTGCCATGCTCGGCCGCGTCGTCAATCCGCTCGGCCAGCCTATCGACGGTTTGGGTGACATTGTCGCCACGCACCGTCGTCCTATCGAGTTCAAGGCCCCCGGCGTCATCGACCGTACCCCGGTGTGCGAGCCGGTTCAGACGGGTCTGTTGGCCATCGACTCCATGGTGCCTATCGGCCGCGGCCAGCGCGAGCTTATCATCGGCGACCGTAAGACCGGTAAGACCGCCATTGCCATCGACGCTATCCTCAATCAGCGCGGCAAGGGCATGGTCTGCATCTATGTCGCCATCGGCCAGAAGGCTTCCACGGTTGCCAACATCCGCGAGACCCTCGCTCAGCACGGTGCGCTCGACTACACCATCATCGTTTCGGCCACCGCTGCCGATTCCGCCCCTATGCAGTACATCGCGCCTATGGCCGGTGCCGCTATCGGCGAGTTCTTTATGTACAACGGCGAGGACGGCAAGCCTGCCAGCGAGACCAACCCCGGCGGTCACGTGCTCGTCATCTACGACGACCTGTCCAAGCAGGCCGTGGCCTACCGTCAGATGTCGCTGACGCTGCATCGTCCGCCCGGACGCGAGGCCTATCCTGGCGACATCTTCTACCTGCACTCTCGTCTGCTCGAGCGTGCCGTCAAGATGTCCAAGAAGAACGGTTACGGCTCCATGACGGCTCTGCCGATCATCGAGACCCAGGACGGCGACGTCTCGGCCTACATTCCGACCAACGTTATTTCCATTACCGATGGTCAGATCTACCTGCAGTCCGAGCTCTTCTTCCAGGGTCAGCGCCCGGCAGTCGACGTGGGTATCTCCGTGTCCCGCGTCGGTGGCGATGCACAGACCAAGGCCATGAAGCAGGTCGCCGGCAACCTCCGTCTGGACCTTGCTTCGTACCAGGAGCTCGCCGGCTTTACGCAGTTCGGCTCCGACCTCGACGAGGCCACGCAAAAGCAGCTTACCCACGGCGCTCGCATGACCGAGCTCCTGAAGCAGCCGCGTTATAAACCGTTTGAGGTTGGCGAGCAGATCGTTACGCTGTTTGCCGGCAACGAGGGCTTCCTGGATGACCTGGAGATCGCCGACGTGCTGCCTTTCCGTGCCGAGCTCATCGAGTACATGGACAATGGCTTTGGCTCGCTGCTCGACAAGGTTCGCGCCAAGAAGATCGACGACGACACCAAGGCCGAGCTCTTGCGGGTCATCGGTGACTTCAAGCAGCAGTTCATGGCCAAGCACCATGCCGATACGACTGGATCAGAGGAGAACTAAGCCCTATGGCCAACCTTCGCGACATTAAGAAGCGAATCTCCTCGGTTACCACGACCAAGCAGATCACGCGCACGATGGAGATGGTCTCTACGGCCAAGATCCGTCGTGCCCTCGATCGCTCCAAGCAGGCCGAGCCCTATAAGGAGGCGCTGACCGACGTCATGTTGACGGTCGCCGGCGACGCCTCCTGTTCGGGCACCGATCCCATGCTGCAGAAGCATGAGAGCGTCAAGCATGGCCTGATTGTCGTTATTGCCTCGGACCGCGGCCTTGCCGGCGGTTTCAATACGACGGTGGAGCGCACGGCCGAAAAGCTCGCCGCTTCTTGGGTGAACGACGGCATCGAGTGCGAGATTATCGCGTGTGGGCGCAAACCGGCCACGTATTTCCGTGACCGCGCTAACGTCACCATGCACTTTGAGGGCAACTCCTCCGAGCCCGATTTCAATCAGGCCCGCATGATCTCCTCTCATATCTGCGATGCGTATCGTGCAGGTGAGCTTGACCGCGTCGAGCTTGTCTACCACCACGCCAAGAACCGCGTGGATCAGGAGCTTCGCGTCGAGCATTTGCTGCCGCTCGACCCCGAGATGATCGCTATGGCCCACGGTCCGCGTAAGAACGAGACCGACGCCCCTAAGCGCATCTCGTCCACGTTCGAGTTCGTGCCCTCTCCCGAGCATGTTCTCGGCAAGCTTGTGCCGTCTTATATCCTGACGGTCATCTACCAGGCCCTGATCGATTCGGCGGCCGCCGAGCAGGGTGCACGCCGCAAGGCCATGCACTCCGCGACGGAAAACGCCACCGCGATCATCTCGACCCTTACCCGCACGTATAGTCGCGTGCGCCAGGCTTCGATCACGACCGAGATCAACGAGATCGTCGGCGGAGCCTCAGCATTGGAGGAACAGTAATGGCTAATAACACCGTAAAGCTTGCGGTCGAGGAAGCCACCAAGAAGACGACTGCCGGTGATGGTCGCATCGTGCGTATCATCGGCCCTGTCGTCGACGTCAAGTTTGACGGCGCGGTGCCCCCGATCTACAACGCGCTCACGGTCGAGGCCGAGACCCCGATCGGTCACCTGAGCACGATCCTCGAGGTCGAGAGCCAGCTTCCGGGCGGCGTCGTCCGCACGGTCGCCATGTCCTCGACCGACGGTTTGCAGCGTGGTCTCACCGCCACCGATACCGGTGAGCCCATGAAGATGCCCGTTGGCCCCAAGACGCTCGGCCGCATTTGGAACGTCATGGGCAAGCCTGTCGACGGTAAGCCCATGCCCGAGGTGGAGGAGTTCTATCCCATCCACCACGCAGCGCCCCGCTTCGACGAGCTCACCACTAAGACCGAGATCTTCGAAACCGGCATCAAGGCCGTTGACCTGCTTGAGCCCTACATTCGTGGCGGTAAGACGGGCCTGTTCGGTGGTGCCGGCGTCGGCAAGACCGTTCTGATTCAGGAGCTCATCAACAACCTCGCCCAGGAGCATGGCGGCACTTCGGTGTTCACCGGTGTCGGCGAGCGTACTCGTGAGGGCACCGACCTGTTCCTCGAGATGAGCGAGTCTGGCGTTATCGACAAGACCTGCTTGGTCTATGGTCAGATGAACGAGCCGCCTGGAGCGCGTCTGCGCATCGGTCTGGCCGGCCTCACCACCGCTGAGTACTTCCGCGATCGTGGCCAGGACGTTCTGCTGTTCATCGACAACATCTTCCGCTTCACCCAGGCCGGTTCCGAGGTTTCCGCACTGCTGGGTCGTATGCCGTCCGCCGTCGGTTACCAGCCTACGCTGGCTACCGAGATGGGCGACCTCCAGGAGCGCATTACCTCGACCAAGACGGGTTCCATTACCTCCGTCCAGGCTGTCTACGTCCCTGCAGACGACCTGACCGACCCGGCGCCTGCCACGACGTTTACGCACCTCGACGCCACTACGGTTCTTTCGCGTAGCATTTCGTCGCTCGGCCTGTTCCCGGCTATCGACCCGCTCGCGTCTTCCTCCGACGCTCTCGATCCCTCGATCGTCGGCGAGGAGCACTACCGTGTCGCCGTCAAGGTCCAGGAGCTCCTGCAGGAGTACTCCGACCTTCAGGACATCATCGCCATTCTGGGTATGGACGAGCTGTCCGAGGAGCAGCGCCTTACGGTCAACCGTGCCCGTAAGATCCAGCAGTTCCTCTCGCAGTCCTTCCACGTCGCCGAGAAGTTCACCGGCAACCCCGGTGTCTACGTTCGCGTCGAGGATACCGTCCGCTCCTTCGCCGAGATTGTCGACGGCAAGGCCGATGACCTGCCCGAGCAGGCATTCCGCTATGCTTCCACGATTGAGGACGTGCGCGAGCGCGCCCGCAAGATGGGGGAGAAGTAGGTTATGCGTATCCGCATCGTGTGCCCCGTGAGCTGCGCCTATGAGGGCGACGCTGCGTTTGTGTCGATTCCGTCCACGGATGGCGAGTTTGGCGTTCTGCCTGCTCACTCCAGCGAAATCTGCACAATCGACCGCGGTTACGTTCGCGTTTCCGATAAGGCCATGGGCACTGTCGACCACACGTTTGCCGTGGCCGGCGGCTATGCCCAGGTTGCGGACGATGTCGTGACCGTCCTCGCCGAGCGCGCTTGCGATTTGGCGACCGTCGACGCCGACAAGGTTAAAGCTGATATTCAAGGTTTTGAAGAGAAGCTGGGTAATTTGTCGGAGGATGATGCACGCCGCGCCTACCTCTATAATGAAATCGCATGGTGTAAGCTCAAGCTTGCCCAATAGTCAGACGTTTTAGCGTTCGACCATTTGCGAACACATCATGCCCGGGATGGCTCAGCCACCCCGGGCATGCTTTTTGAAAGGGTAGACCTTGGATATTATCCGCGTTGAGGGTGGCCACGCCATCGGAGGTTCCGTGCCTGTTTCGGGTGCCAAGAACTCCGCGCTCAAACTTATGGCGGCAACGCTTCTGGCGCCGGGCAAGACGACGCTGCAGAACGTGCCTGATATTTCCGATGTCCACGTGATGGGCAAGGTGCTCAAGGGTATGGGCGCCACGATCGATGTTCTCGACGAGCACACGCTCGAGATTGATACCTCTCAGGTCGATTCCTGGGAGGCTCCCTATGAGCTCGTTGCCAAGATGCGCGCTTCCACTGCCGTGATGGGACCCCTGCTGGGCCGTTTCCATCGCGCCAAGATCGCCATGCCCGGCGGCTGCAACCTGGGCGCTCGCAAGATCGATATGCATATCTTGGGTCTTGAGGCCTTGGGCGTTGAGTTCGATACCGCCCACGGCTATATCAACGCCAACGCGCCCCAGGGCCTGCACGGTACCACCGTCACGCTCGAGTTCGCCAGCGTCGGTGCGACCGAGAACCTCATCATGGCCTCCGTGCGCGCGCAGGGTACCACGGTTATCGATAATGCCGCCCGCGAGCCCGAGATCGTCGATCTCGCTAACATGCTCAACGAGATGGGCGCCAAGATCGTCGGCGCGGGCACACCCGTCGTGACCATCGAGGGCGTGGAAGAGCTACATCCCGTTACCCATCGCGTGGTGGGCGACCGCATCGAGGCCGGCACCTTTATCGTTGCCGGTGCGTTGATGGCAGACGACCGCGGTGTCGACGTCACGGGCTTTTGCCCCATCCACTTGGGAATGGTGCTCAAGAAGATGGAGCTCATGGGCATCGATTGCGAACGCATCGAGGATGGCGTCCACGTGAATCGCGTCGAGCACATCAAGCCGGTCGATATCCAGACGCTCCCGTTCCCCGGTTTCCCCACGGACATGCAGGCGCAGATCATGGTGCTCTCCGCCCTGGCCGACGGCAGCTCCGTTATCACCGAGAATATCTTCGAGAATCGCTTTATGTTTGCATCCGAGCTGGTGCGCATGGGCGCCGATATTCGCATCGAGAGCCACCACGCCATGATTCACGGCGTCAAGGGCTTCTCCGGCGCTCAGGTAACCTCACCGGATCTTCGTGGTGGCGCGGCACTCGTCGTCGCCGGCCTAATTGCCGACGGCACGACCGAGGTCTCGGCCATCCATCACATTAAGCGCGGCTACGAACAGTTTGTTGAAAAGCTGCAGGCGCTTGGTGCTCATGTCGAGCACGCCACTGTTCCCGATCCCGTCATCTACTAATGCAGGTTGCCTATGTTTAAGAAAAAGCCCATTACGGAATCTCGAAGACCTTCGACCGGCGCTCAGGCAAAAATCTATAGCCGCGATAACGTTGCCCGCTATTCCGAGCGCGCCCGTCAGCGTCGTCGCGGTCATACGGTTCGCCGCGTCGCGCTCATTGCTGTGCTCGGTGTGCTGTTGAGCGCTACGACTGCCGCCGGCCTGTGGTTTGCCACCATTATGGGCAAGCTCGGCGATTCCAACGTCATTACCGACAACCTGCGCCAGATCCTGGTTGATACCGACGAGGCAAAGGACCCGTTCTACGTGCTACTCCTTGGCACTGACGGTCGCCCGGGCGAGGATACATACCGCGCCGACTCGATTATCCTGGCGCGTATCGATCCCACGCAAAAGCAGGCGACGCTCATCTCCATTCCGCGCGATACCAAGGTCGTCTACAACGGCTCGACCATGAAGATCAACGCCTGCCATACCTACGGCGGCGCCGAAGCCATGGTCCAGGCGGTCAACGAGCTGTGCGGTGTCCAGATTTCCCACTATGCCGAGGTCAGCTTCGACGGCATGCAGTCGCTCATCGATTCGGTCGGCGGCATCGACATTAACGCAACCGACGATGTCGACGACCCCGAGCATCTCGACATTAAGATCACCGCCGGTCAGCAGCACATGGATGGCGCGACCGCCCTTACCTATGCCCGTTGCCGCTACATCTATGCCGATGGCGACTACACACGCATGCGCCACCAGCGTCAGGTGCTCGGCGCCCTCGCCAACCAGATCCTCAACAACTTCGATGCCACCAAGGTCTTCGACCTCGTCAATTCGCTGTCCGACATGCTCGTGACCGATATGAGCGTTCAGGACATCGTCTCTACGGTCAATGCCATGCGCGGCATGGATGTTGACGGCATCTATTCGGCCAACTTGCCTTCGTATGCCGATGCCAGCACCATGATTGATGGCGTGAGCTACGTCTTTGTCTACGAGGACGAGCTTAAGGAAATGATGGAGCGCGTCGACGCTGGTAAGGATCCCAAGGGCCCCAATACCATGGGCCAGTCCGATGGCTCCAGCTCTACGATCGGCGACCTGAACAACAACACGTCCGATGATTACGCCAACGGCACCGCAACCTCATCGGTTAGCTCTGACGATTCGGACGATTCGACTGATTCGAGCGATTCGGACTACTACGAAGAGCCCACCGGCGACGGCAACGGCTACGAAGCCAACTACTAGAGTTACGCGGGCTTACCAGCCCGCGTAACGGCACGACGCGGCGCGCCGCCCAGGGCGCCAATTTTTGATTCAAAAGGGAGGGCCTGGCCCCGATGTCGATGCCCGGCCTTTT
>JAUUSS010000053.1 GCA_030841765.1 Collinsella aerofaciens | reverse complement strand
ACTTGCAGCGACGGACCTCAGGACACTCTTACACCACGTCTGCGCGCGCGACCCATATCTAGGCCGCAAAGAGGTCGTTTGGGGCAGTTTTGGCTGTTACTAAAAAGGTGACAGTACTCATATTTGCCATTTTTTGTCCACGGGGCCTTGAGGGAGGCCGTTAATCAGGTCCCGGGGGAGGCGGTTCGAGGGCCGCAGAACAAAAACGGGGGCACAGTTCATTCTGCGCCCCCGTTTTTGGGTATTGCGGTTGTTTGCCGCCGGTTTTACGCCGCCTCGTCGAACTGCGAGTTGTACAGGTCGGCGTAGAAGCCGCCTTGGGCGAGCAGCTCGTCGTGCGTGCCCTTCTCGACGATGTCGCCGTCGCGAATCACCAAGATTACGTCGGCGTTGCGGATCGTGGACAGGCGGTGCGCGATGACAAAGCTCGTGCGGCCCTGCATCAGCGCATCCATGGCACGCTGAATAAGCTCCTCGGTACGAGTGTCAACGTTGGAGGTCGCCTCGTCCAAAATCAGCGCCGGACGGTCGGCCAAAATGGCACGGGCGATGGTCACGAGCTGGCGCTGACCCTGCGACAGGTTAGTGCCCTCCTCGTTGATCATAAAGTCGTAGCCGCCGGCGAGCGTATGGATAAAGTGGTCGCAGCGTGCGGCGCGTGCAGCGGCCTCGACCTCGGCATCGCTTGCATCGGGGCGTCCGTAGCGGATGTTCTCGCGGATGGTGCCGTTAAACAGCCAGGTGTCCTGCAGCACCATGGCAAACTCGCCGCGCAGCGCCGCGCGGTCCCAGTCGCGCACGTCGACGCCCTCGACGCGCAGCGAACCGCCGTCCACGTCGTAAAAGCGCTGCAGCAGCTTAATGAGCGTGGTCTTGCCGGCGCCGGTGGGGCCGACGATGGCGATGGTCTGGCCGGGCTGCGCCTCGCAGCTAAAGTCGTGGATGATGGTCTTGTCGGGCGTGTAGCCAAACTTGACATGGTCAAACTCCACGTGGCCGGGGCGCTTCTCGGGAATCTGCGCGTCGGCCTTCTGCTCCTCCTCGGGCGCGGCCAGGAACTCAAAGACGCGCTCGGTGGCAGCGGCCATCGACTGCATCGTGTTGCTCACGTTGCCCAGCTGCTGCACGGGCTGCGTAAAGTTGCGAACGTACTGGATAAAGCTCTGAATGTCGCCGGGCGTGGCATTGCCGGTCAGCGCGAGCTGCGCACCCACGACGACGACGCCCACGTAGCCCATGTTACCCACCAAGCTCATAAGCGGCATCATCAGGCCCGACAGGAACTGCGAGCGCCAGCCGCTAATAAAGAGGCGGTCGTTTTGGCGGTCGAACTCCTCGATCGAAGCCTCGGCGCGGTCGAACACCTGAATGACGTTCTGGCCGGCAAAATCCTCCTCGATAATGCCGTTGACGGTGCCCAGGACCTGCTGCTGCTCGCGGAAGTACGGCTGCGAGAAGTGAATCATCACCATTAAGATAATCGCGGCGGCCGGCAGCGTGAGCACGGTGACGCCGGTGAGCGGCAGGCTGATCGACAACATCATGACGAGCACGCCGATAATCTGCGTGACGGACGTAATAAGCTGCGTCACGCTCTGGTTGAGCGACTGGCCGAGCGTATCGACGTCGTTGGTGATGCGGCTGAGTACGTCGCCCTTGCTGTGGCCGTTGAAGTAGCTCATCGGCACGACAGCGATCTTGGCGGCGATCTCCTTGCGCATGCGGTAGCAAATCTTTTGCGTGACGCCGGTCATGAGCCAGCCCTGGATGAGGCTACAGACAGAGCTTGCCAGATACAGGCAGAGCAAAAAGCCGAGCGTCTTGGCGATCCAGGCAAAGTCGACATCGCCGGTACCGTTGACTTTGGCAACCAGGCCCTCAAACAGCTTGGTCGTAACCTGGCCGAGCACCTTGGGTCCCACAATGTTAAAGATGACCGAGAACACGGCAAAGGCGACGGCGGCAAACACGGCAATCTTGTGCTGGCCGATATAGCCGAGCAGCTGCCTCATGGTGCCCTTAAAGTCCTTGGCCTTTTCGCCGCGACGCATGCCGCCCATGCGGCCCATGGGACCACGCTGGCGGGTGGGCTTGGGAATCTGAGTCTTGGTCTCGTCTGCCATTAGCGCTCGCCTCCTTCCGTAACGGCTGCAATTTCTTCTTGGGTAAGCCCCAGCTCCTCGGCGGAAAGCTGCGACTGTGCGATTTCCAGGTACGCCGGGCAGCTGCGCAGTAGCTCCTCGTGCGTGCCGGTGCCCACTACGTGACCGTCGTCGAGTACGATGATCTGGTCGGCGTGCATGATGGTCGCGATGCGTTGTGCCACGACCACGAGCGCGGCGTCGGTGACGTTTTTGGCCAGCTCCTCGCGCAGGCGCGCGTCGGTCTTGTAGTCAAGCGCGCTAAACGAGTCGTCGAACACCACGACCTCGGGCTTTTTGGCCAGGGCGCGGGCGATGGCCAGACGCTGGCGCTGACCGCCCGAAACATTGGAGCCACCCTGGCTGATGGGGGAGTCGTAACCGCCCTCGCGCTCGGCGATAAAGTCCTCGGCCTGGGCGATGCGCGCGGCCTGGTGCATGTCATCGTCGCTCACCATGTCGCCGGCAAACTTGAGGTTGCTCTCGACAGTGCCCGAGAACAGGCGCCCCTGCTGCGGGATGTAACCAATGCGGCGACGCAGCTCGGAGAGAGTCATGTCACGCACGTCGACGCCGTCAAGCGAAATGCTGCCGCCTGTGACGTCGTACAGGCGCGGAATCAGCTGCACGAGCGTGGACTTGCCCGAGCCCGTGGAGCCGATGATGCCGAGCATCTGACCGGCATGTGTGGTGAAGTTCACGCCGCTGATGACATCGGCGCGGGCATCGGGGTACTGGAAGCTCACGTCGCGGAAGGTGAGCTCACCGCGCGGCGCGCTGGCTGCGGGCAGTTTGGGCGAGGCAGGGTCGTTGATGCTCGTGGGGCAGGTGATGACCTCTTCCACGCGCTCAGCTGCGACCTCGGCACGGGGCAGGATAACCGAAACCATGGTGAGGATCATAAACGCCATGACGATCTGCATGGTGTAGGAGATGAACGCCATCATGTTGCCGACCTGCATCACGCCGTCGGACACGCCCTGCGCGCCAAACCAGACGATAAGCACGGTGATGCAGTTCATGACGAGCATCATGAGCGGCATCATAAAGCTCATGGCGCGGTTGGTGTAGAGCTGCGTAGTCATCAGGTCGAGCGACGCCTTGTCAAAACGTTCGAGCTCATGCTCCTCGCGGTTGAACGAGCGGATGGGCATAAGGCCGTCGAGCAGCTCGCGGGCGGTAAGGTTCACGCGGTCCACAAAGCTCTGCATCTTTTTGAACTTGGGCATGGTGAGGCCCATGAGCACGCCGACGACGGCCGAAACCGCGATGATGGCCACAGCGATGGTCCACTCCAGGCCGGTGTGGTTGGCTAGGACGCGCATGACGGCGACGATGCCCATGACGGGGGCCATCAGGCACATACGGATAAACAGGGTTGCGGCCATCTGGATCTGCTGAATGTCGTTGGTGCAGCGGGTAATGAGCGAGGCCTGGCTAAATTTGCCCACCTCGGCTGGCGAGAAGTGCATAACCTTGTTGAAGGTCTCGCGGCGCAGGTCGCGGGCGATGGAGCAGGCGGTGCGCGACGCCACGGCACCGGTCAGGATGGTGGCGACGAGCGACACCAGGCACAGCCCAAACATCGTGGTCGCCATGCGGCTCAGGTACGCGTTCTGCACGTCGGCGGGGTCGATGCCCTGCGCCTTGTACTCGTCCTGCACATAGCTCACGGCGCGTTGGGTCACAATGGAGCCCGACATGGAGCCCATTTTGTCCGCCATTTGGTTGGCACCCTCGACGAGCTTGCCCTGGTCGATTAGGCCGCCTTCAACGCCCAGACGCAGGCTCTTCATGGTGATCTTACCGCCGTCGGCATCAATCTGCTTTTGCATGTTCTGCGCCGCTGCGGCCTTCTGCTGCAGCTCGGCGAGCTGCTCGGGCGTCATCGCTGCCATTTGCTCGGGGGTGGGCATGGCCTGGGCGGCGTTGTTGTCGTTCTCGCTGGACGAGCCCATCATGTCGCCCATGGAGTTGGCGTCGATGCCTTGGTTGAGCGAAAGGACGACGGTCTCGGGCAGGCTCATAATGTCAGCGAGCTTGCTGCCGTCGGCGCGCTCGTCCTCGGTGCCCTTGTACGTGCGAATCCCGTTTTTGTCTGCCTTGCTAAACACGGCCTCCACAGCCTTGGCGTCCTTGGCGCTCATAAAGAGTTCGAGGTCGTCGAGCGATTCGGCGCGAATGGTGTCGGGCACGGGCGAGGCGATGCCGCCTTGCTGCACGCCCACGTCGACGATGTCGCTCATATAGGTAGGCAGTGCCAGATCGGCGTTGCAGCTGATTACGATAAGTACGATAGCTGCAAACAGTGCCAGGACATGTTTTTTAAAGAGCTTGAGAATCCTCACTCGGCATCTCTCCTTTCTTGATTGCGGTCGATAATTTCGTTGGCACGTCTTAGAAGGCGCACCATCTCTTGGGTATCTGTTTCGCCGAGCTGCTCGAGGAAAGCCGCAGTGCGGTTCTCGAATTCCCGACGTTTGATTTCGAGATCCTGGAATCCTTTGTCGGTCACCGTGACGTGTACGCGACGACGGTCGGTCTTTGAGTGCTCGCGCTCGACCCAGCCCTTGGCTTCGAGAGCGCGTAGGATATTGGCGATGCGGGCACTCGAGACCCAGGCGCGATCAGCGAGTTCGCTCGGCGTGAGCGAACCGCCGGCGAGTATGAGGGCGCGCATGACGGCCATCTCGCCGCTGAGGGCTTTGTCCGCAAAATGCGAAATGCGCTGATGCATGCTGCCGAACTCGGTAAGGAGTTGACGCCCAAGCTCACGGAAATCGGTATCTTCCACCGAAAACCCCTAACACTAGAAACTATTTTCGGTGAAAGATGATACCCGCGTATTCGGGTCTCATGTAGTGGGCAATATAAAGAGCGCATAAAGAGTAAAAAATTCAATCGCTGAAGCGTTTCAAAGAACTATTATGCCCGCGGTTAGGCGAGGGGTTGTCACCACCATGACGACTGGGACTCATTTATCGCCACGTGCGATGCTCCAACTTCCCGCAAGGAGACACCTGAATCAAGGGGGTTGGAGTCATGGCATTTGACTTCACGGGCAAAACCGCGATCGTTACCGGCGGCACTCAGGGCATTGGCCTCGAGATTGCCAAGGGCATCGTTGCGGGCGGCGGACACGTCGCGCTCATCGCAAGGAACGCTGCTAAGGGCGAGGCCGCGGTGGCCGAGCTTGGCGAGGGCAACAAGTTCTATCAGCTCGATGTCGCCGATGCACCCAAGGCGCGCGAGACCGTCGAGCAGATTTTTACGGACCTGCCGCAAACCAACATCCTGATCAACTGTGCTGGCGTCATCAGCACCAAGAAGTTCGACGAGATCGATGACACCGAGTGGCGTCGCACCATCGACATCAACCTCAACGGTACCTTTACCATGATGAATGCCGTGTACCCGCACTTTAAGGCGGCCCATGCCGGCACTATTGTCAACGTGAGTTCCGTTGCGGGCAAGATCGGTGGCGGCCTGCTCGGCACCGCGGCTTACGCGAGCTCCAAGGCCGGTGTTAACGGTCTAACCAAGGCAGTCGCCAAGGAAGGCGGCAAGTTTGGCGTTCGCTGCAACGCTGTATGCCCGTCGCTCACGTTGACCGATATGACCTCGATTCTCTCTGACGAGAACTCTCAGCGTATCATCAACGGTATTCCTCTGGGCCGCGCCGCCCAGGCCAGCGAGCCTGCGCAGATGGTACTGTTCTTCGCTTCCGACCTCGCCAGCTTCGTGAACGGCGAGATCGGTGACTGCGACGGCGGCATCGTCCTGGACGGGTAATACCCCGCGGTGATCGTTTGGCGGCGACCCTGGCGACTCGGGGTTGTCGCCTTCTTTCTGACATAGGCGCGTGCGGCTACGATTCGCATGCATCCAAAGGAGATATATATGAGTGAATCGACTGCGGTGGAGGCGCCGGCGGCAAAGGAGCCGTTCTTTAAGATGTCCTCCATCCCGGGCGCCAATATCTTGGTGCCGCTTCTGTTGGGCTGCCTGCTCAACACGCTATTCCCCGACCTGTTCAAAACGCTCGGTAGCTTTACGCTTGGCATGACCCAGCAGGGTGCAGGCCCGCTCGTGGGCGCTTTTTTGCTCATCGTCGGTACGACGATTTCGTTTAAGAGTGCTCCTGCCGCCGCTGCCCGCGGCGCCATCATCATCGCCGTCAAGCAGATCGTGGTCGTTGCCGTGTCGCTGCTCATCCTTTATGTGTTCAACGACAACCTGTTTGGCATCTCTGCCATGGTGATGCTGGCGGCTTGCACCGGCGCCAACAACGCTATGTACGCTGGTCTGATGGGCACCATGGGCAACGAGGCCGAGCGTGGCGCTGTCGCAATCACCACGCTCGTTGTCGGCCCTCCGGTCACGATGATCGTGCTCGGCGCTGCCGGCCAAGCTCCGATTGGCTGGTCGCTTGTGGGTGCCATCCTGCCGATCGTCGTCGGCATTATTCTGGGTAACCTCTTCCCGAGCTTTAAGAAGATGATGGCACCGGCACTTTCCGCCGTCATCGTGCTCGTCTTCTTTGCCATGGGCTCGACCATGACCTTTGGCCAGCTCATTAACGGCGGTCTTCCCGGTATTCTGCTCGGCGTGATCTGCTCGGTGGTCTTTGCAATTCCCGTTATCGCGGTCGATAAGCTCACGGGCGGCACGGGTGTCGCAGGTGCTGCCATTTCGAGCTGCGCCGGAGCCAATGTGGCCACGCCTGCTGCCATGGCAAGCGTCAACGAGGCCATGTACGGCGGTGCGGTGCTCGCGACGGCTACGGCACAGGTTGCTGCCTGTGCAATCGTGACGGCTATTTTGACCCCGCTGGTCACCAGCTGGTGCTACAAGCATTTTGAGGGCCAGCAGAGCAACGGCAAGGCAACGACCGACAAGGCCTCCGCAGCCGCCTAATGCTAAACGGTAATCAAAGCTAAAAACTAGCTACGCCACAGGGCGGCCACGGGGGATCCCGTGGCCGCCCTGCAGTTTCTGTAGGGTCTTTGGGACACTTTACCATGCTAAAGCTGGCATAACAGCTAGAGCGAACGTCGTACAAAGGCAAGGAAAAATAACATACAAATCGGTGAACGGTAGTTGTTTGCACTCGCATTTCCTGCGGGTTTGTAAAAAACGCCATTATGATATAAAAAAAGAAACATATAACAGCCCAGATGGAGAGGGTCGCTATGTTATCCTTCTCAGACGGATGAAATCTTGGGTTTTGGGTTGTAGTTCCAAGGTGGACAAACGTTTTCCCTGCACCAACGTGTGGTGAAGAACGGAAGAAGCCGGTAGTGCAAGCCGAAAATTCAAGAATTCAATAAGCAGCGGTGTGAGAGAGCGCCGCATAACACGTAACTAGGAGCGTGGTTACACAATGCAGGAGGCATGGGAAGGCTTCAAGGAAGGCATTTGGACGGGAGAGGTTGACGTCCGAGACTTCATCCAGAAGAACTACACCCCCTACGAGGGCGACGAGTCGTTCCTCGCCGGCCCGACCGAGCGTACCAAGGAGCTGTGGGGCGAGGTTCTCGACCTGCTGCTTAAGGAGCGCGAGCAGGGCGGTGTCCTCGATATGGACACCAAGACCGTTACGGGTATCGTGAGCCACCCCGCTGGCTACATCGATAACGCCCACCGCGAGAAGGAGACCATCGTCGGTCTCCAGACTGACAAGCCGCTCAAGCGCGCGCTGCACGTCAACGGCGGTATCCGCATCGCTTGCCAGGCTGCCAGCCAGCACGGCTATAAGGTCGACGAGAACGTTGTCGAGCGCTACACCTTCGAGCGTAAGACCCACAACGCTGGCGTCTTCGATGTTTACACCCCCGAGATGCGTGCTTGCCGCTCGGCTCACATCATCACCGGTCTGCCCGATGGCTATGGCCGCGGCCGCATCATCGGCGACTACCGTCGTGTTGCCCTGTACGGCGTCGACTACCTGATCAAGGACAAGGAGGCCCAGAAGGCTTCCACCCCGACGGTCATGACCGCCGACAACATCCGCGATCGTGAGGAACTGCAGGAGCAGATCCGCGCCCTCGGCGAGCTCAAGATGATGGCCGAGACCTATGGTTTCGACATTTCCAACCCTGCTACCAACACGCAGGAGGCCATCCAGTGGATGTACTTCGCCTACCTCGCTGCCGTCAAGGAGCAGAACGGCGCCGCTATGTCCATCGGCCGTACCTCTACGTTCATCGACATCTACGCTGAGCGCGACCTTGCCAACGGTACCTTCACCGAGGAGCAGATCCAGGAGTTCGTGGATCACTTCATCATGAAGCTTCGCATGGTCAAGTTTGCCCGTACCCCCGAGTACCAGGCCCTGTTCACCGGCGATCCGCAGTGGGTCACCGAGTCCATCGGCGGCATGGGTGTTGACGGCCGTACGCTCGTTACCAAGATGAGCTACCGCTACCTGCACACGCTCGAGAACATGGGCACCAGCCCCGAGCCCAACATGACCGTTCTGTGGTCGACCCGTCTGCCCGAGAACTTCAAGAAGTTCTGCGCCAAGACTTCTGTCGCCAGCTCCTCGATCCAGTACGAGAACGATGACCTCATGCGCGTTTACCACGGCGACGACTACGGCATCGCCTGCTGCGTGTCCTCCATGCGCATCGGCAAGGAGATGCAGTTCTTCGGCGCCCGCGCCAACCTGGCCAAGTGCCTGCTCTACGCACTCAACGGCGGTGTTGACGAGGTCTCCAAGAAGCAGGTCGGCCCCAAGTATCGCGCCGTCGAGGGCGATACGCTCGATTACGACGACGTTGTGGCCAAGTACAACGACATGATGAAGTGGCTCGCTGGCGTGTACGTCAACTCGCTGAACATCATTCACTACATGCACGACAAGTACTGCTACGAGCGCATCCAGATGGCCCTGCACGACAAGCACGTGCACCGCTGGTTCGCTACGGGCATCGCTGGCCTTTCCGTCGTGGCTGACTCCCTGTCCGCCATCAAGTACGCCAAGGTCCACCCCGTCCGTGATGAGAACGGCATCATCGTCGACTTCGAGACCGAGGGCGAGTTCCCCAAGTACGGTAACGACGACGACCGCGTCGACCAGATCGCTCACGACGTTGTGCACCAGTTCATGGAGTACATCCGCATGAACGACACCTACCGCAACTCCGTGCCCACGACCTCGGTTCTGACCATTACCTCCAACGTCGTGTACGGTAAGAAGACCGGCTCCACGCCCGACGGCCGCAAGGCTGGCCAGCCGTTCGCCCCGGGTGCTAACCCCATGCACAAGCGCGATAGCCATGGCGCCATCGCTTCGCTGTCTTCGGTTTCCAAGCTCCCGTTCCGCGATGCTCAGGACGGCATCTCCAACACCTTCTCCATCATCCCGAGTGCGCTCGGCAAGGAGGACCAGGTGTTCTTTGGCGATATCGACCTTGATCAGCTGGGCGAGTAACTATTGTTAGTGCTATACTAACAATAACGATTACTGATTAGCGCGCCGGTTTCGGCCGGCGCCTATTAATCGAAGGAGACACATTATGAAGGTTTCTGAAGTTTCCGAGACCCAGGCCGATAACCTGGTCCACATGCTCGACGCTTACGCCGAGAAGGGTGGCCACCACCTGAACATCAACGTTTTCAACCGTGAGACGCTGCTCGACGCTCAGGCTCACCCCGAGAAGTACCCGCAGCTGACCATCCGCGTTTCCGGCTATGCCGTGAACTTCCACACGCTCACCAAGGAGCAGCAGGACGAGGTCATTTCGCGTACCTTCCACGACAAGTTCTAAAGGGGTTTAACTCCCGCAGGATCGCCGGGCCGCTTTGGGTTACTTTCCAAAACGTCCTCGGACATGCAAAGGGCTCCGCTGCGCGCTTCGCGCGGCGGAGCCCTTTGCGTCCTGCGGAAATGTTTTGGAAAGTAACCCAAAGCGGCCCGGCGGGGGTCCTGTGTAGTCACCCTTTAGGCGGAACTCTCCTAATTATTTGGATGAGTCGTTTACTTGCTTGTGCTGTTACCGTCTTCCCGCTGTTGTTGGGGTATGCTTTGTTCGTATGTAAACGTTTGACATGTTGATGGGGGAGGGTGCTATGGCTCGCGAGGGCGCTCGTTCTAAGGATTCTGCTAAGCCTGGCATCAAGGAAGTTGCAGCGGTGGCGGGGGTTTCGCCTACTACGGTATCTCGCGTGCTTAATAATCGCGGCTATATTAGCCAAGAGACCCGCGATAAGGTCCATGCCGCGATGGAGCGCATCAACTATACGCCCAACGATATCGCCCGTGCCATGCTCAACGGTCGCCTGAATCTTATCGGTATGATCGTTCCCTTTGTGAGCAGCCCGTTCCATGCTCAGGTTGTGCAGGCGGTCGAGCGCACGTTAGCGGAAAACGGCTTTAAGATGTTGCTGTGCAATAGCGCCAATCGACCCGAGCTTGAGCGCTCTTATATCGACATGCTTCGACGCAATATGGTTGATGGCGTCATCGTCAACTCGCTTAATATCGGTGCCGAGGCGTATGCCGAGATGGGCTTGAGTCTGGTTGGTATCGACTGCGACCTTGGCGAAGCCTCTGTTCAGATTGCGAGCGACAGCTATAGCATCGGCGAACTTGCCACGCGTCGCCTGATCGATGACGGATGTTCACGCATCCTGTGCCTGCGCAGCAATAGCCGCATGCGCATGCCTGCCAATAAGCGTACCGATGCCTACCTCGATGTTGTTGAACAGGCCGGTTTGCCCGCGCTTGTCCGTGAGGTCGAGTTCGTTAAGCCCGACGACGAAAAGAGCGCGGTCGTTGCGAAGATCCTCGATGAGAACCCCGATATTGACGGCATCTTTGCGGGAGACGACACGATGGCGGCTATCTGTCTTAACGTGATGAAGCAGCGCGGCTTGAGCGCTCCGGATGATATTAAGGTCGTGGGCGCGGATGGTGCCCGCCGCACTATGACGTTTATGCCTGACTTAACAACCGTACGCCAAGATATCGATCGCATCGGTGAGCTCGCGGCGCAATCCATCGTCGCTCTTGTTAACGGCGAAAAGCCCGAATCGAATATCAAGCTCCCCGTTGAACTCATTGAGGGTAAAACCGCGTAGTTCATCCCGTGCCAAAAGAATTCCTCAAACGCCTCTGATGACCGTTCGCCGGCATATGTCAACCGTTTGCCGACGACTGGAACTGCGAAAAGACGTATTGGTGTGAAAACGTTTGACATATGAAAACGATTGACATATCTTGCAGTTGTACCGAGTTAGTATCTCGTGAGAAAGGAAGTCTCGGATGCACAAGGTGTATTACCAGCCTGAGGGAATTTGGGTAGGCGACATCATGCCGTACGGCGAGGACGGCACGTTCTATCTCTATCACCAGCGTGACACGCGAAACCCCGGACCTTTCGGAGAGCCGTTTGGCTGGGCACTCGCGACAACCAAGGACTTCGTCAATTACAAAGACTTTGGCGAGAGCCTTGAGCGTGGCGGCGACGAGGAAGTCGACCAGTATGTTTATGCCGGCACGGTGTTTAAGGTGGGCGACAAGTACCATGCGCTCTACACTGGTTGCAATCGCGATAAGGTCAAGGCACGCTTGATGAAGCAGGTTCTTCTTCACGCAACGAGTGACGACGCCGTCAAGTGGGAGAAGAACATCGCCGAGACGCTGCTTCCGCCCCAGGAGGGTTACGATGACCGCAACTGGCGCGATCCCTTTGTGCTTTGGGATGAGGAGAACGAAGAGTACATGCTCATCCTCGGCACGCGTGTGGGCGAGGACAAGCGTCTGATGACCGGTCGTCTGGTCAAGTTCACCTCCAAGGACCTGGATACCTGGGAGTTCCAGGGCGACTGGTGGAATCCGGGCCTGTACACCATGTTCGAGATGCCTGATCTCTTTAAGATGGGCGACTGGTGGTATCTGGTGTTCTCCGAGTACAGTGATGGCAACAAGACCCGTTACCGCATGTCTCGCTCTATCAACGGTCCTTGGATCACTCCTGCGGACGATTCCTTCGATGGCCGCGCGTACTATGCCGCGCGTACCGCATTTGACGGCGAGCGCCGCGTTCTCTTTGGTTGGGTTCCTACGCGTGACGAGGGCGGCGACCCCAGCTCTTACCTGTGGGGTGGCACCTTTATGCCCCTCGAGATCGTTCAGCGTGCCGACGGAACGCTCGGCACCAAGCTTCCTGACAGCATGCTTGGCGCCTTTGGCGAGGCTAAGGCAGTCGAGGCCTTTGAGCTCTCCTGCGAGTCGGGCAAGGTCGAGCAGGTGCTCGCCGCGGATGCCGGTTCCACCTATATGCTCGATGCCGACATCGAGCTCGCCGGTGACGCTGCCGGCTTCTCGGTGAAGCTTGCCGAGGACGCCGAGTCCGGTCTTGCCTATGAGTTCCGCGCCAACCTGCGTGAGGGCAAGTTCGAGTTTACGGCGGCCCCCCAGTATCCGTGGTTCCAGGTCAACAACATGGGCCTCGAGCGTCCGTTGTTCTTTAAGGGCGAGGGCACTCATCATGTGCGCCTGGTCGTTGACGACGATATCGCGACCATCTTTGTCGATGATGTTGCGCTTAACGCTCGATTCTGCAATAAGCAGGGCCAGGGTGTGGCGCTGACGGTCACCGACGGTACGCTCAAGTGCGCAAATGCAACGATCGCGTCTCTGTAATGGCATCAAAACGTCTTATGATTTCGTAAAGGAATGGAGAGGAACATGGACTACAAAGTAGTGTCTCAGCAAGTCGTCGATAACGTCGGCGGTCTGGAGAACATCGAGGGCGCCACGCATTGCGTTACGCGTCTGCGTCTGGTGCTCAAGGATACGAGCAAGTACAACAAGGCCGAGCTCGAGAACATCGATGGCGTCAAGGGCGTGCTGTACAACAGCGGCCAGCTCATGATCATCTTCGGTACCGGTACCGTCAACAAGGTCTACGATGAGTTTATGGCTCTGACGGGCGTTAAGGAGATCAGCGCTTCCGAGGTCAAGGGCGCCGAGGCGGACAAGAAGGGCAAGTTCTTCTCGGTCCTCAAGGTATTCTCGGACATCTTTATCCCCATCATTCCCGCCTTCGTCGGCGCCGCTATCATCATCGGCCTTAAGTCGCTGATCGTTGCCAACGGCCTCTTTGGCATGGAGGGCAGCCTTGCCGATCACAGCGAGTTCCTCAAGAACCTCGCAAGCTTCTTTGCCATTATCGCCACCACGTTTGACTACCTGCCTGTCCTGGTTATGTACAGCGCGGTGAAGCGTTTTGGCGGTAACCCGATTCTGGGCATCCTCGTCGGTATCGTCATGGTTCACCCGAGCCTTATGAACCGCAACACGTTCGTTATGGACCCGACGGGTGCTGAGTACTGGAACTTTGGTCCGCTCTCCATTCCCATGGTTGCTTTCCAGGGCGGCGTGTTCCCTGCAATCCTGACTGCCTGGTTTATGGCCAAGGTCGAAAAGATTGCCCAGAAGTACATCCCCGAGGTCGTTTCGTTCGTCTTTGTCCCGACCGTTACCCTGATTCTTGCTAACGTCGCCCTGTTCACCGTATTCGGCCCGCTCGGCAACCTGATCGGCGACGTCCTCGGCGGCGTAATCGATATCCTGTACAACAGGATGGGCGTCTTCGGTGCCTTTGTCTTTGCCGCATTCCTGCAGCCGCTCGTCGTTACCGGTACGCATCAGTTCATCCAGGGTATCGAGGCAAACCTCGTCGCCACGACTGGCTTCAACTACATCCAGGCCATCTGGTCGGTTTCCATCATCGCCCAGGGCGGCGGCGCCATCGGCATGTACCTCATTCATAAGAAGCATTCCAAAGAGCGCAACATCTGCATGTCGTCCTTTATCCCGACGCTGGTCGGAATCTCCGAGCCCGCTATCTTCGCTGCAAACATGCGCTACTCGATCATCCCGTTCATCTGCGCTTGCATCGGTGCAGGCTGCGGCGGTGCCTTCGTGAAGCTCTTTGAGGTGCGCGCCATCGGTCAGGGTCTGACCGGCGTGCTTGGCCTGCTCATCGTCACGCCCGAGACGCTCGTGTGGTATGTGGCTGGCAATCTCATCGCCTTTATCGTGCCGATCGTCTTGATCTTTGCCTACAACAAGGCAAAGGGCGTGCCGACCACTGATGAAGAGGGCGCTGGCGCTGGCTTCGATGTCAGCTTCTAGTTGAGCCGTTCAGCGTAATCTGAGGATAAGTCCATTTGAGGAAGGGCGTTCGACTCGTGTGAGTCGAGCGTCCTTTCCCATAGACGAGAAGGTCAATGGCGATGTTTAATCAAAAAAACAAGGTGATGCGTGCGGACTATGAGCAGTGGCGAGCTGGACAGGATGAGACGGCGGCTCGCATCGCGTCCGACCCCGATAGGCTTTTGTTCCATGTGGAGCCTGAGCTTGGCTGGCTCAACGACCCCAACGGATTGGTGCAGATCGGTGATACGTATCACATCTATCATCAATACGATCCGTTCGATGCTGCGCATGGCGGTCCAGTGCTTTGGAACCATCTGACGACAAAGGATTTTGTGACGTACGAGAATCACGGCCCCGTGCTGTTCCCCGATTCCGATTTGGATTCGAGTGGAGCGTATTCTGGTTCTGCCTTTGTACGTGATGGCAAGATTCACTACTTCTATACCGGCAACGTTAAGCATTTTGACCGCGATGATTACGACTACGTGTTGACGGGCCGTGAGCAAAACCAGATTCATATGGTTGCCGAGAATCCCGACGAATTGGGCGAGAAGCGCATAGCTGTTGGGCCGGTCGATTACCCCGACGATATCGGTACGCACGTGCGCGACCCCAAGATCCTTGAACACGACGGTATCTACTACATGGTTCTCGGCGCTCGTACGAAAGACGATCGCGGGTGCGTGCTTGTCTATACCTCGCGTGATCTAGAGGACTGGGGCTATGCGACGCGCATTGAGCTGGGCGAGAAGTTTGGCTTTATGTGGGAGTGTCCTGATCTGTTTGAGCTCGATGGCGAGCTTATTCTCGTTTGCTGTCCGCAGGGCGTGCCCGCCGATGGCTGGCGTTACCGCAATCCGCATCAGTGCGTGTGGTTCTCCATCGAGGCCGATTGGGGGGCGCCGAGCTTTAAGATCGTCGGCCAGGGCATGCCTCCGATGGTTGATGCCGGTTTTGATTTCTATGCCCCGCAGTCCTTTGAGGACGCTGTGGGTCGGCGTTTGATGATCGGATGGTCGGGTTGCCCCGATGCGACGACAGAAAGCCCGACAGTGGCGCGCGGGTGGCAGTGCGCGCTGACGGTGCCGAGAGAGCTGAGCATGCGCGGCGGCAAGCTCTGCCAGTGGCCGGCGCACGAGATTGAGAGGATGCGCGGCGATTGCGTTCGTGCTGTAGGCGGTGAGACCGTTGAGGAGCCGGGACGCCTGTTTGATGTCGTGGTTTCCTGCGAGGGAGCCAAGATGATCGAGCTCGAAATCCGCAAGGGTGTCTTTGTGCGTTATACGGGCGGGATGCTTACCCTCGATATGGGCGACGAAGGCTATGGACGCGACCAGAGGTCGATCGAGCTCGGCGAACTTCGCGACCTGCGCGTGCTTTCGGACACTACGATGGTCGAGATTTTTGCCAACGGTGGCGAGGCGGCACTTACGAGCCGTACCTATTCGCCGGCGGTTCCGGCGATGGAGCTGCACGCCGAGGGTGCGGCGTCGATGGATTTCTACCGCCTCGCTCATTAACCGTGCATGGAGCACGATTGGACTTGTTGGGCGGAATGTGTCGCAGTTGCCGCGGCCAGCTACCGCTTATCGCGGGTTGATTTCCGATCTCAGCCGAACACATTGAGCGGATAGGACGTTCCCGCAGCTAGCCGAACGCCCCCGGGGCCCCTCCCAGGCCCCGGGGGCGGC
>JAUUSS010000052.1 GCA_030841765.1 Collinsella aerofaciens | reverse complement strand
GCGTACAGTAGTGGTGAATTATAACGGCTGAGACGATTTAACAATCGGACCAAGGTCCTCGTCACCGCTGTCCATCCAGATGACGATTTACAGCGAAACACCCCAGTCAAATTATGCTTCGGAAAGAATATTGCTCAGGCAGTTCGATAATGAAAGGACTTTTGACTCAAGAGCGAGCCCCCACCACCGGGACCACTCGAGCATAACGGTCCCTGGGCTCCGGCACTAGATTGACAACCACCCTGGGAGACTTAATGAGGAATAGCCGAAGGAACTGAATCAAACCATCGTATTGAGCTCATTCATGATTAGACCATTTCTCAAGTTCCTTTTCGAGTAGGGCAATCCTATGAGTAAGGTTTTTAATCGCCAAAACATGACGACTCACGGCAACGCTAAGAGACAGAGAGATTGCAAGCAACAGCACGATTGCACCCAAAAAAAGGAAATTGGCTGGGTTGACAAACCCAATAGCTGTTGAACAACTATAAATAATTTGAGGACATATATCACAAATCAAGGCCGCCATACACATCAAAATCCACAACAGAGAGTACTTAAGAAGCATCTTTCCGTTGGACACGAGCCGCAAAACATAGACGAGAAAGCCGCCGAAAAAGAGGGCCGCACCAATCCTCAAAATTAGATTCATTATTTATCTCCCCTATGAACCCAGCACACAAGAACAATGGCTAACGTGACCTTGATCATGTAGTAGACGGAAGAGAAGCCCCCGATGGACGAACGTCCGCCTTGGCGTTCATTCATCTTTACAGGCGCCTCCATAACGGGAAGACCAAGCTTCATAGCCAAAGCAATCGACTCTGGCTCCGGGTAGTCATCAGGATAACTCTTGCAGAACAGGTCGATAGCATCTTTATTGCATGCCCTAAAACCAGAAGTGGGATCGGTGACCACCTTACCCGTAAGCAGCTCGAGCAAAAATGAAAGCCACCTGATTCCAACGCGACGCATAAAAGTTGACTGAAAACCATCAGTCTCAACCAGAAATCGAGAGCCTATCGCCAGGCTCGCCCCACCCTCAATCAGCTTTACAAGCTCAGGAACATAAGAAGGATCATGCTGGCCATCGCCGTCAACCTGAATGTCAATATCATAGCCAAATCTCTGAGCATACTTATGGCCCGCTTGGACCGCTCCACCGATACCAAGGTTCTGTGGCAGGTCCAATATGTTGACACCATGCTCTCGACAAAGCTCAAGCGTTCCATCTTGTGACCCGTCGTTGATTACAACATAGTCATATCCCGCAGCTTTTATAGACGCAACGGTATCGAGAATGCACTCCTGTTCGTTATAGGCAGGGATTATTACGAGAACACGCGGATATCCTTTTGAACATGTTGTTGCAGCAAGAGACAATCGAGATTCATCCATTCCAAAAAAGTTGGCTCTTAGCGACGCTTGAAGAAATTGCGACTCTTACAGCCCAACGCACAGTTTAACTCAAACTTAAGTTTACAGTATCCTGACTAGCCATCGCGAAGTTACATCTCAAGCTTAGATATTTAGCTTGCTTAACTGGGGCCCACACGGAGTCCACACCCATCATAGCAGGGTAAGGGCCCCGTGCACCTCTGTCTCAAATGCGGAACGCATGTCCTGAGTCCTCAACGCCGTCCCATTCGAACCAATCTAATCCAACTATTATCCCCTCTTACTATAGCCATGACTTATAGCGCTAGTTTAGAAAAATCGGATATACAAAAGCTCGAAAAACACAAAATACAGCAGCCCAAATGGAATCCCGAGCATAAAGGCTGTACATTTAGTCTTCTCTTCCTCGTCGCAGTAAATAGGAAACCTGAGCAAAAGACAGGCGAAAGGTATTAACAAAGGTATGAGGTATCGCGCCTGAACACCCGCAACTGTCTGGCTTCCAACTCCTGTAAAGGCGATGTATAGAGCCAAAGCAACTAAATAGCAAGTAGCAAGAACCAGGAATAGAGTCCAAACAATCCCGAAACGGCTAAACTTAAATTTAGTAACTTTTTCATTATCAATAATGCATATAGCCTCAAACAACACGATGGGAAGATATGAAAGCCATGGGAACAGATTGGACACGTCCCCAAGATAAGCCATATTCGTTGATATTGAATTGAGAAACGCCGGGGTCAGCATCGATCCAAAAACGAAATTCGAGATTACAACTATAGTTCCAACTGGATTTGCAAGCACTCCCGTCGTTTGACCAGCCGTAGAGACTTCGGAGCCACCACGTGCATCAGAAATGTTATTTACGACAGAAGAGAAATATGGCGTCAAGAAAGATAAAATCATTATGGCGCAAACGAATAGTGCAGCTCCAATCAAGATACGTCTTTGCTTGCTCGAAGTATATTTATCTGCAGGAATTAAAAGCGCAAGTCCGAATAAGGGAAAATAAATCGCTTTAGCTGCAAATCCGATTGCAAAAGATAATAGAAATCCGAAGAATGTTTTTGCAGAAATATCCTCTTCAGAAACAAGCATCTTCAACAAAAGAGCTGTTCCTAGCAAACTGAACGATATCACACAGGGATCATACGAGTAACTGGCTGCCATTAACACGGCAGACGGGAACAACGCAATACAAGTGAAAAGACATTTTCTGCAAGGGGCTATACGAATTGCGATTCCGCAGATAACTGCATACGCAAGTAAATTAAATAATTTTCCCAATGCAAATTTGATAGAAAATGGGAGATGAAGCAAGCGACCCAAACAAAGGCCGATAGATGAAGGAATATAGGCAATTTTAGAAAGAGCCACACTATCAAAACAATTAACACGTTCGATACCTTCAGCTATATTATTTTTATCGGCCTCTCTGACTAATTGCTCAACAGAGCCACGGTTAAACTCTCTTGTTTCATCTATTGGGTACTTACCCAAAGATGCATCCAAACTAAAGCCGTCCCCCCTATAAAACTGTTCGACTATCATTCGGTCAGAATTTGTTATTTCAGCATTTGTGAGGTAGGAAACACTATTTGCATTTCCATAGTGGACCTCATCATCCCATGTCAGAAAATTTGTAACGGGGAAGCAAATAATTACGGATAGACCGACCGAGACAATGCATGCGAAAGCGAACAGTTCGGGCTTCAGATAAGAAGTGCCCCCATTAATAGCAATCAACCCGATCAAAACAGTAATGGGCAAAGCAGACGCGAACAACACCGTCTTTGACTTATCGAGCGGAATGCCAATAAAAGCGATTAAAACAGCAAAGCCAACAGAAACCGTCAAAAAAAAGAAACACTTCTTAGTATCAGTTTTCTTAACCGAGGCTACAAAGCTCTTCACCAGGCCATAGCAAAGCTCAATGCCTTGAAACGCTAAAACTAAATGAAAGCATATAACAAGACTTGCGATATTCCATGCGTCAAGATCGAAGGGGCCAAACGTCTTCGCACCAGTCAATATGATTAAAACTAGCAGAAAGCTGCTGAGAATGCTGGACGCGACGAGGACGGTTATCTGACGAATAGCGTCACCACCCGACTGTGATTTCGGTTGCAAATATAAGCACGCAACAGCAACGACATCGCAAAAGAGTTCAAGAATGAATAGATTTAAATTCTTATAGTGCAATGATGTCGCAACAGCTAATAAAAGAAGTCCCAGCCCAAAGATGGCAAGCGCGTACTCGCTTTTCTTAATTGCAGGATTATTCAAAACGTGCATCTCCAACTAAAGACAAAATCGAATAGGGTAAGTCGACAATAACAAATTCGTATCTCAAATCCAACTTCACTCAAAAGCTAAGCAAAAGCCAGCCAAGTATCACTTAGCAAATACAAAACGCCTTCTCGACATCCATAGCAGTGGCATCCCAGTTATATCGATTTTCAACAAGCGCCCTAGAGTTTCGAGACTGAAGAGAAAGCAGCTTTCGATCATCAAAAAGCCTGCATAATGCCGAAACCACCTCATCAGATGCCATGGACCGAATTATTGTGCCGAAGCTATCATCTAAGATAAGCTCGCGTGCCCCGCCCACGTCTGTTACCACTGCAGGCGTTCCGCAGGCTGAAGCTTCAAGAAGTACCGTTGAAAAGCCTTCGGAACGAGTTGGAAGACAAAGCACATCTGCTTGCTGAAGTAAGGAGGAAATATCCTCTGTGTTACATCTCCCAAGCCAAAACAAGTTAGACGAACAAGCTTCCTTGACCTCATTAGCCAGCGGACCATCCCCTGCAAGAACAAAACAAATATCACGCTTGGTAATATCTTTTGTGCGAGCCGCCTCAATAATTGAATAAATTCCCTTTTCAGGAATAAGCCGCCCGACAAAAGCTACAACCAAAGATGACTGAGGGATACCTAATTCAGATCGGAAATCTCTCCCCGAAGAAATACTCCTATAGAATGAGGCATTGATTGAGTTTGAAATTACGCCTTTTGCAGTGATATTAAAGTGCTGAAGCCATTCAACACTTTTAGAAGAAATCCCATAGAAATCAGGTTCAAACGACTTTACGCGCTCAGTAATCCAATCTTCATATCGGCGAACAAAATAATCAAGAAATGGCTGATTGAAAGAGAGATACGCTGAGCCGTGGTCGAGAACAACAGCCTTAGCACTATGATCCGCAGCAAACTTCAGCCCTTCGAGCGAGAGAGGGAAAAGTCTCGTGTTTATCAGAACACCATTCCACTCATAATCATCAAGGGTTTGCAGGAGTCGGTAATAATCACTGGTTTTTTTGGGAAGAGGAAGTCTTCCATCAAGTAACGGAATGCAAGGAAGACGAATTACCTCCAGGCCGTTTTCGACTGAATGACCGACTCCCACGCGCATCGAATCATTAGTAACGATAACCACCCTATCGCCGCGTGCAGTCAAGGCGTGAGCGAGACCATCGACAAAATTACCAATTCCACTAAGTTGCGGGTGATAATGGTGAGTGAAAATACAAATAGAGGAGCTCATCACATAACCTCATCTGATATAGATGTCATATCCTTAATTCTGTGCCGTCCAGACTTCCCCATCTCCAAAGTCGAGCAAGAGCGGAAGATGGGTATGTCGATTATCCGGTGACGGTATTTTTTTCCAATCGCCATACATCGTTGTAAGATATTTATCCGTCATACGAGGAACAGGGAATTCACTGCCTTCGAAAACCGCACTGCTCAGAGGGAAAATCTCTGAAATAGGCACTGGCGCCATATTCGGCCAGCTTAACGTCAGACAGTAATCAGAGACCTCACCCGTATTTGAGTCGGCAATACAGGAATCGAACAAATCCTGGTAAGAGCATGCGCCTCGAGAAACCAGTTGTTCCACCACGTGCATAGCAGAACAACCAATTTGCTCGAGTTGACCAAGGAACCCTTTATGAGGGACAACAATGGAAGAAGAATGATATAAATAGGCTCTTTTCTGTGCAATTGATGCAGTTCGGACTTGCTTTGCACGAAGGCGTTTATCTGTATAGAGCTGGTCATATGGAAAGATGTCGACAAAAATGCCCATCGAACTGGAAGCCTCTCGAGCCTCTTGATTCTCGAAGCGAGTTCCATCGCGATACACCTTAGCAAACATCGCAGCATAGCCAGTAGTATTCCGCGATGTATGGAGCGAATATCCTTCCGGTAACCCACCCTCGGCTAAAGAGCAAAAGCGGTCATAATCTGAACGCATCATTCCGATATCTATATCATCATCCCAAGGGATAAACCCCCTATGACGCATTGCTCCTAAACATGTTCCACCGTCAAGCCACCACCTGATGCCGCGCTTAGAGCAGAATGCGGCGACAACCTGAAGGATATCCAATTCAGTGTTTTGAAGCTTTAATAGCGCGTGAGCTTTAGACATCATCGGCCTATCTCTTTTCCCCGAACCATTGTTGCGTCTGTTTCCCCAAAACAGAAGACTGATAAATAAGGCAAATGGCATTGGATATAAGCGCCGATACAGTAGGGCCATTTAAGCCAAACAGCATTTGCGCAGGAGCCATAACAGCGACAGCACTAATTAAGGACAGCATGCTGCCAACAAATACCCCTCGGTAATTATCAAGAGAAACCAACAAATCGTTGACAAACCAAGCGATGCCAGTCAAAAAGGCACAAGCCAACATAGGCTGAAGGAGATCGGTATGTTTAGCTATTCCAGCGCCATAAAACAGTGACAGCAATAATTTACCGAAAAAGAAAAGGGCAACTGAAGATATGACACCGACAAAAAAGATGCCAGCAAGTATTTTACCTATGAGCGAAAAAAAGGACTTTTCTCTAGAATGGTAACGCTCTACTAGATAACCTAATAAAGGATTATAAATATAGGTCGCACCCATTTGGATAATTGCCACAGGTGCAGCAACTGATGCATAAATACCCAGAGCAGAATCTCCGAATGAATAAGATAAATACTGCCTGGGAATATTCGGCGCCGCAGAAGCAGCAATGCCGCCCAGAACGATGGGCAAACAGCTACATAGGAAGGCTCTGACCTTCGCTCGGCTAATTCCAAGCTTGATTGCAGAAATCCGATTTGATCTTGGATAATCGTAAATAACTCCGATGCCTATTGTCACTACCGTCATAAGCAACAGTGCACCTTCGAGGCTATTAAAAAATCCAAAGACAAGAATGAATGAAAGGAGAGAGCCGATGCCCTGCATTATGAGGGATTTCCCAATATAGTCCATCCTATGACCAACCTGATCATTAGCATGCATGACATCAATGACTAAGCCAGCGGTTTTATAGAGAGCATACAGAAGAATAGCGGGCACCGTACCAATACGACACGTTGCAATGGAATAGACGGCTAACATTGCAAACGCTATAAAAGTAGTAAAGAAACGAAAAGTCAGGTATTCACCAGCAGAGTTTTTCCTTTCAACATCTGCAATTTGCACCGTGTACATCCTGTATTGGGCTAATTGAGAAAACATGTTGAAAATAGACATAGCCAGCGAATAAATGCCTGCAGCACTATATCCATCAGACAGCCGAACGACCAAAATGGTGATAAGCCACTGACAGCCTAAATTAGTCAACGAACCGACGGTATTCCAGAACATATTATGTTTAATCGAAAGAGTCTTCTCTGTGGCCTTCACAAATATAAGCGCCCTTCTAAACCTGTCGAAATGAGGATACGGAGCTATCTCGCAGCTTTAAGTTCTTTTAAAATCAAAATAAACAGCCAATTCGGCATAAGACGTATAATGATATCTGCTTTAGCGATAGACGGGCAAGCTCGTCGGTATTTAAGTAAACCAATTATGGAGCGCCGCTCCCTTGCTTCAGCGAACCCCAATATTTCCTTTAGATGCGGTGAATCGGGAAATCTATCGGCAAATCGCCTAGCAGTATCAACCCTGTTTTTAACTCTTGTCGAATACCAATCATCTTTTGAAGAAACACCTGCAAGGAATCCAGTTTCGTTACCACCATGTCGACGATACTTAACCAAAGGAGTCATAGTAAAGCTGCACTTCCCCAGTTCACTGCAACCCAATGTTAACCACAAGTCATGTGCAGTCGATTCCGGAAAGGGAATCATCGACTTCGCCGCACTCGCATCTAACATGAGAGCCATACCAATGCCGTAACATACGCTTGCGGCCTGTACAGTAATATCCTCTCCAGAGCACCAATTTACTTCCGGCGAATTAGGATGAGCTTTCCTATAACTCTTTACCAGAATATTTCCGTTTTCGTCAATTACCGATCTATCACAAACATCTAGAATTGAGCCTTCTTCTAGCATATGGTTGAGCGAAACTTCAACTCTATTAGGCTCCCAAATATCATCCTGATCGCAAAGTACTACGTAATCCCCTTCCGCCAAGGAGAGCAGCGCCTCGAACGATTTGACATAACCGAGATTATTATCACCGTGATAATACCGATAGGCGTTTTTCGTTATATGCGCTTGGATAAACCGCTCTAATGAATCCGATTCAGGGCAGTCATTTCTAACTAGAAGCGTAAGCGGAAAAGTTTGTTTATCTATCGAATCAAGTTGTTCCGCGAAAAACTTAAGATCGGGTTTATAAGCTGAGAGAAGTACGCATACGCCAATATCATTTCCCATTTCTATTTCCAAAAATCCTCCCAAATTCATTGCTTAAAGATTATCAAAGCACCCTCAGTTAAAAGAAACTCTTTTAAAAATAGAGTATTTATCCCTGTCTCTTAAAACGAGTGCCTAATATCAATAAGTAACAACCTTTGTTCCATAAGGAATGTTATCGTAAATCCATTTTGCATTCTGAATCTCAAGGCGTACGCATCCAGCAGAGGATGGAACGCCCATCGTGGGATCCATCACGCGGTTGCTGTTGACGTAGTAGGGTGAGGAATGGAATAAGTAATCACCATAGAACTGCGTGTAGTAATAGCAAGTATATCCATGCCCAAAGGAGTATCCCTTACCGTAGACTTGATACTCCCCTATCACCGTAGGCGTGCTAGCTTTTCCCGTCGAACATACATATCGACGGTTTAAGGACCAGTTATTCCAGGATCCAGTGTAAATACTCGTAACGCAACGTGACGTATCGACAAGTATCAGCCAATTTGTATTGCTTGAATAACTTTGAGCCTTAGCATCCATATAGTCTGACACCCACGCGCCGTTAGCCATAAAGAAATTCCAGGATCCGTCCACAACGCGCCAGCCAGTAGCCATAGCTCCACTAGCATCAAGCCAATACCAGGTGGCGCCCAGATTGAGCCATCCTGTCTGCATATAACCAGACGAATTCAAGTAATACCAAGATCCGTTAACGGCAACCCAACCGGTTTTCATAGCATAAGTGGACGGATCTAAATAGAACCAGGAGCCATCCTTGTACAGCCAGCCAGATCGTGCATAGCCAGCGGTCTCATCAAAAAGTACCATTTTCCGTTAACGTTCTTCCATCCAGCGCAGGGGGAGCCATCGGTTGAATCAGCATAGAACTTACAGCCTCCAAGCATCACAAACCCGTGAGCTTCGACCAATTCGCCATCGCCGTTTGATGTAAACAGTTTTCCATTACGCAATGCTCCACACAATGAGCAATCAGAACCAGCAAAAGCCTTAGATGGCTCATCCTGAACCGAGTCCTGGACATCTACCCATTCACGACAAGCAACAGCGCCTGAAGCTTTTGCATAATAGCTTTTCCCATTTACAGAAAAATGACCAAGAAGCATTTTACCGTCGGCGGCAGGATCGAGATAATAGTATTGACCACCGTCCTTCAGCCATTCAGTCTTTATAATGCCCGACGCTTGAGAAGGCTCAGCGTAATACCAGTCTCCATCGCTCATAAACCAGCCAAGTGACAACGCTCCCGTTGAAGAAAAATGATACCGGTTGGATCCGATGACATAAAAGCCGGTAGCCATTCTATTGTCATTTGCGACATCGAGCCAATACCAAACGCCATTCACCAAACGCCAGCCCGATGCAAGTGCGCCGGAACCGTCAGCGTAATACCAGTCCGTCCCATCAAACGCCCAACCAACAGTCATTGCGCCGGAATCCGATAAATAGTAACGAGACGAACCGACAGAAACGATTCCTCTAGACATAACACCATCATTGGCGGGATCAAGCCAATACCAGTTATTGCCAGTTTGAAGCCAGCCGGTTAAGACTTCACCATTGCTACCCCAATACCATAAACCGTTATCAAGGTACCATCCATTAATCAGTCCATAGGTTCCAAGAAGATAAGGGTGCCCATCAATAACACGTCGACCAGTAGCCATAGAACAGCTGTTAAGGGAGTCAAACCAGTACCATTGGTCTCCAATAAACTGCCAGCCACTTGCCAAAGCGCCTGACGGACCCGCGTAATACCACTTATTTTCAGTAAAAATCCAGCCGCAGCTCATTGCGCCGTCACGAGCGGGGTCCAAGTAGTACAGCAAGTCGTCAATATTCTGAATTCCGGTCAAACGACAGCCATCTAGATAGTAATACCAGGACAAACCGTTCCATTGCCATCCAGATAGTTGTTCTGTAGTCGACGGGTCATGGCTATCGACAACCTGTAGGCTCGAATCTTCCGTTGTTTTGCCGGCACAATCGCTGGAGTCTTGAGAGCAACCGCCACCGACCAATGCTCCCGGCCCTCCTGTCGAGTCGCGCTCTACGACACCGTTATCCGCCCCCTCTTCCACGGCATAAGCAGTGCAAGAAAATGCGGGGGCTGTAACTGAAAGTAAGGCGGAAAATAGCATCAAGCCAATTACTCGCCAGCAAATTCGATGATCAATCCGAGCATTCATTTCAAGCCCCCAACCGGTACCGACTGTCTTGCAGGGAATCTATTAAATAAACGGACGAGCTGCGCCGATTACATTTCCCCTTGCGCTAATAGGATGAATTCCGACACCTTGATGAGGCCAGGAATCAATCATCAAGCCGCCGCCAAGTGCAATTGCAATATGACCGCGGTAATAAATCACATCGCCGCGTTGAATCGAGCTCGTGCTCACGGGCATAAAGATATTGCTTCGATACCAATTCATGGAATTGTAGGTTTGGCTTGGATCCCAGCGATGGTTATAAGGGTTGTAAACACCCATATCCATGCCAGTAGCATAAAGGCACTGCAAGACAAAACCAGAGCAATCAACAGCTCCACCGGGAGCGGTAGACCAAGGCTCAATATATTGCGTACCGATATACTCATAGGCGCGCTGGATAAAGGCGTTCACGCAATCTTCCCGCGTTGCTTCGACAGAAATGCGAGAAGGGGTCACATAGGTAAAGTATCCGGTGCAATAGCTAGGCAGCTGAACAGTCCAAGAACTGACCTGAGGATACTGGGATGGATTTTTCCAGCCAACTTTGTCGCACTGGCCATCGCTCCAGAAAATTCGGCGAACACCGTCGATGGTCCTTGCGCCCGTTGCCATAGCGCCGCTGCCGTCTAACCAATACCACTTACCCGAATCTTTAAGCCAGCCAACATGCATGCTTCCATTGGACTCAAGGTAATACCATGTTCCATTCAGGCATTTCCAACCAGTTGCCATTTTTCCGTCAGCGTTTAGGTAATACCATGAACCACCAGTAAAAACCCATCCGGTCTTCATCACGCCAGAATTGGCATCAAGCCAATACCAATCGCCGTCAATCTGCAGCCATCCAAGATGAATGGCACCCGTTCCGGGCTCAGCGTAAAACCTTAGATTTGCGACATTAACCCAGCCGGACGCAACCTGCCAACCATCAGCTCCAGCGGTTTTTAGAATAGCGCCGTTTTCGCGAATCACATCCTTGCAAAGATATCCATTATCATCGGCATATCTTTCAACGCCATCATTAACGGTAACCCAGCTTGAAACCACGAGCCTACCGCTCTGGTTTGCAAAACAATCGTTGCCGCTCACCTCAAATAAGCCCGTTTTCATTAGATGGCTAACAGGGTCCAGGTAATACCAGCTAGCGCCTTCTTTATACCAGTCAGAAATAAGCGCACCAGATTGAGAGGCTAGATACCAGCCGTTCTCGGACTGAGCCCAGCCAACAGCCATAACCCCATTGGGGTTCAAATAATATGCTGCATTGCCAAGGTCTAAATACCCAACGGACATCTTACCATCGGAGGCTGGGTCGAGATAATACCAAGCGCCGTTAACGAGTTTCCAGCCAGTGGCCGCAATACCGTTAGAGCAGTAATACCAATCTGCTCCGTCTTTGTACCATCCATTTGCGAGGCCATAGTCACCAAAAATGTAGGTTCTTCCATCAATCTTTTGACGACCCTTAAACATGATGAACGTCTGTGGGTCAAAATAATAGCGAGCCCCACCTATCGTTTGCCATGACGAAGCAAGGGCACCCGATGAATAAGCCCAGTACCAATTCCCGTCAACGAGAATCCAGCCGGTTTTCATAGCACCAGTGGCATCTAAATAGTATTTCCCGCTCCCGAGGTCGACAAAACCAACCTGCATTATATGGGTGGCAGGATCCAGGTAATACCATGTGCCGTCTTGATAAAACCAACCAGCAGCTAAATCGCCTCCAGCATTGGCATAAAACCAATTTCCATCTGAGTTACGTAGCCAGCAGTTCTGATATAGCGCGCCAAAAGGCGTTGCGGCATTGCCGTCATTCGCATAAAACGAAGCAGTCGATCCGCCAGCATCGGTCACATTGAAATAACCTGTCTGCATTGCACCATCATTGGCTGGATCAAGCCAATACCAATAGCCCCCGCTTTGCAGCCAGCCAGTTTGGTGTTTACCGTTTTTTCCGTAATACCAAACTCCAGACGACTCGTCTCGTTGCCAGCCATCTTTTATGACGGAAGAATTATCAGGTTGCAAATCATCGGAAACCACAGAAGAAAAATCCGCTTTTGACTCAATACTCTGAGCCTCAACGGAATCCTGTGCAAACGCGACATTCGCACTCAGGGGCAAGCAGCAAGCAGTGATTAATGACGCAGCAGCACAAACAAGCGTGGCCTTCTTTTCGAATCGATACATAAGCGACCCTCCCAGATATCTCATTTATTTATTTTAATCCACATTCCAGGATTGATTTTCGTTACTGTCTGTTCAGTCTATGTAGATAAATATATTAAATTGAACATAACGTTCAATCATTCTATTCTTTTCCTAAGCAATGAACATCTTAATTGGAGGCCTGCAGTGGAACTGACCAAGCGTAACTTTACTGTTCTGTACGAATACCTAAAGAACCCATATGCCAGCCAGCGAGAAGTTGCCGAGCGCACTGGCCTCTCACTTGGATCGGTAAACGCAGCAAATAAAGAGCTTACGAATGAAGGCCTTCTCGAATCGGACAGCCTAACCGACAACGGTTACGAAGCACTTCACCCCTATAAGGTTGAAAACGCAGTGATATTGGCTGCGGGGCTTTCGAGCCGCTTTGCTCCCATTTCGTATGAAAAGCCCAAAGGCCTTTTAAAGGTACGTGGTGAGATTCTCATCGAACGTCAGATTAGGCAGCTGCAAGACGCAGGTATCAGCAATATCACCGTCGTTGTCGGCTATAAAAAAGAGTATTTCTTCTATCTCGAAAGCAAGTTCGGCGTTTCGATTGTCGTCAACAACGAATATGCATCCAAAAATAACCACGCATCGCTTATGTGCGTAAAAGAGCGGCTTGGCAACACCTATATTTGTTCAAGCGATGATTACCTTCTAAACAATCCGTTTGAAGCATACGTTTGGAAAGCATTTTATTCTGCTCAATATGCTGAAGGCGCCACCAAAGAATGGTGCATTCAAACCGGAGCAATGGACAGAATCACCAATGTTACGATTGGCGGTTCCGATGCTTGGTATATGCTCGGACATGTCTACTTTGATAAAGCCTTCTCGCTTGCATTTAAGCAGATTCTCGAAACGGAATATAACAAGCCCGAAACAACGGACAAGCTTTGGGAAGATCTATATATCGAGCACATCAAGGAGCTCGATATGGTGATCAAAAAGTATCCTGAGGGCGAGATCAACGAATTCGATTCTCTTGATGAACTGCGTGCCTTTGATCCGCATTTTATCGAAAACGTTGACTCCGATATTTTCGATAACATCGAGCAAGTGCTCGGCTGCTCCAAATCAGAGATTCACGACGTTTATCCCCTTAAACAAGGTCTTACGAATCTATCGTGCCACTTTAGAACCAATGACGGAGAGTACGTTTACCGCCATCCGGGAGTCGGGACCGAACTGCTTATTAACAGAAATGGAGAAGTAGCCGCACTTAAAAAGGCCAAGGAACTCGGCCTTGACGACACGTTCATTCATGAGGACCCAAAGCGCGGTTGGAAAATTTCGAAGTTTGTACCCAACGCAAAGCAGCCTGATCCGCATGATGATGCCCAAATGAATCGAATGATGCAGATGTGTCGTTCGCTTCACGAGAGCGGTGCAAATGTCGAAACCGAATTTGACTTCTACCTCGAAGCGAAGCGCTACGAATCACTTCTTTTGGAAAAAGGCCCTATCGACATTCCAGGCTACAGGGAAATGGCCGCCGAAATCGATGAATTGGAGCACTTTGTCCAGGCCGACAATGCGCCAAAATGCCTTTGTCACAATGACTTCTTTTACCTCAATTTCCTTATCGATGAAAACGACAAGTACTATCTCATTGACTGGGAATATGCTGGCATGAGCGATTATGCAAACGATTTTGGAACGTGCAGTGTCTGCTGCGAGCTTTCCGAAGATGAAGTCGACCGCGCGCTTGATGCATATTTTGGGCGCAAGGCAACAAACAACGAAGTTGCACATAACTATGCGCACATTGCCCTTGCAGGATGGTGCTGGTACCTCTGGTCTCTTCTGAAAGAAGCCGAAGGCGACTTCGTAGGCGAATGGCTCTATATCTACTTCAATTACAGTGCCAAATACCTTAAAAAGGCACTGGAGATCTATCGAAAAGGTGAGTAACGATGCAATTCGGCTTTTTTAGCGGTCTTCTTTGGGGCCTTGATACAGTAATACTTGGAATCGGTTTGGCGCTCGCGCCCTATATTGGATCGGCGGAAGCGCTTGCATGTGCCTCCATTGCGGGATCTTTTCTCCATGATGCCTTCTGTGCGATCTGGCTCTTTGGGTACATGGGAGTTCGAGGCAGATTAAAAGACACGCTCGCTGCACTTAAAACTCGTTCGGGCAAGGTCGTCATCGCCGGCGCACTGCTCGGTGGACCTATCGGAATGACCGGATACGTATTGGCGATTAATAATATCGGAGCAGCCTACACGGCAATTATATCCGCCTTCTATCCCGCTGTCGGAGCATTCCTTTCTTTCGTGCTGCTGAAGGAGAAAATGGGCAAAGGACAGATTCTTTCCCTTCTCGTTGCTCTTTGCGGCGTAATGACGATGGGCTATCTATCGGCCGGATCGAGCGAGATTGCAAATGCCCCCCTCGGCTTACTCGGCGCGGTGCTTACTGTTATCGGATGGGGATCCGAAGCGGTGCTGTGCGCATGGGGAATGAAAGATGATGCCGTTGATGACGAAACGGCTTTGCAAATCCGCGAAACTACAAGTGCGCTTGTTTATGGAGTGCTTGTACTCCCCCTCTTCGGAGCATGGCATTTCACGCTGGGTGCCATCCCGAGCATGCCTACATTGATTATTGCACTCGCCGGACTCGCAGGAACTGCATCCTATCTGTTCTATTACAAGGGGATTGCGGCAATCGGAGCAGCGCGTGCGATGGCTCTGAATATCTCCTATTCGGCATGGTCGGTGGTCTTTGGCCTGATCTTGCTTGGAACAATTCCCGATATGGCATCCGTAATCTGCTGCGTTGTAATTGTATGCGGAACAGTTTTGGCAGCTAGTAACTGGGACGAACTATTTGGACGTAATAAGACGGCGTAGCTTGATTAACAATATAGTAAAAGGGGAGAGCTCGACGAGCTCTCCCCTTTTAGCATCATGGCTATTCAATTACCACAGCCTGGCTATCCATCTGTTGCCACGTGCCGAAGAACACCTGGGCATTTCGCGTAACATTGCCGTTAATCGAATCCGAAAGATAGACAATTCCCTGCTCGTCATCATAGCCTTTAAGGACTACGGCATGATTACCGCCCCACAGACCATAGGAATGCCCGTTATACCAACGAGCAGCATAACGGCCTCCTGGCCAACTTCCCCATTCGGTATTCCACATCTCAACAGGTTGTCCACAGGTCAGTCTGTTCTTAATGGAAGAAATTGACGAGAAAGAAACGTCTTTTGCCTGCATGATACTTCCCGCAGCGCGCAGAAAGTTATTACCAGCAATAGTAATCGCAGGGGCGACGCATCCCATGAGACCCCCGCTGCTACGCCTTGGGTTGCCATCAAAGGCGGTAACAAAGTTGCCGTTGCTTCCCTTGGGCAAGTAATAATCCGCAATAATCGTCTTACCTAAACCGAAACCATAGTAGTTAAGCAAGTTTGTAAGGGCAACCGACTCACAGCCAGTAGGAAGTTCCGGGTACTGCGAATAGCACGGGACATCGACCCAAGCGCCAACCATTGCGCCGGATGAACTGAACTTGTAGTCAGTAGAGCCGATCCAATACCAACCGTTGCTCAACATTACTCCCCCACGTGCGGCATCAAGGTAATACCATGTGCCCCCAAGGGAAAGCCATCCCGTTTTCATCGCGCCAGAAGCGGAATCCAGCCAG
>JAUUSS010000051.1 GCA_030841765.1 Collinsella aerofaciens | reverse complement strand
CGCCGCGCGGTCTCGCCGGGCGTTACAGAGAGGAGCTCACTATGAGCGACATCATGAGGCCGATCCCGTTTTCGCAGCTGATGAACTGGATCATCGAGGAGCACAAGACCCAGGGCGCCGTCTTTGGCGTGCGCAAGATGGTCACGACCAACCAGGAGGGCGCGCTTCCCATTTTTGACGAGCGCATCGAGACTCCGTTTGGCCCGGCCGCCGGCCCCAATACGCAGCTTGCCCAGAACATCGTGGCATCCTACGTTGCCGGTTCCCGCTTCTTTGAGCTCAAGACCGTCCAGGTTATGGACGGCGAGGAGCTCTCCAAGTGTGTGAACAAGCCCTGCATCGTGGCGCAGGACGAGTGCTACAACTGCGAGTGGTCGACCGAGCTCGAGGTTCCGCAGGCCTTTGCCGAGTACGTGAAGGCATGGTTCGCCTGCCACCTGATCGCTCGCGAGTACGGCCTGGGAAGCCCGGACGGATTTGTCTTCAACATGTCCGTGGGTTATGACCTGGAGGGTATTAAGAGCCCCAAGGTCGATGCCTACATCGAGGGCATGAAGGATGCCAGCGGCTCCGACGTCTGGAACGAGTGCCGCGCATGGGCGCTTGCCAACCTGGACAAGTTTGAGCATGTCGACGCCGCGTTTGTCGAGTCCATCCCGGCACGCGTCTCCAACTCCATCACCGAGTCCACCCTGCACGGCTGCCCGCCGGCGGAGATCGAGCGCATCGCGACCTATCTGATCACCGAGAAGGGCCTCAACACCTACATCAAGTGCAACCCCACGCTGCTGGGCTATGAGTTTGCCCGCCAGCGTCTGAACGAGCTGGGCTTTGACTACATCGTCTTCGATGACACGCACTTCCGCGAGGACCTGCAGTGGGCCGATGCCGTGCCTATGTTCGAGCGCCTGATCGCCCTGTGCGCCGAGCGCGGCCTGGAGTTTGGCGTCAAGCTGACCAACACGTTCCCCGTCGACGTGACGAGGAACGAGCTGCCCTCTACCGAGATGTACATGTCCGGCCGTTCGCTGTTCTCGCTGACCATCGAGGCTGCCCGCCGCATTACCGAGCAGTTTGACGGCAAGCTGCGCATCAGCTACTCCGGCGGTGCCACGGTCTACAACATCCGCGCCCTGTACGATGCCGGCATTTGGCCCGTCACCCTGGCGACCGACGTGCTCAAGCCCGGTGGCTACGAGCGCTTTAGTCAGATGGCCGGCGAATTTGGCGATCTGGACGGCAAGCCGTTCGCGGGCGTCTCTCTCGAGGCTGTGACTGCGATCCAGGCTGACTCGCTCACCAACCCGCTCTACAAGAAGCCGCTGCGTCCGCTGCCCGACCGCAAGGTCGCCGGCAAGAGCCCGCTTTCCGACTGCTTTACCACGCCGTGCCGCACGAGCTGCCCCATCCAGCAGGATATTCCCGCCTACCTGGCGGCTGTTGACGAGGGCCGCTACGAGGACGCACTCAACATCATCATCGAGCGCAACGCCCTGCCGTTCATTACCGGCACCATCTGCCCGCATCCCTGCGGCCGTGCCTGCGAGCGTGCGTTCTACGAGCCCGAGGGCGCCCAGATCCGCGCCAGCAAGCTCAAGGCCGCCCGCGAGGCCATGACCGCCGTGCTGCCCAAGCTGCGCGCCCAGGCCATCGCCAACGACGGCGAGCGCAACGTTGCCGTTATCGGCGGCGGCCCGGCCGGCCTGGCGACAGCGTTCTTCCTGACGCGTGCCGGCGTGCCCGTCACCATCTTCGAGGCCCGCGATTCGCTCGGCGGCGTGGTCCGTCACGTGATCCCCGAGTTCCGTATCGCGAGCGACGATATCTCCCACGATGCCGAGCTCTGCTTGGCCTTTGGCGCCAAGGTGCGGCTCAACGCTCGCGTGGATTCCATCGACGAACTCAAGGCCCAGGGCTTTACCGACGTGGTCGTGGCCACCGGTGCCTGGATGCCCGGCTCTGCAGACTTGGGCGAGGGCGCCGAGCTCGACGTGCTGGAGTTCCTCGAGGCCGCCAAGAAGGGCGAGAAGCTCGAGCTGGGCGAGGACGTCGTCGTCATTGGCGCCGGCAACACCGCCATGGATGCGGCTCGCGTGGCCAAGCGCCTGGCCGGCGTGAAGAACGTGCGCCTGGTGTATCGCCGCACCAAGAAGCAGATGCCCGCCGACGAGGAAGAGTTCGATCTTGCTCTTGCCGACGGCGTTGAGTTCTGCGAGCTGCTGGGGCCCAAGGCACTCAACGGCGCTGTGCTAACCTGCGACGTTATGGAGCTTGGCGAGCCGGATGCAAGCGGCCGTCGTAGCCCCGTCGCCACGGGCGAGACCGTCGAGCTTTCCGCCACCACGGTGATCTGTGCCGTGGGCGAGGGCATCGATGCCAGCCTGTACGACGCCGCGGGTGTTGAGCACGACCGTCGCGGCCGTCTTGCCGCCACCTCCACCGGCGTCGAGGGCGTCTGGGCTGCGGGCGACTGCCGTCGCGGTCCTGCTACCGTGGTCGAGGCTATCGCCGACGCCGCCGAAGTCGCCCGTGCCATCGCCGGCGTGGACTTTAACAAGTACGCCGACCAGAATGCTCAGGCCGGTCGCGAGGATACCTGCTACGAGCGCAAGGGGTCGCTGTGCCGCGACAAGCGCAACTGCACCAAGACTCGCTGCCTGGGCTGCGGCTCGGTGTGCGAGGTCTGCTGCGACGTGTGCCCCAACCGCGCCAACGTGGCAATTAAGGTGCCGGGCCTGGCCAAGCATCAGGTCGTCCATGTCGACGGCATGTGCAACGAGTGCGGCAACTGCGCCGTGTTCTGCCCTTACCAGGAGGGTCGTCCCTACAAGGACAAGCTCACCCTGTTCTGGAGCGAGGAGGACATGGAGAACTCCGAGAACGAGGGCTTCCTGGCCGTGGACGAGGACCACTTTAAGGTTCGCGTCGCCGGCACGGTCCGCACCGTCTCGGTCGATGCCGTCAACACCGGTCTTCCCGAGGCCGTCCGCCTGACCATCAGGGCTGTGCGCGACAACTATTCGTACCTTCTTAAGAAATAGGCGAGTCTCTTATGGCCAAATCCATTCAACATAACGTGGCCTACGTTGCCTGCGGAAGCGGTTGCGCCTCCGCAGGCGGCGACGCCCACTGCAGCGAAGGCTGCATTGGCTGTGGCGCCTGCGTCACGGCCTGCCCCCACGGCGCCATTGCGCTGGTCGATGGCATCGCCCGCGTGGACCGCTCCAAGTGCACGGGCTGTGGCCTGTGCAGCATGGCGTGCCCGCAGCGCGTGATTGCCTTCGTTCCCGGCTACCAGAACATCCTGGTGCGCTGCAACAACACCGATAAGGGCGCCATCGCCCGCAAGATCTGCGACACGAGCTGCATCGGTTGCGGCATGTGCGCCAAAAAGTGCCCTGCCGGCGCTATCCGCATCGAGGACAACTGCGCCCATATCGACGGCGCGGACTGCCTGTCGTGCGGCATGTGCGCCGTCATCTGCCCGCATGGCGCCATCCACGACCGCACCGGCATCGCCGCCGGCGTGTAGAAGGGAATCACCATGGCACAGGAATTCACTTTTACCGTTAACGGCGTCGAGCGCACGACGACCCAAAACAAACCGCTGCTGCGCTACCTGCGCGACGACCTGCACATTCACTCCGCCAAGGACGGCTGCTCCGAGGGTGCCTGCGGCACCTGCACCATCCACGTGGACGGCGCGGCCGTCAAGGCTTGCGTGCTGACCACCGCTCTTGCCGCCGGCCGCAACATCGTGACCGTCGAGGGCCTGCCCGAGGACGTGCGCGAGGCCTTTGTATACGCCTTTGGCGCCGTGGGCGCCGTACAGTGCGGGTTTTGCATCCCCGGCATGGTCATGGCGGGTGCAGCGCTCATCGCCGAGGACCCCGAGCCCACCGAGGAGCAGATCAAGTACGCCATCCGTGGCAACGTCTGCCGCTGCACCGGCTACAAGAAGATTATCGAGGGCATTTCGCTGGCAGCTGCGGTGCTCCGCGGCGAAAAGCAGATTGACGAGGACTTGGAGCGCGGCGACGACTACGGCGTGGGCAAGCGCGCCTTCCGTATTGACGTGCGCAAGAAGGTGCTCGGTGAGGGCAAGTATCCCGACGACATCGACGAGCTTGATCAGCCGGGCCTGACCTATGCCAGCGCCGTGCGCTCCAAGTATCCGCGCGCCCGCGTGCTCTCCATCGACACCTCCAAGGCCGAGGCCCTGCCCGGCGTGGTGGGCATCCTGCGCGCCGAGGACGTGCCGGTCAACCAGGTCGGCCACCTTATCCAGGACTGGGATGTCATGATCGCCCAGGGCGATATCACCCGCTGCGTGGGCGATGCCATCGTGCTGGTGGTTGCCGAGGACGAGGCGACGCTCGAGAAGGCCAAGAAGCTCGTAAAGATTGACTACGAGCCGCTGGAGCCCGTGCGCAACATCGCCGAGGCCAGGGCTGCCGACGCCCCGCGCCTGCACGACAGCTTCTTTGCCTTTGGCAACACGGTGGAGCTCAAGGACAACGTGTGCCAGAGCCGTCACGTGACGCGCGGCGACGCCGCCAAGGCGCTGGCAGAGAGCGCGTTTACCGTGACACAGCGCTTTACCACGCCCTTTACCGAGCATGCCTTCTTGGAGCCCGAGTGCGCCGTGGGCTTCCCGTACAAGAACGGCGTCAAGGTGCAGTCGACCGACCAAGGTGCCTACGATACGCGCAAAGAGTGCGCCCATATGTTTGGCTGGGATAACGAGCCCGAGCGTGTGGTCGTCGAGACCATGCTCGTGGGTGGCGGCTTTGGCGGCAAGGAGGACGTGTCCATCCAACACCTGGCCGCGCTCGCCGCATATGAGTTCCAGCGTCCTGTGAAGTGCAAGCTCACGCGCGCTGAGTCGCTTGCGTTCCATCCCAAGCGCCATGCCATGGACGGTACCTTTACGCTGGGTTGCGACGCCGAGGGCAACTTTACCGGCCTGGACTGCGAGATCAACTTTGATACTGGCGCCTACGCGTCGCTGTGCGGCCCGGTGCTCGAGCGCGCCTGCACGCATGCCGTCGGCCCCTACAAGTACCAGAACACCGACATTCGCGGCTTTGGCTACTACACCAACAACCCGCCCGCCGGTGCGTACCGCGGCTTTGGCGTTTGCCAGTCCGAGTTTGCGCTCGAGAGCCTGATCGACCTGCTGGCAGAGAAGGTCGGCCTGGATCCGTGGGAGATCCGCTACCGTAATGCCATCGAGCCGGGCGAGGTTTTGCCCAACGGCCAGATTGCCGACTGCTCCACGGCACTTAAGGAGACGCTGCTCGAGGTCAAGGATGCCTACTACGCGCATCCCGGACATGCCGGCATTGCCTGCGCCATGAAGAACGCCGGCGTGGGCGTGGGCCTGCCCGATGCCGGCCGCTGCAAGATCCGCGTCGAGAACGGCGTGGCCGTGGTCTATGCCGCCACGTCCGACATCGGCCAGGGCTGTAACACCGTCTTTTTGCAGGACGTTGCCGAGGCATGCGGCCTGCCGCTTCGCTGCATCGCCAACGGCGAGTGCTCCACCGAGAACGCTCCCGACTCCGGCACTACGTCTGGCTCGCGTCAGACGGTCGTGACCGGCGAGGCCGTGCGCGGTGCCGCCTTCCTGCTGCGCGATGCCATGCTTGGCATCGAGGCCGGAAAGCCTGCACCCGATACCCCCGTGAGCGCGCATGGTGACGGCGTCAAGATCGAGTATGACGACGGCCGCGCCTATCAGCTGCGCACTCAGGAGCTCGTCGCCGGCCAGGGTATGCATCCTCAAGATCCCGCGGTCGCCATCAAGGCGCTCGAGGGATGCGAGTTTGGCTACGTGTATCTGGAGCCGACCGACAAGCTGGGTGCCGACGTTCCCAACCCCAAAAGCCACATCTGCTACGGCTTTGCCACGCATGTGGTCATTCTGGACGATGACGGCCGCGTGAGCGAGGTCTATGCCGCGCACGATTCCGGCAAGGTGGTCAATCCCATCTCCATCCAGGGTCAGATCGAAGGCGGCGTGCTCATGGGTATGGGTTATGCACTGACCGAGGACTGGCCGCTCAAGGACTGCGTGCCCCAGGCAAGGTACGGCACGCTCGGGTTGTTCCGCGCGCCCGAGATTCCGGATATCCACGCCATCTACGTGGAGAAGGACGAACTGCTGCCCGTGGCATACGGCGGCAAGGGCATCGGCGAGATCGCAACGATCCCCACGGCGCCCGCCGTGCAGAACGCCTATCGCGCATTCGACGGCAAGCTGCGTCCGGATCTGCCCATGGTGGATACGCCGTACAGCCGCGCCCGTCACCGTGGGTAGGGCGCAGACGGCATTGCTGATGGGCTGTTCGCGCACAACACCAACTGTATATGCTGCACCTTTGGCCCCGGCTCCATCGCGAGCCGGGGCCTTTTGTTTGGAGCGGAAACTGTGTTCCGGATTCAAGCCTCAGAATGGGATGAACGGATGGCATGTTTGGCGGAAACTACGGCCCAGTTTTTGGCTCCAGAACGGGATGCATTTTCCGGAACGGTCCACGTGCGGTGGTGTACCGCCCCTTTCGTGTGCGCCGCTTGTCGAATTACGTTATAGCTAGCTATATTATAGGAAGGTATAATATAGCTAGCTATAACGCAAAGGAAGGATGGCCCTATGTTTATCGGAAGAACAGTGGAAATGTCCGAGCTCAATCGACTGTATGGCACGGGCTCCTTTGAGATGCCTGTGATTTACGGCCGCCGTCGCGTGGGCAAAACGCGCCTTATCACAGAGTTTATCCAAGGCAAGAAGGCTATTTACTTTCAAGCTCGTCGTACCAATGCAGAGGCAAACCTGCATGGCTTTAGCCAGGCGATACTTGCGGGCTCCGTTGGTGTTGCTGGCGTGTCGTTTCGTAGTTTTGACGAGGCGTTCGATGCGTTGGCTACCATGGCTCGCACGGAACGTTTGATTGTCGTGATCGACGAGTATCCTTATCTCGCCCAATCGAATCCCGAGATCAGCTCGTTGCTGCAAGACAAGATCGATCACTTGTACAAAGAGACCAAGCTTATGCTTATCCTGTGCGGGTCGTCGCTTTCGTTTATGGAAGAGCAGGTGTTGGGCTACGAGAGCCCACTATACGGTAGGCGTACGGCCCAGTTTAAGATCATGCCGCTCGATTTTACGACGACCCTCGGGTTGTGGCAGAGCATGGGTCGCGAAGACGCTGCAGTTTGCTATGGCATGACAGGTGGCATTCCTGCATATATCGAGAAAGTCGATCCTGCCGCACCGCTCAAGGACAACATCAAACGTCTTTTTCTAACTCCTACGGGCTATCTCTTTGAGGAGCCGAGTAACCTGCTATTGCAGGAGTGCCGCAATCCCGAGCAATATGATGCGATCGTGCAAGCAATTGCCCAGGGGCGCTCGAAGATCTCGGAGATTGCGAGCTCTACGGGAATCCCTGCGAGCAACGTAAAGAGCTATGTGGATAAGCTGGCGTCGCTTGGGATTGTCGAGCGCGAGCTGCCCCTAAACGAGACGAGCAATAAGCGAGCCGTGTATCTGCTGAGCGATCAGATGTTTAGGTTCTGGTACAAGTTTGTTCCGCAGAACATCGGGCTGATTCAAAACGATATGGCCGAGATGGCGTATGAGCGCATTGAGCCGCACGTATCGGATTACATGGGTACGGTCTTTGAGCTTATATGCAGACAATACGTGTACGAACTCGCGCGGGCGGGCCAGCTTGATGTGGTTCCGGCAAGCGTTGGGCGCTGGTGGGGGACGGATAATCGCACGCATACGCAGGAAGAAATCGACTTGATTGTTGACGATGGCGAGGGCACTGCGCTGTTTGCGGAATGCAAATGGCGCAATGAACCGGTGGGCGAAGACGTGCTGCAAAAGCTCGTGCATCGAAGCGAGCTCTTTAGGCGGCAGCACAAAAGCTATGCGATCTTCTCGAAGCGAGGCTTTACGCAAGGATGTCAGGAAGCTGCGGCGAGCAGGGGAGATGCCAAGCTGATTTCGTTTGCCGAGATGTGCGAGCGGAGATAACCAAGCACGCTCTGATGTGATGCTCGGAATGGGTCGCGCTAAGGATGCCAAGCGTAAAACCTTCAATGAAAATGGCGTAAAAACTACATCTGTCATGGCGTAAAAACTACATTGAAAGTAGCGTAAAATCAGCATTGAGAATGGCGTAATTTCGCATATCGCGTGATAGAGAGGGACGGCCGTCTATGGATGCACCAAAGAGATTGACCCAAAAGGGATATAGGCCCCGGCTCATAGAGGAGCGCCTCGACACCCTTATGCGGGCGTTTGGCTGTGTGGAGATCAACGGCCCCAAATGGTGCGGCAAGACCTGGACGGCGCTCTCTCGCTCGGCGAGCGTCTCCAGGCTCGATGAGCCTGCGCAGCGTGCGGCGGCAGAGGTCGACCCAAGCCTGGCGCTCATCGGCGATGCGCCACACCTGGTCGATGAATGGCAGGAGGTGCCCGAGGTTTGGGATGCCGCCCGGCGTTTCGTGGACGCGAGCGGCAACGAACGGGGGACACTTTTGCTCACGGGTTCGACCGCGCTCAAAAGCGAGGAGCGCAGCCATGTTCGTCATTCCGGCACGGGTAGGATCGCCCGTCTGTCAATGCGCCCCATGGCCCTGTGTGAGTCGGGCGACGGCGAGCCGCTCGTGTCACTGGCAAGCCTCTTTAAGGGCGAGGATTTTGCCCCTCAGCGTCGCGAGAGCACGGTGGATGACGTCGCCCGCTGGTGCTGCAGGGGCGGTTGGCCTGCAAATCTTGGGCTTTCGGAAGATCTTGCGCGAGAGACGGCAAGCCAGTACGTGCACTCGGTGCTCGACGTCAACGTGCTGGACGAGGGCATGTCGCCCGAGCTTGCACACGGCCTTTTGCGAGCTCTTGCCATGAACGAGAGCCAAGCTGTCACGTACAAGACGCTCATAAAGGACGCCTCATACGGTGAGGCGGGCCCCGACGAGAGGACCATCGCTGCGTACCTGGACCTCTTCAACAGGCTCAAGCTGACCGAGGACCTGTGCGGATGGGAGCCGCCCATGCGCTCGAAGGCCCGCGTTCGCGTGCGCCCCAAGCGCTACTTCTGTGACCCGTCGCTTGCGGCGGCGTTACTGGGGGCTACCCCTGAGCGGCTGCTTGGCGACATGCAGACGCTGGGGATGCTCTTTGAGAACCTTGTCCTGCGCGACGTGCGCGTGTTCCTTTCTACCTACGGCGGCGTCGACAACAGCGTCCATTATTTCCGAGATGAGAAAGGCCTTGAGGTCGATTTGATCGTTGAGCACGACGGGCGCTGGGGAGCCATCGAGGTCAAGCTGAGCGAGACGAAGGCAGACGACGGAGCGAGAAACCTCAAGGCGCTGGAGAAGAAAGTGCTCTCCAACCCTGCCGCACAGAATGCTGCGCCGGCTTTTTTGGCGGTCGTGGTTGGAAAGGGGAGCATCGCCTACACACGCGACGACGGCGTGGCGGTGATCCCCATGGCTGCACTTGGGGCGTAGTGGTTTTGCGGGGCGTCGTACTTCCATTACCGAAAATCCATTTGGTAAACCCGATGCTCACAGATAGAATAAAGTTAACGGCAGCCCAAGTAGAGTGGAGCTGGGCAGCGCCGTTGCTTAGGTCGAGGGGTCAATGCCTTAATGGCAGTGCGTGTTATGCTTCGAACGCTGCTTGAGTGCCTCAGAAAGCCCGACAAACGCTATGAAGGGCGAGACCAAAGCAATTAAGAGCTCTACGAGCTCTGATGGGCCTGGGATGACCGCTGATTCAAGTCACCGGGCCTAAATCTATTTCACATGCATTTGAATAGAGCGGACGGCGCTCTTGGGGTCGCCTGTATGACGCGTGCCCGGCGCATGGCATTGCGCCCCGCTTTTGTGTCCGCACGGGCGCTTATCCTTACGGCAATCTAGCCGTCTATGTACCGAGTGGCAGTTGACGGAGAAAGGCCCTGACCGTGCCAGACAAAAAGACGTCGGGTATCTTGGCTATCGATACGACGAATTTTGCGCGCCAGATTGTGCTCGACTTTGAGTTTGCGCCGGTGCCAAAGCAGCGCCAGCGCCGTGGACTGCGCAACGAGATTATCGAGGTCGGCGCCGTCAAGCTCGATAACCGCGGCAACGTGATGGGCGAGTTCTCGCAGTTTGTGCAGACGGAATATGCCGAAGGCGTTGCGTATCCCGTCCGCGAGCTCACGGGAATATTGGCCGTGGATACCGCGATGGCCGATCCGCTCTACATGGTGATCAAAAGGCTCAGCGAGTGGATTGGTCGCTACTCCGCTCAAGTGGTCTGTTGGAGCGGGGCGGACCGCCGACAGCTTTTGACCGAGTGCGGGGCGAAACGCATCGACCTTGCTGGCTTTCCCGTGGACTGGGCCGACCTGCAGGCGTTTTACACCTCGATTATGGACGTGGGCAGCCATGGATGTGTCTCGTTGGACGACGCGGCAACGTGGTTTGGCGTCGATTTTGATGAGTCGACCGGTCACGCTCACAGCGCCCTCGCCGACGCACGCGTGACCGCCAGGTTGCTCAAGCAGGTGATAGGTGGGAGCTATCACGTGAGCCCGCGCGCCCAGGTGATCCGCCAGCGATGGGGGATGGGCGAGCGAACCCAGACGCGTCTCTCCAGTAAGTGCCCCGAGCTGAGCGATCTGCTGCTGAAGCTGAAGGCGGAGGGGAGGTAGGTTTTGAGAACGCCATTCGGTTTAGTGGGACGTGCGAGTGCGGTTTCGCCCTACTGTTTGAACCAAAGCATCAGACGGTATGACGATTTGCCCTGCCTGCCGTCTATACCCCCGCAACCCTGCGCGCTGCGCTCAGCAGCTCGTACTCCCTCTGGCTCCACTGGTGTAGCTTCGTCGCGCGTACGGCATCTCGGCACAGGTCCAAAAACACCTCGGTCCCCACGCAGAAGCACTTGCGAACATAGGCACCGGATCCGTCCGCGACACACTCGCCGTCGGCAAACAACTTCCAGCTAGACGGCTCGCGCGAATCGTTTCCGGACAGCTTGATCTGCAGTACGTGCGGGCTGTCAGCGGCGCAGAGCTCTTCCTCGAGCTTCTGTACTGTAAAGCGCATCTGGTGGGAGAGACTGCTCTTGACCATGGCCGAGGCGTAGCCATTTGGCTTATCAAGAAGATGCATACGATTTGGTTTGACGACCAGGTTGTGGAAGTTGCGCTCGCTGCGCACGGAGAAATTGTCCATACGGGCTCCTTTCATCGGTGTTGGCAGGGCCACCGTGCCTCTTGGCCGGTTGGCGTCGGGATCGTGGAGCCAACTCTCTACCCCGACTCTGGATAAAACGCGCCCGCTCCTTGCAGGCAAGAGGAAGTCTATCAACGTGTACGGACAGAAATCAAGCGCCGCCTGCGAAATGACGCGTGAACGGCGTTGGTTTCCCAAGTGATTATTCGGCTTTCATCCGGAAAAGTGTCGAAATAGGCACCTTAAAACTTCGGAAAAGTGTAGCTGGATGACAAAACAGCACTTAGAAGCCGGTGCTGGATGCGGGATCCTGCGGCCGCCTTCAGTCCTCGCTACTCATCGTCTCCGTCGTTGGGGTCGCCCTTGAGGGTGTTGATGTCCAGGTACTGGTTATCGTCCTCTTTTTGCTGGGTCTCCGACTCCGCTTGGGTGGGGCCGCGGAACAGCTGGAATCCCTCAAACGCAATGACGCCGAGCAGGGCAATGACAATGGCGATAAAGGCAACCTTGACTGCCTGCGGAAATTCCGAGAAACGCAGCGCCTTTTCCTCGGCGTAATAATCGGCGAAGCGCTCTTCGCCCGTGCTTTTGGTATATGCCGGCGCGGACGCGGCCTCCGGGTCATATTCCGGTGCAGGCGTGGCAGCGTACGGATCGTTGAGATAATCGCTCGATGCGGTGCCATAATCCTCGGTCTCGATGCGACCGGTGCCAGCATGGCCATCGGAATAACCGGAATATGCCGCACCGCCCTCATAGTCCGCGGCGCTCGTGTTGGCGGCAAAAAGCGGGTTAACTGGAACATCGAGCGCCGGCATGCCGGTAGAGGTCTCATCCAGATCGGCTGCAGCCCAGGAATCGTAGGCAACCTGACGGGCAACGGGCTCATCGAGCCTTGCGACCGGAGGCTTGCGTGCCGCAGGAACAGGCAACTGCTGGGCGCTGTACATAACGGTGCTGTCGGCCGATTTGCCCTGCGTCGCTGCAGCGAGAAATGCCGCCGTCTCGGACGGGTCGCTTGCGGGGCGGGGAGCTGGCGTGGGCGCCGAAGTGGGTGTGGGCGTAGGCGCGGGCGTCGAAACGGGCGACTGCGCAGGAGTCGGCGCAGATGCGGGCTTAGGCGCAAGTGCGGGATTGGGGTTTGACGGGCGAGCCCCGCCGCCCATGAGTTCGTCGGCGGTCCACGGGCGATCATCCATCACGTCGTCAAGGCTTAGCGAAAACAGGTCGTCTTCACCCTCATCGAACATGCGGTGCACATGTCCACCAATTGCCGGAATCAATCCGCGACCGGTGCATGATGCCTTGCTCAACGCCATTCTGTTCCATCCTTTCGAAATACTAATGACATCGATTATATGGAACTTCCCAAGCGGCCCGGTCTTGGATTCGTGCTTTCCAGAACTCGTACCCAAAAGGGGAGGGGCAATCCAGGCGAGTGCCTACTTGTCGCCGGCCGCCGCCTTGGCCTCATTGAGGTAGCTATAGAAGCTGTATTTGGAGATGCCAAAGAACTCGCAGGCGCGCTCGCTCGACTTGGAAATGAGGAAGGCACCGCGACGGTCGAGGTAGCCAATGGCACGAATGCGCTCGTCTTTGGTCATGAGTGCCGCGGGCTTGCCCACAAACTGCTCGCACTCGTGCAGCAGGTCCTCGAGCAGGTCGCCGATGTTCTTGGTAATGGGCTCGGGCTCGGTATAGCCCGTGCCGCCGGTGCCGGTAAAAGCGTCGAGTGAACGCTCAAAAGCCTTCATAAGCGTAATGTCAAAGTTGATGCCCAAAATGCCGACGGGCTTGCCCTCGTCGTTGCGGATAAAGATCGTCGAGGACTTGAGCAGCTTGCCGTCGGCGGTTTTGGTGAGGTATGGCTCGCGGTCGTGTACGTCGGTGGCGCCCTCGTGCATGGACTCAAACACGATATGGCTGGGGCCGTCACCCAGTTTGCGCCCGCTGACGTGGCCGTTTTCGATCACTACGATGGAGTGGTCCACGTCCTCGGTCTCCAGATCGTGGACGACGACTTCGCAGTTGGGGCCAAATTGGAGCGCCAGACCGTGTGCGAGGCGCTTGTAAAACTCAATCTGTGCGGGGGTCATGGGTACCTTCCTAAAAATTAGTTTGTGCTCACTGTGCCATAAACCACACCTGTTCGCAAATTACGAAAGCGTCGCTGCGTTGTGTGACCGTTCGGCGGCGAAAAAGTACCGATTACGGCAACAAACAATTCGTTAGATATACCAATCAAAAAGTGTGATAGAACATTACTAACAAACTTTTTGTTTGGCATCCACATAAAAGTTCAGTCGTGTGAATGGGATCGGGCTGAAACGCGTATGCGGGGGCCGGCAAGAGAGGACTTAAGGAGTTCACCGTATGGCCGATAAGATCCAGTGGGCGGGCAACACGATGCCCAAGAGCGATGACAAGCACTTGGGAATCATGAGCCTCGACCACGTGAAGAAGGCCCGCGCCTTCCACCAGTCGTTCCCCCAGTACACCGTCACTCCGCTTGCCCGCCTGGATGGTCAGGCTGCGCGCCTGGGCCTTTCCAACCTGTGCGTTAAGGACGAGAGCTATCGTTTTGGCCTCAACGCCTTTAAGGTTCTGGGCGGCTCGTTTGCCATGGCCAACTACATTGCCGACGAGACCGGCAAGGACGTTGCCGACTGCACCTTCGATTACCTGACCTCCGATCAGCTGGCCGAGGACTTTGGCCAGGCCACCTTCTTTACCGCCACTGACGGCAACCATGGCCGCGGCGTGGCATGGGCTGCCAACAAGCTGGGCCAGAAGGCTGTCGTGCACATGCCCAAGGGTTCCACCAAGCCCCGCTTCGATAACATTGCCGCCGAGGGCGCCACGGTGACCATCGAAGAGGTCAACTACGACGAGTGCGTGCGCATGGCCGCCGCCGAGGCCGATGCCTGCGAGCGCGGCGTTATCGTTCAGGACACCGCCTGGGAGGGCTACGAGAAGATCCCGTCTTGGATCATGGAGGGTTACGGCACCATGGCCTCCGAGGCTGCCGAGCAGCTGCGCGAGATGGCCATCAACCGCCCGACGCACGTGTTTGTCCAGGCTGGCGTGGGTTCGCTCGCCGGCGCCGTGGTGGGCTACTTCACCAACCTGTATCCCGATAACCCGCCGACCTTTGTTGTGGTCGAGTGCGCGCCTGCCGCCTGCCTGTACAAGGGTGCTGCCGCCGGCGATGGCGATCCGCGTATCGTGGACGGCGACATGCCTTCCATCATGGCCGGCCTGTGCTGCGGCGAGCCCAACATCCTGGGCTGGGATATCCTGCGCAACCACACCACCGCCTTCGTGTCTTGCCCCGACTGGGTCACCGCTCGCGGCATGCGTACCCTGGGCGCCCCCGAGAAGGGCGACCCGCGCGTCATCTCCGGCGAGTCCGGCGCAGTGACCACCGGCCTGGTCGAGACCATCATGCTCGATCCCGAGTACGCCGAGCTCAAGGAGCTCATCGGCCTGGACAAGACGAGCTCCGTGCTCTGCTTCTCCACCGAGGGCGACACCGATCCGGATCAGTACCGTCGCATCGTCTGGGAGGGCGAGTACCCCACCTGCTAGCAGACTGACCTGTCCGGAGGCAGCCGGAGGACTTTACTCCCTGCTCGGACAGTCCTGCTCGCACGGAGAGCACATTAAGTGCTCTCCGGCTCGTGCGGAACTCGCGACGGAGCAAAGTCCTCCGTCCGCCTCCTATGGTTACTTGCTTGTGGGGTGCTCCACCTCACGCTGCTTGGCACAAGTGATCTATCTGAAATATCTACCTGTAGGTAAACCCTTGTAGAAAGGTTAACTGTTATGACTAAAGAACTCGATTTCGACGCAATCAAGGCTGCTGCTGAGTCCCATCGTGCTGATATGACTCGCTTTCTGCGCGCTATGATCTCCCATCCCTCTGAGTCCTGCGAGGAGGGTGAGGTTGTCGCTTGCATCAAGGCCGAGATGGAGAGCCTTGGCTATGACGAGGTCAAGGTCGACGGCCTGGGCAACGTCATGGGCTTTATGGGCGAGGGCGACAAGATCATCGCCATCGACTCCCACATCGACACCGTCGGCATCGGCAACATCGAGAACTGGGATGCCGATCCCTACGAGGGCTACGAGACCGACGAGATCATCTACGGCCGCGGCGGCTCCGACCAGGAGGGTGGCATGGCTTCCGCTACCTACGCTGCCAAGATGATGAAGGACATGGGCCTCATCCCCGAGGGCTACAAGATCATGGTCGTCGGCACCGTCCAGGAAGAGGACTGCGACGGCATGTGCTGGCAGTACATCTACAACAAGGACGGCATTAAGCCCGAGTTCGTCATTTCCACCGAGCCCACCGACGGCGGCATCTATCGCGGTCACCGCGGCCGCATGGAGATCCGTGTCGACGTTCACGGCACCTCCTGCCACGGCTCCGCTCCCGACCGCGGCGACAACGCCATCTACAAGATGGCCGACATCATCGCCGACGTCCGCGCCCTCAACAACAACGGCTGCGACGAGTCGACCGACATCAAGGGTCTCGTCAAGATGCTCGACCCCAAGTACAACCCCGAGCACTTCGAGGATGCCCGCTTCCTGGGCCGCGGCACCTGCACCGTCAGCCAGATCTTCTACACCAGCCCCAGCCGTTGCGCTGTCGCTGACTCCTGCGCTATCTCCATCGACCGTCGTATGACCGCCGGTGAGACCTGGGAGTCCTGCCTGGACGAGATCCGCAACCTGCCGGCCGCCAAGAAGTACGGCGACGACGTGAAGGTCTCCATGTACATGTACGACCGTCCGTCCTGGACCGGCGAGGTCTACGAGACCGAGGCTTACTTCCCCACGTGGATCAACAAGGAGACCGCTCCGCACGTCAAGGCCCTCGTCGACGCCCACAAGGCCATGTTCGGTGACGAGCGCATCGGCTGCGAGCCCAGCATGGACAAGCGCGCCGGTATCGTTATTATCATTGCATACAATGTAATCAGCGGTGTGCTGCGAGGTG
>JAUUSS010000050.1 GCA_030841765.1 Collinsella aerofaciens | reverse complement strand
CTAACGATATGGCACCGTGGGGACACATGTATGTCAATCCTGGTCTAACAGAGCCATATTTATTGGTCGCAGCATCCCAGGCATACGGCTTGTGATCGAACGGCGAGTTGATGGAATTGAGGAACCAGTACTCACCACTCTGGGAGCCGTTGTACGTAACGCCCTTGGCCTTCAGGACCGTCTCAATAAGGTTCTGAGCCGTAGAGCCCTCGGGCAGGGAAACATTGCTTGCCGAGCCCCAGCGAGTATTGTTGCCGTTGACATCGGGACCGATGATATCGGCGGATCCAAGCACCTGACCAGGGAGGGCATCGCTGTCGCCAGCATACATAAAGGTGACGGCGTCACCCTCATGGAGCTCGTAGGCACCAGCGCCAACGTCGGCGAACTTGTACTTTGCGTCGGACTTGCCCTTTACGTAGAAGCGCCAATAGCTATTGGTCGCAGCATCAGAGCCACAATAGGTCTTACCGTCAAGCGGCGAGGTAATGCCCCTAAGGTACCAACCCCAAGACTCTTCTGTAGCTTTGAGTTTAAGACCAGTCTGCTCCAACAGGTCCTTAGCAGTAGAGCCCGCCTTGAGACTCGTCTGGCCCGTCGAAGCCCAAACCTGCTGCTTGCCGTCCTTGTCCTTGCCAAGCACCTGAACGGAAGCATGGACAGAATCGGACGGCAACTGGTCGCCCCAGCCACCGTAGAACCACGTGACGGTATCGCCAGCATGGATGGTGACATTGTCCGCCGTATAGTCACTCGACTTGCCGTTGATAAACAGCTGCCAATAGGTCGAATAATCTTGGGGCGTACCCAGCTCAACACCGTTGTACTTAAGGCTCAGAATGAAGGAGCCCGCAGCAACGGCGTCAATATCATTCGCCTCAAGCGCGACCTTCGTAAGATCAAGCGCGCTCGAACCGGACGTCACCACATACTGCGCGTTGTCGACCCAGGTCTGAGTCTTGCCCTGGGCATCGCGACCAATGACGGTCACATTCGCAGCAAGCTGGTCCTTAACGACAGGGGACGCGCTACCACCCGTAAAGGCAAACTCAATCTTCTGCCCCTGGGTGAGTTTGACGCTGCTCGCGCCAACCGAGGAAGACGCGCCGTCGACGAACAGCTGCCAGTAGGCATAAGTCGCCGGATCGTAGGCAAGCGTGCGGCCATCGCTCGGGGAGGTGATGCTTTCGAGGTAGAAACCGTATGCCGTGTTCGGATCGTACTTCGCCTTGAAGCCCGTCTTCTCCTGCAGCTTAATGAAGGCATCCGCAGCCGTCGCGCCCTCGTCGAGCTTGAGCTGCGTAGGCGCCACCCAGGTCTGAGCCTTGCCGTCGGCATCGGTGCCGATAATCGAGAACGAGACCTCGATTTGCTTCTTGACGACATCGCCAGTTTCTGTCGGGTTCTCTGTCTGGACGGCAGCCGCGGCGGCAGATCCTGCTTGGCCAGCGGATGCCGTCGAAGACCGCTCGCTCGTGGCAGGGCTCTCCCCCGTCGCCGAGCCTTCGTCGCCAGTTGCTGCCCCTGTAGTGGCGGCACTAGCTGCAGGCGCGCTCCCGGAATCCGAAACCTCGGCGCCGCTCTGCTCAGCGGTACCGCCCGCAAGCGCTGCGTCCTCGCCTGGCGTCGTAGCCTGAGCCACAGCGTCGGTAATGCCCTCGGCACCCTCGGCCCACAGCTGAGCCGGCGTGGTGCCAAAGGCCATCGCGAAGGCCAGGAATGCCACCAGGCAGCGCTTTGCCACGCCGCGCGCGATTACGCCACGGCGACGAAGCGAGGCACGCTGGTACTCGTCCTCAAACATATCCATTTGTCTCCTACTGTCTGTACTTGGAGCGTTGCCTTGAAGCTGCCCCACGTCATCGCGCATGTTGCGCTCGAGTTCCCCCATCGGGGTCCCCCTTCCCTCCAGAGCCCTATGCACACCGGCGGCATACGCCGCAGCCGCATGCAAGATGGGAGGCGATCCGACTTAACCTTAACGACTCGGGCGCGCCGTCCGATCTGCGACGCGAACATCCCGAGCCAAGAGGAATTACGGTTACTGGTACAGCCGGGGACTTGCACCCCGATTCTCCCAAACGCGCAGGAAAACCGCGCATTCGTGCGTCTCCGCACCACCATCTAGGCCATCGATTAAAACCGTCAATATGCTATCACGCAAAAGGGCCTCGCACGCAGGCGAAGCCCAAGGTAAAAGCTATTGTTTGCGATAGGAGAATGCGGTGACGGTCGCAGCCTCTAGTGCTTGCCGCCGTGGCTGTTGAGCCAGATATTGCGACCCAGCATAAGCGCCAGCACCAGCGCGCTCACGTAGCCCATAAAGCCAATGACTGGGATACCAAACACAACCGGCTCGATGCGCGCGTAGTACACCACCGACGAACCGATAAACAGACCGGCGATCACAATCGCCATCGACATGCGGTCGATAATTCCACCCAGCTGTCGCAGCGCCTTATCGCTGCTCATGATCTGCGTGTTTACCTTAAGCTGGCCGCGCGTAAGCATACGCGAAGCCAAGCCCAGATACTCGGCCGCCTCGAGCGAGCCTTTTGCCGCGCGATAGCTGCTCGCGGCAAGATCGCGGCTCATCTCGCGCATGCGGGCGTAGGTGCTCTTCTCGTTTTTGATGTGCGTCTGGATGATCTGGATCATGTTGACGTTGGGCATGTACTCGGTCAACAGGCCCTCGAGCGTCACCATGCCGCGGGCGAACATCGTCACCACGCTCGGCAGCTCAACGTCATTCTTACGCGCGAGGTTTAACAGCGAGGTCAAAAACTCGCCGATATCCAGATCCTTCAGGTCAAGGCCCGCAAAGTCAGCCACGATAAAGTCAAGGTCGGACAAAAACGCTGAATGATCGAGCTCGGCCGAATCGCCACGCGTCACGGCGAAGCGCATGAGCGAATCCTTGAGCTTGGGCACGTCACCCTCGGCCACGGCGAAAATCATGTCCTTGACGATACCGCGATCGTGACTCGACATGCGTCCGACCATGCCCAAGTCGATAAAGTAGACGATGCCGTCCTTGAGAATGATGTTTCCCGCATGCGGGTCGGCATGGAAAAAACCGTCATCGAGCACCTGCGTAGAGTAGTCCTCGACAATCGCGGCACCGATCTTTTCCAAGTCATAGCCCTCGGCCACCAAGCGTTCGGGATCGGCGATCGAAATGCCGTCGACGTAGTCCATAACCACCACGTGCTCGGTGCACAGGTCCAGATAGGATTTAGGGCACGTCACGCCATGAACGCTCTTATGGAACTCGTAGAAGTCGTTGAGGTTTTTGGCCTCGGCCAAAAAGTTGGTCTCCTCGCGAAACGAGGTCCACAACTCCTCGACTACGCCGTGCAGATCAACGAATTGATCGGTGTTGACGAACTTGGAAACGATACGCACCACCGAGCGGATGATATCGATGTCCTGTGCCATAACCTGCTGCGCACCGGGGCGCTGCACCTTAACGGCCACGTCCTCGCCGGTCACCAGGCGGGCGCGGTGCACCTGCGCGAGCGATGCGCTACCAAGCGGATTGGGGTCGATCGCGTCGAACATCTCCCCCAGGCGCAGGCCGTATTCTTCCTCCAGACAGCGAAGCACTACCTCGTACGGCACCGGCTCCACGTCGGAGCGCAGACGACGCAGCTCGTCGCAAAAGCGTTGCGGCAGAATCTCGGACCGGTTGGCCAGAATCTGCCCCATCTTGACGAACATGGGGCCGAGTTCCTCGAGCAGGCGGCGCAAACGAACCGGCGTGAGGTTATCCCACACGCGGTACTTTTTGACCAGGCGAACAATCTGCCCAATGCGTTCGCGACGACCAGCCGGCGTGAGCTGGTATTCCTCGTCCGGTGCCATCGCGTCGGGCTCCTCGGGCACCATATCGACAGCGCGTGGCTTCTTGCGAGCGCCCGAGACGGCAGCGTCGACCTCATCGACAACCGCCGCCTCGTTACCCAGAGGATCTAGATTGTTGTAATCGGTGGTGGAATCTGCCATCTGCGCTGCTACTCGGCCTCTTCGGTATCCTTCGCATCGTCGGCCTCAACAGACTCGACGGGCACCGAGGTCACGTTGTCCTCGACCGAATCGACGATGTCGCGCACATGGGCCAGGAAGGCCGTGCGCTCGGGGGCGGTCATGACGCGGACCCGGGCAAGGATGAGCTCGTCAAGCACGCGCTGGGCCGCGGTCTCGCCCTGCATGCCCAAGCGCTCGGTCAGATCGGAGATGGTGCCACCGGCCTGCTCGAACATGTCGGACACGCTGCGGGCGATATCGGGGGTGGCGGTGTCCTTGCGGACCTGCTCGCCTTTGGTGTTAAGGTCGTCGAGGACCTTCTTGCCGCCTTCGACAGCAACGGCGGCAGCGCCAAAGCCCACGTTAATGGCGCCGTTAACAAGCTGATCGAGTTTCATAACCATGGTTGTCTCCAATCACAAACAACTGCATTGGCGTTCTTGTACCCAAGATTGAGCGAAAGCGACAAAGCGTTTTAGCGCTATTCGATCGACGGGAAATCCCTACCTCACGTTGTCATTCATCGCGAAAGAGTTCTTCATGGCGCAGCTCGTGGTGTAAAGCACCTTGCCCAGCAGGGCATCGGTCTCCACGCGAACACGCTCGGCAAAGGCCTCGTTGGCGCGTGCAAGCTCGGCAGGCACCTCGACCTCGGGCAGAGCGGCTACGGCAGCGTCGACGTCATGGATCTGCTTGTGGCCCATGCCACCGATCTTCTCCTGATAATCCTCGACCGCGCGGCCGCACTCATGGAAGCGGACGTCAGCCAGCGCGCCGATCAGGCGGTTGGCCCAGTAGAAGTTTTCGGACGTCACGCGAGCCTGCGTGTCGGCATAGTACTCGGGCATAGTCTCGACGTTGGCGTACAGCGGAACCAGCGCGTTAAACGAGTTGGAACCAAAGGCCATCCACTGCACGGCGCGGTAGGCCGGCTGCGCATAGGGGCGCAGCTGCAACACGGCAAGCTGGCTGTTGCGGTTGATGCCGATGGGGCGATAGGCACCACGCGTAGCGGGCGTGCCCCTGCTGCCGTAGCAGTCGTACTCCGTGCCCTGGTAGTGGCTCGAGAGCACGTACTTGATGTCCTCGATGGTCACCTTGCGCTCGGGCACGCGGCTCCAGGGGATATCGTCGCTCTCGGGCGTGTAGTCGGCGTCGGGGCCATCCCACACGTCGCTGGGGTTGAGGCAGCGCTGCATGTACCAGGCGCGCGGCGTGTTGTAGACATGGTCGCTGTCGCTGTGCGAGCCAAAGGCCTCGCGCGGGTTAAAGACGGCAGCCGGGCCGTCGCTCTCGACGCCCAGCGTCAGGTCCAGATGCCACTCGGCCATCCAGACGCGCAGGTCGGCGGAGCACATATGGTCGGCCTGGGCGCCCTCGGCGTCATCCAGGTCAAAGCTGTCGATGCCCAGCTGGTTGGGCATGGTCACATAGGCGTCGTCAGGCACGCGCTTGGCGATCCAGTGGTGACCGCCGATGGTCTCGAGCCACCAGATCTCGTCCACGTCGCTAAAGGCGATGCCGTTGTTCTCGTAAGTGCCGTAGCGCTCGAGCAGGTCGCCCAAGATACGCACGCCGTCGCGGGCGGACTTGGCATACGGCAGCACCAGGGTCACCATGTCCTCCTCGCCCAGGCCACCGGGCTGCGCCGGCACATAGCCGTCCTCACCCTCGTTGCCCTTGGCGGGCACGTAGTCCACGAGCGGATCGGCGCCGCGGACGCGCTCGTTGGTGGTAAGCGTCTCGGTTGCGGACATGCCAACATTGAGCTCGTTGAAACCGGCCTCGGCCCAGATACCGTGGCCCGGAACAACATCGGGGACGCTCGTATAGCGCATGGGGTTATCGGGCAGCTCAACGGTCAGGTGGCTCAGGACGCTCGTGTAGACGCGCGGCTGCTCGTCGGGATGCACTACGCGCATGCGCTTGGGCTCAAATACCCCGTTGGACGAGTCCTCGTTACGCGCGACCAGGGTCGACCCGTCGTAGCTTGCGTTTTTACCGACCAGAATCGTTGTGCACGGCATGCGCATCCTCCTTGAGCGAAAAAATCAAACGGCAACAGTGTATCGCTTCGGCGCAGAAAGGGCGAAACCACGGCCTCGGCAGCCCCCGTGGTCAAAAAATGCCAAATATGAGTACTGTCACCAATTTAGTGGCAGCAAATTTCCCTGTAACGAGTGCCGAAAATCCCCATTTGCCCAAAAGCAAGACAACGTTATTCCCCATAAGTTCAATAAAATAGGCTTCCTAACGATAATGGATACCGTTAGGAAGCCAAAAAGACGTAAGACATATGTGACTATCTTGGCAACAGTACTCATATTTGGCATTGTTTGACCACGTGGTATATAGCTAACCCCCTCAAACAGCCCAAAACGCCTATTTCGATGCGCGCTCCGCCGCCTCAATCACGTGTTTGGCGAGAATCGCGGTGGTCACAGCTCCCACGCCGCCCGGCACAGGCGTGATGGTGTCAACAACCGGCTCTGCAGCATCAAAATCAACGTCCCCGACCAACTTGCCAGCGGCCTCGTCCCAATTAATGCCAACATCGATGATTGTCTGGCCCTCGCGAACCGCGTCCACACCAATCGTGTGCGCGCGCCCAACGGCCGCAACCACAATATCAGCCGCACGGCACTCGGCAGCAAGGTCGCGCGTATGCGTATGGCACGTCGTCACGGTGGCATTGCGCGCCGTAAGCATGGCGGCAACGGGACGCCCGATCACCAGCGAGCGCCCGACCACAGCAACCTTAGCTCCATCCAGCTCAACGCCGTAATGATCCAGCAAAGCAAGCACAGCTTCGGCTGTGCAGGGGGCAAAACCCTCGCCGCGCCCCGAAAGCGTGGTGAGCAGCGAAGCCGGCGTCATGGAGTCAACATCCTTGGCGGGATCGAGCGCTGCGGCGACGGCGTTCTCGTCAAGGCCGGCGGGCAGCGGGCGGAACATCAGACAGCCATGAACAGCCGAATCGGCATTGATGTCCTCGATAGCCGTCAACAGCTCGTCCTGCGAAACATCGGCAGAAAGCAAAACGCGACGAGCCTCAATCCCCACTTTTTCGCAGCGCTTGAGCGCACCGCGCTCGTAGGATAGGTCGTCCTCGCGTTCACCTACACGCACAATAGCCAACGTCGGAACAACGCCCCGCTCGCGCAGGGCTGCGCAGCGAGCAGCAAGTTCCTCAGTCAAAGCGCGAGCAACGGGAGCACCCTTCAGCAGTTCAGCCATGGCTATCCTCTCTTCCTTGCAGCGTCGGAGGCGCGGCGCGCCAGCGCCTCGGCGCGCGGCAACCATGTGTCGAGCAGCTCATCACACGCCGTCTCGAGCTCCTCGGCACGAACGCGATCCTTCATAGACGTGGTGTTCGCAAAGAGCGTCAAACTCGCGCCTTGCATAGCGGCACGGCAGAACACGGCGCCGCACGCCACATCGGACAGCAGCTGACGCGAACCCTTGTCGGCCATGTCCTCGAGCAGCGCCAGCGCACGCCCGCAGGCATCCATAATGCGATACGGCGGCAGAGCGGCCACATGCAGCGCATCCTGAATCGCGGTCGCTCGAGCCGGATCGTCACGCGGAATACCGTACGCCGCGGACACCTGCCCGTAGGCACGAACGTCCTCGGCAACCAGACCCACAAGTTCCTGCGCCAACTCATCCGCCTGGGCAAACGCGCGCGTCAGATCGTCTGCGCGATCGGCAAGCGCGGGGTTTGTCGCCCCATAGCGGGCAACCATTCCGCAAAGCGAGGCGCCCAGCGCACCTACAAAGGCGCTCGCGCTGCCACCACCGGGAACCGGCTCGCGCGCGGCCAGCGCCTCGGCAAAACCGCGACAGGTTTTATCCATCATCTCTTGGCTCATACGCACACGCACCTTCAAGTCATATATATCGGTCGGGCGGCCGACGCCGGCCGACCGCATCGATCACGTAATGGTGCTAAGTCTAGCCCATAAGTACGCGAGCGTCAGCGCACCTGGCCATCGCGGATTTCTATGGCACACGATAGGCCATGCCAACGCAAACATGGGACACATGGCCCACCTTTCGAGACTCCCGAGCAGCACAAGCTGGGGCATATCTATAAGTAAGAAACCCGTTGGGGAACGGCCGCGCAACGGCCACAAGCGATGAACGGAGGCATAAGTCGCACAGTACACAGAGACATCCGCCGCCAGCGCAATCAGTACCCCAACAGCATGCGGCGCCGTGATGTCATCAGCAGACAAGGAGGACGCCACCATGATGAAAAAGACCCTATCAATCCTTTCCCTTTGCATCGCCCTCTTTGCCGCGCTCGCCCTTGTGGGCTGCGGCGGGAGCGCATCGGGCGGCGGCAGCGCCCCCAAGAGCGAGAGCAAGGAAAAGGCCCCCGTCGCCAAGAAGACCGACTACATCTGGTTTAAGGTCGAGATGCCCGAGGGCGTCGGCGTAAGCGACTCTGCCGGCAAGAATGCCGACAGGGTCCAGCTCACCTTCCCCGAAGACGAGAACGCCTCGGCCGATCGCTTTATCCCCGTTTGGAAAAAAGCGCTGACGGCCGAGGAATCCCACGCCGACCAGGCGGAAAAGAAGGGGGATACGTTCCAGTGGAAGGATGGCGGGTCCGTCGAGTATAACGGCAGGACGTGGCTCGTCGGAACATACGAGGACAACAGCGGCATCTCAACCATGCTTTTTACCGATGTTGAGCCGGGAAGCGTCTACGTCCTCATCTCGAACTTCGACCAGCACAAGAAAGAAGCCGAGGCACTCCTCAACTCCATCGAGTTCCCCGATGACATGGAAGAGGCAGTTTCCGAGGCACGCGAAGTCGAGATTTCGAGCATCGAGATCAAGTAACGGGACACCCGCACGCGCCTACGCGCACCCGCGCACATGCGCCCCATTAAAACAACGGGCGCCCAACCCGGGGAGGGCCGACAGCACCGGCCCTCCCCTCTTTTGGACCCGTGCATATTGCCACTTAACGGCGCAAATCCGGCCCTCAGAATGGGACACATGGCCCACCCTAGCGAGCCGTCCACGCGTACAGTAAAGGCAGGTAATCCATGGGCGGTTACAGATCGAGGAGGACACGACCATGAAAAAGAAGGCCTTTGCGATTCTCACCCTCTGCATCAGTCTCTTTGCCGCGGTTGCCCTGGTGGGCTGCGGTGGCAGCGGCGGCGCTACCGGCAGTGGAGGTGGCGGCGGAGCAGAAAAGCCAGCCGTGGATATGAGGACCGACTTCATTTGGTTTAAGGTCGAGGTCCCCGAGGGCGTCGAGATCACCGACGTCGCAGGCGACACCGCCGACAGGGCCCAGTTTAAGTTCACCGAGAGCGAGCACGCCAGCGATCGCTTCATCCCCGTCTTCGACTCTGACAAGAACGCCGATGAACTGTTCGACTACGAGGCAAAGTGGAATGCCAGCTTTGAGTGGACCGAGAATGACCCCGTCAAGTACAACGGCAAGACTTGGCGCAACGCTTCCTATACACACTCGGGCGGCGTAACGACCGAATACTTCACCGACGTTGACGGCGGCAGTGTGTATGTGCGTATCGACAACGTCGAGGAGCACAAGGACGCCGTCGAGACCATGATGAAGTCTCTGGAATTTGCCGACGACATCGCCGAGGCCAAGACCGAGGCCATGGACGTCAAGCTCGACGATATCGAGATCAAGCGCTAAGCGACTGGCGAGCGCAACGGGAAACACGGTCGCAGTGCAAACAAGCGACGGTACCCCAGCGCTTCGTACCCAGGGAGGGCCGGTAAACCGACCCTCCCTTTCTTATGCCTGTAGCCGACGAACGCGAGGATGCCGGACGCCGGAACCGCCCCAAATGTGGCAACAGTACGAAAACGACAAACACCCCAACACGTCCGCCCACCGATTTATTGCGCCGCGCAGACAATTAAACCAGCATCTTTAAACATCTGGGCAGTATAGTGACCAAAACTATCGCATAACCGCACTCTGCGAATGGAGAAGTTATGACCGAACACCATGCCATCAGCCGCCGAGCATTTACGCTGGGCCTAGGACTCGCAGCATTGTCGCCTTTTGTAAGCCTGCCCGAAACCGCGGGATTGGGCCTTCCCGTGCGCGCGGCATTTGCAGACGACGCTGCCACAGCGTCGGACAGCCTCCACAATTTCGTCATTCGCCTTCGCCCCGCGGGCTATTTTCGCACCGCGAGCGTCAACCAAGACGGCAACGTTCGCGGCAACGTCTGTCACCTGTTTAACGACGGCACGTCCAGCAAGCTCATCCTTGAGAACGTAACGACCAAGAATGACGATACAAACTGGTACGCCATCCGCACCTTGCTCAATTTCGAAGAGCATAAAAAGACGGGCTACAGCATTTGGTCGGTCGACGACGACTCGGACAAAGATGGAAAGGTCATCCACGTATGGGGCGGCGAGTATGACAACAAGCCCAGCCGCGCTTTTGCGTTCGAGCGTCAATCAAACGGAACCTACATCATCCGAGACCGCACGGTCGAGAAAGAAACCGAGAAAAAAGACATTAAGTACCTGGCAATAGAATCGAACGGCAAACACCAGGACAACAATAAGATCTGCCATAAGAGTAAGAGCATTCCGTGGGAGCTCGAACTTATCGGTTACGACATGAAAAAGAACGATGCCACGGTTAGCAGCCTCGACTGGATCACGTACAGCAGCTACGTCGATGGGCCATGTTGGATGAAATACGTCGCCGACAACAAGTTCCTCGACGAGCTGAGCATCCCGGGTACGCACGATTCGGGCACCTGCAGCGTGGACAACGACACTGAGCCCCAATCCTCGCAAGTAAAATGCCAGCAGGATTACATTCCCACGCAGTTGCTCGAGGGAATCCGCTATTTTGATATCCGGCTCGGAAAGGGCGATGACCCCGGCATCGACCACGGAATTTTCTATCTGCTTAAAAAAGACGGGCACTTTTTGCATCTTTCCGATGTCATCAGGTACTTCAAAAAGTTTTTGAACGAAAACCCGTCAGAAGCGCTTATCATGCTCGCATCGCGCGGCAACGATGAGGCTACCGACGAAAGCATAACGACGGCCTTCGCCAAGGTTATGGCCGATAACCCCAACCTGTTCTACACATCGGGCCACGTCCCCACGCTGGGCGAGGTGCGCGGAAAGATTGTCCTGCTGCGTCGATTTGGGCTCGCCGGCAACAGCGTAAGCGGCCACACGTGGGGCCTCGACCTCACCCAATGGGATGACAAAATCAAGGCGCATTCCGGGCAGTCGATGTGTCTCGTCCAAGACGCGCGGGGATTTGAAGCCATAGGGGAAACGGGCAATGAAGAGCCCTATTGCACCAAGGTATATGCCCAGGACAAGTACAAACTCACGGGAACCGACAAGCTCAGTTGGGTCGATAATGCGCTGAAGGAAACGACCGGGCGCACGCGCAACAAGGTGGACGTCGTGGACGATGCCGGGGCCACGGTGCAAGTCCAGGAGCGTTGCTGGTCTATCAACTACACCAGCTGCACGGGCTTGTCGCATGGAGGCAATCCTTTTACCTCGGCACGAGTAGTCAATGAGCATCTGTATAAGAGCCCGTACATCAACCCCAGCGGCAACGAGAAAACAAAGTCAGATTACCTCAAGCACATTGGCATCATCGCATCCGACTTTGTTGATGCGGCGCTGGCCCGGAGCATCTACCAGCGCAATTACGATACGCAGCACAAGCAGACAGCTTCGTGCTACCTCCCAGCCCGCATGCACATGACATATGGCAACTCGCTGAGCGACGCCTCGCTCCAGGACGGCAAGACCGTTGGCGAGGGTCATTTCCGCCTTGTCGACAGCAGCAACGTACTCAACGTGGCGGCTTCGGGCCATGCGTTTGCCATCGAATATGTGGATGTCGACGCCCTGGGCAACGAGACCGTTACGGGGCTGCAGGGCTCTGTGCCCATCGATATCGATCCACGCGCGCTGACGCCCCATTTTGAGGGACTCGAAGGCCTTAAGGCCGGCGAAGACGTGCGCGCCAAGATTGCGGCATCACTCGAGGGCAAGCTCGAAACCGATGCCTGCACGGCCCAGCTCGAGTTTGTGCACGACGCGAACGACGCTCCGGGAACGGCGATGGCCGAGGGCGAGGCATTTGCCGCAGGGACGTATTGGGTGCGTGCGAAAGACCTGTTGGGCGACGCGGCGCAAAACTACACGCTTGCCACCGACGGAGCCGCAAGCTTTACCGTAGCGGCCTCGGACAGTGCAGGCGGCGCCGGCACCGGCAGCGGCACGGGTTCCAACGCAGGCAGCGCTGATAAGAATGGTAAGGGCAACAAGGGCAAGGGCTCGGGCGGAAAACTCGCCGACACGGGCGACGACTCTGGCGTTGCCGCCGGGCTCGCTGCCGCCGCCGTGGCGACGACGGTCGCCGGCGCGGCGATGCTTGCCAATGCCCGCGACAATACCGAGGACGTTAACGAATAGGCAAGCCAGTCTTTTGGGCGCATTAACTCAATCGGGGCGCAGAATACCGTTCTGCGCCCCGATTTTTACCTTAGCCCGAACACCGTTATCGGCTACATCACCATGTTCAGCGCATTCACGAACTTCTGAGCTTGGGAGCGGCTGCTCAGACTAAAGACACAGGCAGTCAACAGCCTGTTACGTAGGAAAACGTCGCGGCCCTTGATCCTGCTGACCCCCGTGATGTCCTTAAGGTAGACAATCTCGGTGTGCTTGCCGCCAAAAGTGCCCTTCTTGAGTACCTCAATGCGGTTAGGGTAGATCTTGACGTCTTTAAACCTACCCGAACCTTTGTCCTGGAACAGCAGCGTGTTGTTGTCCATACGCGTCACTCCCGCGGGGTTCGCTAAAACTGCCTCTATGGTCACATTTTAACCACCGCAAGGCTCCCATGCGAAGGTGCCAGACAACATAGCAATTCGTGTCCGCGCGAGGCTTTAAACTAAATGCGTTAAAGATGCATTCCACAAGAGGAAAGTGGGGCGACAGTGATGGGTGAACTGGTAAACCGTGGAGAATCGGCAATCGTGCCCGAAGGTTTTTACAAGCAGGTCTCCTCGATTCTCAACGCCGCTCGCGACAAGGCCTATACCGCCGTTAACTTTGCGATGGTTGAGGCATATTGGGAGATCGGCAAGAGTATTGTTGATGAACAGGGCGGAGAGGAGCGCGCCAAGTATGGCGATGCACTGATCGACGAACTTGCCGTTAGATTGACTAAGGATTTTGGCAGAGGCTTCAACGCCAGAAGCTTAAGATACATGCGTCAGTTTTATCTTGCGTTCCCAATCCGGAACGCGCTGCGTTCCGAATTGAATTGGACACATTACCGCAGGTTATCGCGTATAACCGACCCTGATGCTCGCACCTGGTACATGAACGAATGCGCCGATTCTCGCTGGAGCACGCGTCAGCTCGAACGCCAGATCAACACCATGTTCCGCGAGCGCCTACTTGCCAGCAAGGACAAAGAGGCCGTCACCCAGGAAATCCAAGAGAGCGCCCCGGCTCGTCGCCCCGAGGATATCATCCGCGACCCATATGTACTGGAGTTTTTAGGTTTCTCGGACGATGCTACGTTTCGCGAGAGCGATCTAGAGCAGGCGCTCATCACGCATCTTCAGAAGTTCCTGCTGGAGCTTGGCCGTGGCTTCGCTTTCGAGGCGCGCCAAAAGCGCATCACCTTTGATGGACGCCATTTCTATATTGACCTTGTTTTTTACAACTATCTGATGCGCTGCTTCGTGCTCATCGACCTTAAGACCGATGACCTTACGCATCAGGACCTGGGCCAGATGCAAATGTATGTGAACTACTACACGCGCGAGCTCATGAACGAAGGCGACAATCCGCCCATAGGCATCGTGCTCTGCGCGGACAAAAGCGATTCGATCGTCGAGTACACGCTGCCCGAAGACAACGACCAAGTGTTTGCCGCCAAATACCTGCCGTATCTTCCAAGCAAGGAAGAGCTGGCGCGCGAACTAAGCGCCGAGTACCGCGCCATCAACGAAGCGACCAATGGCGAAACGCAAGGGTAGCAGCACGTTGCGACCGAAACCGCCGCAGCCGTCGCAGGCGCACTCGCGGTTGCGACGCACGCTACGAAACAATACCGGTCATGGACGCCGGCAACGACATTCTAGCCGTGGCTGGCGAGCGTGACCTGACAGGCAAAGACGCGGCCTTCGTCTGATGTGGATCCATTGGCTGTCACAGAAAAGGGCCGGTTGCAGCCGGCCCTCAAGACACTTGCACCTGCGTTGCCCGCGCTTCCGAAGTGTGACTAACTGAGGAGCGGGTTCCGTGGCACAACCTGATCTTGCCCAGCGAGGCGGCCCTTTTGCAGCCGGTCCACCGTTTATTTACATCTACCCCCTGCCAAACTACCGGATGGCAGCCCCCATGCCTGCGAGCCGTCCCGTGCTGCGCTTCCCTACTTCCCAAATAGCGCACCCAGCAGACCGCGGCGTTTGGGCTTCTCCTCTCGGTAGGAACCCTCGGCTGCGGCCGCCACCTGTCGCGGCTGCTCGCCGCCTCCACGGCGTACGATCTGGTATAGGAACGGCGATTTAACGTATTTGACCTCGATGGGCGTGGCGTGCACGGTGCTTTCGCTCGACAGCATCACGTTGGGATTGAGCGGTGCCACCACATGCGTCTCGCGCTTGTCACTAAACACCACCGCAGCCGCGCGGCCCGTCTGGCCGTTCACGGCGATGCGCACCTGTTCGCCATCGCGACTATCCGAGGCAGGACGATCGACAAAATACACCGGCACCATAACCAAGCCGTCCTTGTGCTTGCGGGCCTTGCGCGCCCACGTGCGGATGCTCTTTTTATTGAACCCCAGCACCGCCTCGGCGTCGTTGCCCGCAACGTCGAGCGCCAACTTATCAATAACCACCTGGTCCTTGGTAGACGCATCGACGGAGACAACGCGAAAGTCACCTTCCTGCATGGCCGGGTCAAACGGCCCAACCTTGGCAAAGTCCCACGGCTCCAAAATGCCCATGAGGCGAACGTCCAGGTAGCTTGCCCTGGGATATGCCCAGTCGAGCACCTCGTAGTACACCAAGGTCTCCTTGCTCAGGCCCTTGCCCGGGAAGGACGCCATCATGCGCAGGTCCGCCAGCGCCATGGGGAAATAGAAGAGCATCATGTCGTTTTGGATCGCATCTTCCACGTCGTGCCCGGCAAAGGCGTCGGGGTACTGGCGCACCAGCTGCAGCGCGTTGGCACGTGCCTGCTGCGGCGAGATTTCGCAGGGAATGCCCTGCTCCGGCACATACTCCGCACCCACGCCCATGGTCAGACGCTTGCTGAAGGTACCGGGCTTGAGCAGGTCGGCAATGCCGATCTTGTTGCCGCAGGACGGGCACTCAAACACGCGCTGCGTTGACTCGCCCTCAAAGGACGCTCCGCAGAAGGGGCAAGGAATGCTCACATGCGTGGCCTCTTGGAACTCCTGCGCCGTGCCGCAATCCTCCCACAGCAGATGTTCCAGGACCGACTGATTGCGCCAGTGCGAATTGAAGAAATACCAGTCCGGGTCCTCCGGGCGCTCGAGCTGCGACACATGGGTGAGCTTGAGCAGTCCATCCACTACCGTCAACGGCGTATGGCGAATGCCCAAAGCGCTCTTGGGCTCTCCGGCGTCCGCCTGCCACGGAATGACCGCACCGCAATAAGCGCACTCAAAGCTGCGCTTAGCTTGGTGCGAGTACATAGGGCCGCCGCAGTTTTGACATTTAATGGCAAACATCTCGTCCATGAAAACGTCCTCCTTTGCACAAAGCTGTCGACATTAAGTATGTCGAGCAAACAGGCACATGCCCATACCCATGTGGCCCAAAATGGACCACCCAGGCAGACGAGAAGGCTCGCTCGTTAGCACCGGCAGACTATTGCTGCATTTTCTGAGCATCGGTGCACGGCGCCCCCGCGCGAGCTACACTATCCCCTTAAACATGATTGTGAGGACGACCGCTATGCTATTTGTAAATCGGCTGGTACATACGCTTGTTCCCGGCAGCGAGAGCGAGCCGGTCGATGCATCTTGCCGCACCAACGCGGGCTTTTCCGCAAGCCTCGTCTGCATTGGCCTCAACATCACCCTGTGCCTGGCCAAGGGCATCGCGGGCCTGCTCGCCGGCTCCGTCTCCCTCATCGCCGACGCTTTCAACAACCTCTCCGATGCCTCGAGCAACATCGTAAGCCTGCTCGGG
>JAUUSS010000049.1 GCA_030841765.1 Collinsella aerofaciens | reverse complement strand
GCTGCGACGCGGAAATCGCGCGCCGTTGCCGCGCCCCGCAGTGCCCGCTTCCCCCAAGGACAATTATCAGTGCAGGTCAGCGGAACTCAAAACAGGGGTCTGGCCGGCAATGCTCTGATTTTCCCCGCACTTCCGGATTTAGCGCAAGCTTGACTTGAATGTTTATCAATCGGAGCTGTGAAATCTAGCGTGAACCTTGTTATTCTTGTTTTAAAAGATACACTTAACTTATAAGTTAAGTGTATCTAGAAATGGAGGTGGCCCTTGGCAGAAGGATATGAACTTGTCGAATACAGAGATCCCAAGGGCCGACCGTTTTGGGAGTTGACGACTTCTTCTGACAACTCTCAATTTCAGAAGATGATGTCAGACCCTAAACGGATATTTGTCGCTCGTAAAATGATCGACCAGATTTCAAAAATCTACGATTACGGTTTAAAGGTTGCGAGCGGGACCTCAAAGCTGCGACGTATCGATTTTAAGATTGGTCTCTATGAACTAAAAGGGTTTGACGGGGCAAATCGAGAGATGATTTATGCCATATGTCAGGGCGTAGACAAAATTGTTCTATTGTTTTGGTTTAAAGGACATCAGGGATCAGGAAATATCAGTAAAGAAATCGAGCGGGCCAAGCGATTAGCCGTAATAGCGCGTCAGCTTCTGGAATCTGAGCGTTGACTTTTATACTTGGCTTTCGAAACGGAGAACACAATGAAAAAAGTAGATTTATCTGATTTTTACGCCGAGACAGAAACTAGCGAAACACGCGCTTATGAACACGCGCTAGATATCGAGTTTATTGTTCATCGCGAGATGAAGCATTTGGGTTTAAGCAAAAGCGATTTGGCAAAGCGTATGGGCATGAGCCTTCAGTCGCTTTCGAAGCTGTTGAATTCTCAGCCCAATATGACGTTGAAGACGATCGCTAGGTTCGAGCTCGCTTTGGGTATCAATATCGTTCCTAAGGTTACCGTTAGCTATTCTAAAGAGCTACCGTTTCTTTCATCCAACAATTCCGTGCGAGAGCAATGGTCTTTTAGGAACGAGCGTCCGTCCTCGCATGTGAATCTCGAGATGATTTCCGGAGGTTTGGCAGCATGAGTGGGGATTTTATTGCTCCAATTCAGATCGTGAATTTGTTCGTCGTTGACTCCGATTTCCATATCGAGGATTCGCCCTCGGATAACATGGAATTAAAAGTTGACGTTAGCTACCAAGATGTCCACCTTTGGAAAAACGGTAATGACGCTCGCGCAAGTTTAAAGATGTGCGTAATTGGCAGCCTCCTTGACAGAGATGAAGGTGCACAGGAGAAGATGCACGCTGGCGTTACAGTATCCATCTCGGTTTCAGCGCAAATGCCAATGAACTCTCCCGATGACGAGGCGCGTCACTACCTTCTTTCAAATGCTATTTCGATGGCATATGCCCATGCAAAGAGCTATTTGATGGTTGTTACTGGACTTTCGCCCATGGGAGCGCTTACATTGCCTGCCATTCTCCCTGCAGAGCTGTCAGCAGATTGCGATGTGCCTTTTCAGAGCGAATAGCAGCCTCTCAATGAGCCTGAGTCGGACGAGTTGCCATCCCCACATCCTTTAAAAAAGTTCTTAAAACAGCCTTAAAGGCGCTCCAGCTCGCGTTGACAGCGTACAATACGCATGTTTGACTATGACAAATGTGGATTTTAGGGGAGGGGTGCGCCATGGAGGTGCTGGTTGTTGGCAACACCGCATATGTTGACGATGACTTTTGTGCCAAGGCGTTCCCCGGGGACCATGTGCAGGTCGTAGCCGCGCAGGACACGCGCCGCGACGAGTCATCGCCCCATGCCTCGTGGAAAGAGCTTCTGCAACATCTGGAGCAGGCCTACGAGTTCGACCGCGTGGTCTACCTTTCCAATTACCTTACCCCGCATGTCGATAGCGTGGGCGATATCGAGCTGCTGCGCTCGGTCTTTCGCGCGTGCATGGGTAGCCGGATCCAGCTGTTGTATATAGCAGGGCCCGCAGGTGCCGAGGGCGCCGCCGATGCCGCGGGGCGAACGGGCAAGGGTATTATCGCGCACGCGGCCAACGACCTGTGCCGCTACTACGCTGCTCGCGAGGGCGTTCAGACCAAGATCCTGCGCGTGCCCTTCCTGTACACTGCCTCCGTCGCGCTGGAAGATCCGTTTTTGGTGCCGTTGTTCGACGCGTGCTCAACCGGATCGGTCGCTCTGCAGGGCGCGCAGGATGCGGCGTTTCCCCTGCTGTGTGCCGAGGAGCTTGCGGTGCTGGTACGCCGTATCTTCGATAGCTGGGATGGTAACTTTGAGACGCTCGACGTAGCCGATACCTTCCATCACACGGCGGGTGAGGTGGGCGACGCCCTCAGGGCGCTGTTCCCCGGCCTTGCCGTTGCCTATGGCGATTCTGCCGGCTACGCCCTGCCCGCCAGCGACGTCGCTCGCGTGCGCTATGGCTGGTTTCAGCGCTACGACTTGCTGCGCGATCTCTCGACCATTCAAGCTCGCTGGGGCGCTGGACGCATCAAAAAGATCAACCCGCTGCGTGCCGCCATCGACCGCATCCAAATGCGCACGCTGCCTATTAAATGCCTAGAGACGGGCGTTGCCTGGGTTCTGTTCGAGGTACTGGAGCATCTGTTCTCACAATCGGTCCAGCTCAACGTGCTCGATTATCGCCTGCTCTACGTGGTGCTGATCGGCACGCTGTATGGCTTGGACTTTGGCCTGGTTGCGGCGCTGCTGGCGTCGGTGGGTTTGGCAGCCAGCTACTTTACTCAGTACGGCTATACCTTCCAGGGTCTGTTCTACGAGCCGTCCAACTGGCTACCGTTTATTGCGTACTTTGTTGTGGGTGCCGTGTGCGGCTATGTGCAGCTGCGCAACAGCGAAGCCATTAGGGCGGAGCGCGATCAAAACGAGCTCGTGCGCAACCGCAATACGTTCCTTACGCAGCTCTACCACGACGCGATCGAGGATAAGCGCGCGTACAGGCGCCAGATCGTGGGTCGCCACGACAGCTTTGGCAAGATCTTTGCGGTGACGCAGGAGCTCGACATGCTCAACCCACGCGACATCTATCGCAAGTGCTGCGAGCTTTTGGGCGAGATCCTCGAGAACGATTCCGTGGCGATCTACCATGTTTCGGGCGGGGCATTTGCACGCCTGGTGGCTGCAAGTCCCGCGATTGCCGAAGATGCCGCACGCTCGCTCACGCTTGAGCAGCTTGCACCTCTTTTGGGCGACGGGGGTCGTTCGAACCTGTGGGTGAACCGCGAGCTGACGCCGGGGCTTCCCATGTTTAGATACACGATCGAGCGCGACGGGGCATCCGCCGTGTTGATCTTTGTGCGTAGCGCGGCCGAAAACCAAATGACCCTCTATTATCAAAACCTGTTCCGCATCTTGTGCGGGTTGGTCGAAAGCGCGCTGGGCGGTGCCTTTGACTATGAGGCGGTGGCGCAGGATAAACGCTGCGTTGACGGCACTTGCGTGCTCAAGCAGGCTGCCTTTGGCCAAGAGCTCGCGGCGGAGCAGGCGCTGGCAGATAGCAAGATGGGGAGTTTTTTGCTCCTGCGCGTGGTACCGGGCATGGAGCCTGTCGGCGAGCTGGTGGGCGCAATTGGGTCGGCAATCCGCGAGAGCGACGCGGCGGGCTTGGTCGACGGCGACGTGCTCTACCTGCTTATGCGCCAGGCAAAGGCATGCGATCTGCCCATTATCCGCGAGCGCCTGAGCGCAAAGCAGATTGCGGTGGAGCCCGTCGACGGCGAGGACATCGTGGAGCTGCTGCAGCACATCTCTTACACCGGTGACGGTGAGGGGGGTGCCGCTTGATCTCGCTTGTCGTTGCTGCCGTCTTGCTGCTGATTCATGCGCTGGTTTGCCTGATGCTGTGGACGCTCATGAAACTGGGCCTGCTGCCGGTGCGCGGGCACATGCTGGCTGTGATAGTGCTGGTGCCGCTGTGGGGCCCGTTGCTGGTGGTTTTGCTATCGGTGTGCAGCGCGGTGTTTGGCGAGGGGCTGAAAGGGTCTGCGCTGGAGTCGCTGCGCTTCAACGATGACCTGCATCGCAGTATGTCGGTACCGAGTGGTGAGGACGATTCAGGCGTAGTGCCGCTCGAGGAGGCACTCATCGTCAACGACCCGGCATACCGGCGCCGCCTAATGCTCTCCATGCTCACCGAGGAGCCCGACGCGTACCTGGCGCAGCTGCAGGCGGCTAAGCTTAACGACGACGTTGAGGTGGCGCACTATGCCGCGACGGCGGTGGCGCAGATCTCCAAGGAGTCCGACCTTAAACTGCAGCAGCTGGAGCGTGCCTTTAAGACGGACCCGAGCGCTCAAAACCTCAACGAATACTGCGATTTTCTTGGTGAATACTTGTGCTCGGGCTTGGCTGAGGGGCGCGTGGCTCAGATTCAGCGCCAACAGTACGCGCGCCTGCTTGCGCGTCGCTGCGAGCGCGAGGATACCCTTGAGCTGCGCATTCGATACGCGACGGCGCTGGCCGATGTCGGACAGATCGACGAGGCGCAGGCCGTGACCGACCAGCTGGTGATAGACGTGCCCGAGGAGCAGGAGGTTTGGATGCTTTGCCTGCGCCTGGCCGTGATGCGCCGCGACGGTGACGAGGTCCACCGTGTGATCGATGCGATTGACAAGCAACATGTGTATTTGAGCGCCGACAACCGCGAAAAGTTGGCGTTTTGGCGCGACGGGGAGGAGGCCAGATGAGCGTGGCGCAACATATCCGCGACCGTGCAGGGCGCTTTCGTTGGATGGGACTCCTCGTGGTGTGGGCGGTCTTTATTGTCATGGCCGCTGTGCTGCTGGTGGAGCGTGCCGGCGTGCAGTACAGTGCGGGCCAGCATAAGCTGGGGATGCTGGCCGCCAACGATGCGGTGCCGGCCTCCTCGGCAATCTTTGGCCAAAAGCCCACGTGCCTGGTCATTACCGATTCCGATCAAGCTGGCGTCGAGGACGTAAAGGAACAGTTCGACCAGATCCTGCTCGACATGAAGATCGCCCATCGCGATGTTGATATTGCCACCGACGGTGCGGACGCGATCCCATCGCTCACGTCGTTTGATCGCGTGATTGTGCTTATGCCCTCGCTTGACGGACTGGGTACGCATCTGACCGATCTGATGAGTTGGGTGAGTGTGGGCGGCTCACTCATGCTGGGCATGACGCCAGATAACTCGAACTGCCTGCAGGCTATTGCTTCCAAGCTTGGGATCGAATCGGCCGGATATGACTATGCGAAAGCCGAAAGCATTGTGCCGAGCGATGACTTTATGTTGGGCGGAGGAGAGCGCTACGAGTTCTCGGATCCCTTCGATTCTTCGCTTTCGGTTTCATTGCGCGAAACGGCGCACGTATGGGCAAAGACCGGTGACGCGGGCACGCCGCTCATTTGGTCTAACGATTGCGGCAGTGGTCACACCGTGGTGTGCAACATTGGTATCTACGACAAGGTCATGCGTGGGTTCTATGCTTCGGCCATAAGCTTGCTGGGTGATGCCTCGGCCTATCCGGTCATCAACAGCGCCGTGTTCTATTTGGACGACTTTCCTAGCCCCGTGCCCTCGGGCGATGGTACTTATATCAAGCGTGACTACGGCCTTTCCATTGCGGATTTTTACACCAAGGTCTGGTGGCCCGATCTGCAAAAGCTTGCGCAAAAATACGGCATTCGCTATACCGGCGTGATGATCGAAAACTACGAGGACGCGGTCAACCAGACCGAGCCCGCGCGCCAGGCTGATACCACGCAGTTCCGCTATTTTGGCGGCATGCTGCTGCAGATGGGCGGAGAGCTGGGCTTTCACGGCTACAACCATCAGCCTCTGGCGCTCTGGGATACCGACTATGGCACGCTGTATGACTACAAGACCTGGAAGAACAAGGAAACGCTCGTCGCTTCGCTCAACGAGCTTATAGCCTTCCAGGACGAGGTGCTGCCCAACGCGCACGGCTCGGTCTACGTGCCACCGTCGAATATCCTTTCGGCCCGCGCGCGCCAGCTTATCGGCACCGATGTTCCGCGCATTAAGACTATTGCCAGTACGTATTTTGAGGACGGTACCGACCTGCCGTACGTGCAGGAGTTTGGCGTGGCGAGCGATGGTATTGTGGAGCAGCCGCGTATTGTCTCGGGCGGCATGGTCGACGATTCCTATATGCGCCTGGCTGCCGTGTCCGAGCTCAACATGCACTACGTGAGTACGCACTTTATGCACCCGGACGACCTGCTCGATCCCGATCGCGGCGCCAAGGAGGGCTGGGAAGTCTACAAGGGCGGCCTGACCGACTACCTGGACTGGCTTACCAAGTCTGCGCCCGACCTGCGCCGCCAGACGGCGTCGGAGTGCTCCGGTGCCATTCAGCGCCTTTCGTCGGTTACGGTGAGCGTGGATACCGGTGCGGATGCCTGGACGCTCAGCCTGGGCAATTTCCACGACGAGGCGTGGCTCATGTTCCGCGCCAATAATGGCGAGCCGGGTGCGGTGACGGGTGGCGAACTGACGCACCTTACGGGCGATCTGTATCTGCTCAAGGCAAATGATAATACCCTGACGATCGAGCGCAAGGAGGGTGGCGACAGATGAGAATCTGCTTGGTACTCGAGGGTTGCTACCCTTATGTGCACGGCGGCGTATCTACCTGGATGCATGGCTATATCCAGGCCATGCCCGAGCACGAGTTCGTGCTGTGGGTGATTGGCGCGCATGCTGCCGACCGCGGCAAATTTGTCTACGAGCTGCCCAGCAACGTGGTCGAGGTGCACGAGGTGTTCCTGGACGATGCCCTGCGGCTTTCGGGCGAGCAACATGAAGCCAGTTTTAACGACCGCGAGCGCGAGGCGCTACGCCGCCTGGTGTCGCTCTCCAATCCGGACTGGGACGTGCTGTTCGATATCTTCCAGCGCCGTCGCGTGCATCCGCTCTCGTTTTTGCAGAGCCGCACGTTTATGGATATCTTCCGCGACGTGTGCCTTGCCGAGTACCCCTACACGCCCTTCGCCGACGCATTCCACACCATGCGCTCTATGCTGTTGCCGGTGCTCTACCTGCTGGGCAGCGAGGTGCCGGTTGCCGATGTGTACCACGCTATCTCGACCGGCTACGGCGGCCTGCTCGCCTGCCTGGGCTCAAGCGTTCACCATGCGCCGGTGTTGCTCACCGAGCACGGCATCTATACCCGCGAGCGCGAGGAAGAGATCATTCGCGCCGACTGGGTGGTGCCGTCGTTTAAGGACCGCTGGATTCGCTTTTTCTACCTGCTTTCGGAGGAGATCTACCGCCGCGCCTTCCGCGTGACGAGTTTGTTCCATAACGCCCGCAAGACGCAGATCGATATGGGTTGCGATGCAGACAAATGTCTGCTCATCCCCAACCGCATCCAGTTCGACTGCATTAAGGACATTCCCTTAAAGCCCGATGACGGCTGGGTGGACATTGGCGCGGTGGTGCGCCTGGCGCCCATCAAGGACGTCAAGACTATGATCTATGCCTTTTTTGAGCTGCACGAGCGCCTGCCCAAGGTGCGCCTGCACATCATGGGCGGCGTGGACGACGAAGAGTACGGCGCCGAGTGCCACGCGCTGGTCGAAACCCTGGGCGTGCGCGACCTGATCTTTACCGGCCGCGTCAACGTGGTCGAGTACATGGAAAAGCTCGACTTTACCATTTTGACGAGCATCTCCAAGGGCCAGCCGCTCAGCGTGCTGGAGTCGCTTGCAGCGCGCCGTCCCTGCGTGACGACTGAGGTGGGCTGCTGTCGCGAGCTTCTCGAAGGCGCCCCGGGCGATGACTTTGGCGTGGCGGGTTTTGTGACGCCGCCTATGTATCGCAAGGGCTTGGCCGATGCTATGGAACGCATGTGCACAAGCCGCGCTCGTCGCATTGAGATGGGGGAGCGTGGCCAGCGTCGCGTTGCCACGTACTTTTTGCACGAGCAGATGCTCGCCAACTATCGCGCGCTGTACGACGAGACGGCGCGCGCGTTTGACCTGCCCAGAGAGGGGGAGTAGCCGGTGGCCGGAATCGGTTTTGAGCTCAAGCGCCTGTTTAGGCGCAAGGGCCTGTTTGCCACGATGCGCGCCTATGGCTACGCCGGCATTGTGTGCACGGGCCCGATGCTGCTGGGCGTGCTGCTCCAGGTGGGTATCTTGGTGCTGTGCGGTCTGTGGGGCGTGGGACGCGCCAACCAAGACCTGCTGGTGTGCATGGTGACCTATACGCTGCTGGCGTCGCTCACGCTCACGAGCTTTTTCTCCATGCCGGTCACGCGCTTTTTGGCTGATATGTTGTTTGCCGAGCGCGAGGACGAGATTCTGCCCTCGTTTTGGGGCTCCAATGCCGTCATGCTCGTTGCGGGCACGGTGCTCTACGGCGTCTTTCTGCTGTTCTCGGGCGCCACGCTGCTGCAGGGGCTGCTGTGCCTGTGGCTGTTCAACATTATGATCGTCAACTGGAACGGCATGAGTTACCTCACGGCCATCAAGGATTACCGCGGTATCCTATGCAGCTTTGCGGCTGCCATTGGCGTGGCGTGCCTGTGCGCCCTGGCCGCGCTGGCGCTGGGACTGCCGCCGGTCGAGGGCCTGTTGGCGTCAATTGCTCTGGGCTACGGCGTCATGCTCGCCTGGGACGTGGTGCTGCTGTACCGTTATTTTCCTCAGAGCGACCGCAGCCCCTGGCTCTTTTTGCAGTGGCTCGATCAGTTTATGCCGCTGGCGCTCACGGGCTTGTTTACCAACCTGGGTCTCTTTGCGCACTTGGTGATAATTTGGGCCGGTCCCATTGGCGTGCAGGTCAAGGGCTTGTTTTATGGTGCGCCGTACCACGATGTGCCGGCGCTCATCGCGTTTTTGACGATCCTGGTCACGTCCGTCAACTTTGTGGTCTCGGTCGAGGTCAACTTTTATCCGCGCTACCGCGACTACTACAGCCTGTTCAACGACGGTGGCGTGGTGGGCGACATTGTGGTGGCCGAGGAGGAAATGCTTGCCACGCTCAACCGAGAACTACGGTTTTGCGCGCTCAAGCAGCTGTTTGTGACGGCGGCGGTCATCTCGCTCGAGACCACGGTGCTGTCGGCCCTACCGTTGGGCTTTAACAACCTAATGCACGGGTATTTTCGCACGTTGTGCGTGGGCTACGGCTTGTATGCCGTGGGCAATACGGTGTTGCTCATCTTGCTGTACTTTACCGACTACAAGGGGGCTGTGCTGGCCTCGGGGCTGTTTGCCGGTGTGGCCGGGCTGGCGACTGCCGTTTCTCTGCTCTTACCGCAGCAGTTTTACGGCTTTGGCTTTTTGTTGGGTGCAGCGGTGTTTTTTATCGTGGCGCTGCTGCGGCTCGATACCTATACCGCCAACTTGCCGTATCGTATCCTGAGCCAGCAGCCCATTGTGGCTATTGACAAGACGGGCTGGTTTACCGAACTTGGCCGGGTGCTCGACCGTGTTGAGCAACGCTACGAGGACAAGCGCGTGGGCGGTGATCCGCGCAGTGCGTTTGAACGTATGGTGGTTCGCCTGTTCCAAAAACATTGGGGAGGTTCTGATGATCGATAAGTTGATGTCTCGCCGCTGCCTGATCGAGGCGGCTGCCGGCGCGCTGTTGCTTTCGGGCTGCTCGTCTCAGGACGAATCCTCGACTAAAAAGGTCAAAAAACAGGACAAGATTAAAAAGGCTGAGTCTTCCGACCAGTCCAAGCACCTTCGCGATAAGGACGAGCTGTACGAGGTCTACGACGACTCGGGCATTGTGACCATGTACCTGACGGTCTCGCGCGGCAACAGCTCCGAGAACACCGACCACAGCTGGGCCGAGATCAATACGTACTCGGTGTATGACTATGCCGACATGGGCGTGACGCGCTATCAGGTAATGGGGCTTTTGCAGGCGGGCGACGAAGACGGCCCGGTGGCCGGCGAGGTTGGCTATGGCGAGGAAGCGCCCAATGCTACCGTGCAGGTGCGTGGCCAGACGTCGAGCGGTTATACGAAGAAGAATTACAAGGTGGAGCTCAAAAAAGGAAAAGGTACCTGGCGCCAGCAGCGTGCGATTGCGCTCAACAAGCACATGGGCGAGGGTATGCGTTTTCGCAACAAGATGGCCTATGACCTTATCCGCGGGATTCCCCAGATGATGGGCCTGCGCACGCAGTTTGTGCATCTGTGGGTGTGCGACCAGACCGAAAAGTCCAACGATACCTTTGAGGACTACGGCCTGTTTACGCAGGTGGAGCAGCTCAACAAGACGGCGCTTAAGGCACATGGCCTGGATAAGAGCGGGCACCTGTACAAGGTGAACAGCTTTGATTTCCATCGCTACGAGGACACCATTAAGCTTGCCGATGATCCCGACTACAACCAGGCGAGCTTTGAAGGCATGCTCGAGATTAAGGGCGATACGGACCACACCAAGCTCATCGAGATGCTCGATGCGCTCAACGACGAATCGCAAAAGATCGATGACGTGCTCGACACCTACTTTGATACCGAGAACCTGGTCTATTGGTTGGCGTTTCAGATCCTGACGGGCAACTGCGATACGCAGAACCGTAACTGCTATCTGTACAGCCCGCTTAACTCCAAGGTCTGGTATATCCTGGATTGGGATAACGACGGCATGCTGCGTAAGCTTGAGCTGAGCCTGACGGGGTTCTCGGATTATGCGAGCTGGGAGCGCGGCGTAAGCAACTACTGGGGCAACGTGCTATTCAATCGTGCGTTGCGCAGCAAGTCGTTCCGCAGCGAACTCGACCGTGCCGTCAAGGACTTGCGCTCGTATTTGACCGAGACTCGCCTGACCAAGATGATCAAGCACTACCGCGAGGTGACTGAATCCCTGGTCTTTGCTTCGCCCGATATCGATAATCTGCCTGTCACCAAGGATCAATACGAGCAGATCGCCGCGGCGATTCCGGCCGAGATCGAAGAGAACTATAAGAGCTTCCGCGAGAGCTATAAAAAGCCCATGCCGTTCTACATCGGTGTGCCGCAGATTGATAACGGCAAGCTGCGCATTAACTGGGATGCGTCCTACGACTTTGAGGCGCGCGACATTCGCTACACCGTAGAGCTTGCGCTCGATTACGCCATTACTGACGTGATCTTTAAGGCCGAGGACGTGCTGCTGCCGGAGGTAACGTGCGATGCCCCCGATACCGGCCAGTATTTTGTGCGCGTGCGCGCCACCAACTCCGACGGCTTTACGCAAGATGCGTTTGACTACTATGTGACCGACGATGGCAAGCACTACGGCATGAAGTGTTTTTACGTGCAAGACGGCGGTAAGGTCGTGGAGGATACGTATGAGGAGGGCTAGCGCGCTGCTTGAGCGCTTGGCGGCCCCGCCTGTGCGTGCCACGCAGGAGCGTTACCGCCACGAGCTCAAATATCTCATTAACGAGGGCGAGCACGCCGCGCTTGCCTGTCGCATGGCGCCGGTGTTTAAGCTGGACAAGCATGCGCGGGCGGGCGGCTACACCATTCGCAGCCTGTATTTTGACGACTACTGCAACTCGGCCTACGAGGAAAAAGACGCCGGCATTCTCATGCGCAAAAAGTATCGCGTTCGCATCTATAACGGCAGCGACAAGGTGATTAAGCTCGAGCGCAAAAAGAAGTACGGCAGCTGGATCTACAAGGAGGACGCGCCGCTCACGCGTGGCGAGTTTGAGCAGATTCTGGCCGGTGACTACGACTTTTTGCTGAGGAGCCCCTATCCGCTCTGTCGCGAGTTCTACATCGAGTGTATCTGCAACATGATGCGCCCGCGGACCATCGTGGACTACGAGCGCGAGCCGTGGGTGATGGATGAGGGCACCGTGCGCATTACCTTTGATAGTAACGTGCGTGCCGCGGTGGGAAGCTTCGATATCTTTGACGTGACGCTGCCCGCGCTGCCGGTCCTGGAGCCCGGCAAGCTGGTGATGGAGGTCAAGTTTACGGAGTTTTGCCCGCAGCTGGTGCGCGATTTGGTGCCGCCGGGCGCGGCCGAGCTTACGGCGGTCTCTAAGTACTGCCTGTGTTACGAAAAGACCGCCTACCTGCGCGGATTTAACTACTGGGAATCGGATTTTGGGAACCGAGGGGATATTTAGACCATGAGCACCAGGGACTATTTTAAGAACTCCGTTTTGGAGGCGTTTGGCCAGGTCGACCCTGCCAAGATCGGCCTGTCGCTGTTCGTGGCGCTCGCCATGGGCATCCTGATCTATTACGTCTACAAGCGCTTTTTTACCGGCGTGGTGTATTCGCGTAGCTTTGCTGTGACGCTTGTGGGCATGTGCGTGCTTACCTGCATGGTCACGCTCGCGATCTCGACGAACGTTGTCATCTCGCTCGGTATGGTCGGTGCTCTGTCCATCGTCCGCTATCGTACAGCGGTCAAGGACCCTCTCGACTTGCTGTACCTGTTTTGGGCCATTACCACGGGCATTACGGCGGGTGCCGGCATGTATGCGCTCGTGGGGCTCACGGCAGTGGTGATCGTGGCCATGATCGCCGGCTTTGCGAGCCACCAGGACAAGGCGCGCGTGTACATGATGGTCATCCACTACACGGGTCAGACCACCGGCGACGATATCGTGCGTGCCTTTGGCCGCACCAAGTTCACCGTTAAGTCCAAGACCATGCGCGGTGACAAGGTCGAGATGGCCGTCGAGGTGTTCTCGGACGGTGTGGATATGCCCTATGCCGATGCCATCCGCGCACTCGATGGCGTGGATGACCTGACGCTCATCCAATACAACGGCGAGTATCACGGGTGATTTTGTTCCGGCGTTCTAACGAACGCCGGACCGCTCGACGCTGCTTGCGCTGACGTTTTCTCGACCAGGGTGGGCTAGTCTTGGTTTGGTTTTATGTAAGGGATGGTGTCGCGTGGACGTGCAACAGTTAGAAGAGGCCTGGGCTGCAAGGGCTGGTGCGCGTGAGGCGCGTCTTGTTGCGGCCTCGCATGTGCCGGCGGCGCTGTCGATACTGGGGATTGTGCAGCCCGGCGATCGCTTGGTGGCCTTTGCGGACGACTTTGCCGATGCGTTTGCCTGCGGCTTTGATGGCTACGATGTTGCGCTGGTGGGGGAGCCCGCGGCTGCGGCGTTTGCTGCTGCGTCCGAGGGCTTTGATGCTTCGTTTGATGCCGAGGGGCCGCACCTGTGGTGGTTCGTCAATTCCATCGGCGGGTTTGGCCTGCGTGTGCCCGATCTTCGTGCCCTGGGTCGGGCGGCGCGTGAGGCCCGTGCGTTGCTCGTGGTTGATAACACCGTGGCAAGCGTCTTTGGGTGCGATCCGCTGCGTTTGGGTGCCGTCCTGTCGCTCGAGGCACTCGACCGTGTGTGTGCCGGCGTTGCGCCGCGCAAGCTCGTCGCCGCTTCGGTGGCGCGCTCGCAGCTTAAGCGCCATCGCGTGGATGCCGCCGCCGAGTGTGCGCATGCGCTTCTTGCGGATTGCGGTGCGTCTGCACTCGACCTTTCTGCTAATGAGGCTTGCATGCTGGAGCGGGGGCTGTCTTCGCTCGACGCTCGCATGCAGGCCCACTTCGATCGCGCCCGTGCGCTGGCCGAGTATCTGGCTGCCAACGAGATGGTACGCAACGTGCGCTATCCCGGGCTGACCTCGCATCCCGACCATGCGGTTGCAACGGGAATCCTCGAGCACGGCTTTGGCCCGGCAGTTGAGTTTGACCTTATCGAGCGAAGTGCTGGTGAGCTGTTCGACACATTGCCGGGGGAGTTCCGCACGTCGCCCGCCGGCGGCTCAGCAACGCGCCTTTCGGCCCCGCGCGGTAAGCGGGGGAGCGCCATCCGCCTCTTCGCCGGCACCGACGACCCTCTGCAGGTGGCTGCCACTCTCGATAACGCCCTTCGCAAGTAGCTAATCGGGGTCTGTGTCACGAAAACGGCCTATTTACTACGTTTAAGCAATAGGGGTCGACCATACCCGCCTATTTTGAAAATTACCAGGCTGTTTACCAGCGGTTTTATTTTCATAATGTCCGGTATGGTCGTGGGTATTCAACTAAACGTAGTAGATGGGCCCGTTTTGTGGCGCGAGCGTCAACCCGAGGGCGCTGTGGGCTAAAAACCGCCTAAAAGGACTACTCTGCGTTGATGGTGGCGATGAGGTCGCTGGCTTTGGTGGCGATGACGTTGTTGATGTCGGTCTGCAGCTCCTCGTAGACCGCTATGGCTCGCTCGCCGGCGGGGGTGAGCGTGGATCCGCGGGCGCCGTCGCGCTCGATGAGCTTGCAGCCCAGCTGGCCTTCGGCCTCGTTTACGATGCGCCATGCCTTGGAATACGCCATGCCCATGCTTTTGGCGGCGCGGTTGAGCGAGTGCTCCCGGGCAATACCCTGCAGCAGCAAGACGCAGCCATGACCAAACACGCCCGGCAGGTCTTTGTCGCACGCTTGAATGACCAACTTTGCCGTCGTCTTGTACTTCATACGCTCCACGTCTCTCCGCTAAAGTGTTTGCTGGGCAAACGCAAAGCCTGCGTCAAACCCTCGTGTGCTCTTCTTAAATCATGCATTGTAGCAGTCAAAGTGCGTTAAGATACTTCCCCAGTATTGGGCGCCCAAGGTTGGGCTGGGTCCTACGAGGCCTGCAGCCGACCGGTCGCATGGAAAAAGGAGAAACATGGCTACGTTCTTTCCCGGTGAGTCCCACACGTTTTCGGAGTATCTGCTGGTCCCTGGCTATTCGTCCTCGCAGTGCATCCCCAACAACGTCTCTCTTAAGACGCCGCTAACCCGCTTCAAGCGCGGTGAGAAGCCGGCAATCACCCTGAACATCCCCATGGTTTCCGCCATTATGCAGTCCGTCTCGGGCGTCGACATGGGTGTCGCGCTCGCTACCGAGGGTGGCCTGTCCTTCATTTACGGTTGTCAGACCCCTGAGTCCGAGGCTGCTATGGTTAAGGCCGTTAAGGATCACAAGGCTGGTTTCGTTCAGTCCGATTCCACGCTGACCCCCGACATGACCATGGAGCAGGTCATCGAGCTCAAGGAGAAGACCGGCCACTCCACCATGCCGGTCACCGACGATGGCACTCCCAAGGGCAAGCTCCTGGGCATCGTCACCAGCCGTGACTATCGCCCCAGCCGCGATGACCACCAGAAGAAGGTCTCCGAGTTCATGACCCCGCGCGAGCAGCTCATCGTGGGCGACAAGAACATCAGCCTCAAGGTTGCCAACGACGTCATCTGGGACAACAAGCTCAACGCTCTGCCCATTGTCGACGACAACGATCACCTCATGGGCATCGTCTTCCGCAAGGACTACGACAGCCACAAGACCAATCCCAACGAGCTGCTCGATAACGACAAGCGCTATATGGTCGGCGCCGGTATTAACACCCGCGACTATGCCGAGCGCGTGCCGCTGCTCATCGAGGCTGGCGCCGATGTCCTGTGCATCGACTCCTCCGAGGGCTTCAGTGAGTGGCAGAAGCGCACCATCGAGTGGATTCGCGCCAACTACGGCGAGGACGTCAAGGTCGGTGCCGGTAACGTTGTCGACGCCGAGGGCTTCCGCTTCCTGGCCGACTGCGGTGCCGACTTCATCAAGGTCGGTATCGGCGGCGGTTCCATCTGCATTACCCGCGAGACCAAGGGTATCGGTCGCGGCCAGGCCACCGCGTTGATCGACGTCTGCCGTGCTCGCGACGAGTACTATGAGGAGACCGGCGTCTACGTGCCCGTGTGCTCCGACGGCGGTATCGTCTACGACTACCACATGACGCTCGCCCTTGCCATGGGCGCCGACTTTATGATGCTGGGCCGCTACTTCGCCCGCTTTGACGAGAGCCCGACCGAGCGCGTCAACGTCAACGGCCAGTACATGAAGGAGTACTGGGGCGAGGGTTCCGCGCGTGCCCGCAACTGGCAGCGCTACGACCTGGGCGGCGCCGCGAAGCTCAGCTTCGTCGAGGGCGTCGACTCCTACGTCCCGTACGCCGGCTCCCTCAAGGACGGCGTGGGCGGCACGCTTTACAAGGTTAAGTCCACGATGTGCAACTGCGGTGCCCTCTCGATCCCCGAGCTCCAGGAAAAGGCACGCCTGACCCTGGTGAGCTCCACCTCCATCGTCGAAGGCGGCGCCCACGATGTTGTCGTCAAGGATTCCCAGCAGAGCGTTTCCTATCGATAAGCGGCTTTCCCAAGCACCGCACCTTTCCGTTCAAACCGTCGCTCGCGTACCAAAGTACGCGTCGCTCCTCTTTCACGGCAATCTGCGGCACTTGGAAAACCCGTTCGTGCTAGAACGGGTTTCATACAAAGGTTGAGTTCCAACCACGTTATTTAGATAAAGCGAGATGCATGCAAGTCGCAGGCATCTCGCTTGTCGTATTTGCTATCATCAGTCAAGTTAACCTTAGGGTCGGTCGGCTTGGCTTTGTTCGCTACAAGTTCCGCACGCAAAGAAGAGCACTTAATGTGCT
>JAUUSS010000048.1 GCA_030841765.1 Collinsella aerofaciens | reverse complement strand
CCCGTGGGTTATACCCTAAGAGCAAACCACCCTTTTTAAGGGTGGTTCTGATTTATGCCGAGGGGCTTCCTATCGTGGCAGGCGAATCGTAAAGCGGCTGCCGACCCCTTCGGCCGAGGTCACACCGATGACGCCGCCGTGGCTGTCGACGATCCACTTGGCGATCGCAAGCCCCAGACCCGAACCCTGTGCGCCGGCATCGCGCGCGTTGTCGGCACGGTAGAACCGCTCGAACGCGTGAGCTGCGGATTCCTGGTTCATGCCGATGCCCTCGTCCTCAACACTTATGTCGATCGTGTCCGCGCCCGCATCCGGTGTTATGCCAAATGTGACGGTCGTTCCCGCATCCGAGTACTTGGCGGCGTTTTGCACGATCACGCGCAGAGCCTGCTTCACGAGCGCCACGTCGACGGGCGCGTCGCAGCGCGGGTCGCTGGCAAGCGCAGCGTCAGAAGCCAGCCGATACGTGTGCTCGGTATCGATCATCTGCGATTCTTCGCATACCTCGCTGACCAGTGCAGCCAAGTTGGTATGCGCGCGCCGCAGGACCGTGCGCCCGGCATCGCCGCGCGCCAAAAACAGCAGCTGCTCCACAAGCTCTTGCATGTGCTCGCTTTCGGCTTTAAGGGACGCGATGGATTCCGCCAGCACGTCCGGGTCGTCCTTACCCCAGCGGTCGAGCATGTTCACGTAGCCCTGAATCACCGCGATGGGCGTGCGCAGCTCGTGGCTCGCGTCGTTGACAAAGCGCATCTGCTGCAGCTTGGCCTCTTGCATCTGGCGCAGCAGGCGGTTGAGTGCGACCTCGATGCTTGCCAGGTCGGCGTCGCCGGTGGTGACGCTCGGCGAGTCGACGCTTGCGCGCTCGATGGCCTGCTCCAGTGTTTCCATTTTGCCGCCGGCGAGTTGCATGCGGCCGAGTTCGTCCACGCGCAGGGCCAGATCGTTGAGCGGCGCCATGGTGCGGCGCACGCGGCGGGCGCCGCCGAGCATGTTGAGCACGCTGATGACCTGCCAACCCACAACGACAAGGTAGAGAGGCCATAGCGTGACGAGGTCCTGCGCGAGGGGGAAAGTCTTGGTGGTACGCGCGAGCTCGACGGTATAGGTGAGCGTTGTCAGGTCCCAGCCGCGCGCGGGCGTCAGCGTCATGCCGCGAACGGTGGCGCTGGGGATCCATCCTGCGGTAAACGCGCCGTTGGGCAGCGTCTGGTTGTATCCATAGACGAGGATCGCCGCCGCAATCACCACCAGCAACAGATCGAGCCAGACGTAGCTCATCAGGCGGCGCCACATATAGCTCCAGTTGATGGCGCGGGCGATGGAGGTGACGCGCTTGGCCTCGGCGTTACGTGCGGCAGACATAGCCCAACCCGCGCACGGTCTGGATGATGCGGGCACCGCCGGCGTCCTCGATCTTGGCGCGCAGGTGCGCGATGTGCACGTCGACGTTGTTGGTGTCGCCCACGTATTCGTAGCCCAGCGCCTCGTGCGCAATGCGCTCGCGCGTGAGCACGGTGCCGGCATGTGCCATAAGCAGGGCGAGGACGTCGAACTCGCGGGCGGTCAGCACGATGGGCGAGCCGCCGACCGTGACTTCGCGGCGGTCGGGATCGAGCGCGACCGAACCCACGGTGAGCGCGGCGGGGGAGGGTGCGGCTGAGGTCTTGGCCGAGTCTCCAGCCGGGGGTATCGCAGCGGCACCCGTAGCGCCCTCCCCGGCCCCAACGCCGCCAACGCCCGAAGCCGCCCGCACGGCCTCCGAGCGCTTCAGCGCAACGCGGATCCGTGCGAACAACTCCTCAATCGCAAACGGCTTGGTCAGGTAATCGTCGGCGCCGGCATCGAGCCCGGCCACCTTGTCCATCACGGCATCTCGCGCGGTGACCATAATCACCGGCACATCCTTGTGCTTGCGTACGCGCCGCAGGACCTCCATGCCGTTGAGCTGCGGCAACAACACGTCGAGCAGAATCAGATCGTAGTCGCGCTCCAGCGCCAGGTCCACGGCGGTGCGGCCGTCGGTGGCGTGCTCCACCTGGTAGCCCTCGTGCTCCAGCTCGAGCGTCACAAAGCGGGCGATTTTCTCCTCGTCCTCTACGATCAGGATCCGTGCCATGCGTGCCCCCGTCTGCGATTACTTGTCGTCGTTCAGATTTTGCTTGATGTCGTCCGCGGCATCAGCGGCGTGATTCATAAGGTTGTTGATGCTGCCGGGCACGTCGCCGTCGCTGTCGATGCGGTAGCGCATGCCAAAGAACAGGCCAATCAGCATCAGCCAAATCGTAGCGCCCCAGGCAAACAGGGCGATGATGGGGATCAGGATGGGGATGTTGAGGATGATCGCATCGCGGCGCGTGGCGATAAACTTGGTGTCCAGGCTCAGGCGGAAGAGCTTTTTGAGGTACTCCCATACGCTGTCCATCTTCTTGGAGAAGTCGGTCTTTTCGCTCGACTTCTCGTAGGCGGCCTGCGCGGCGACCATCTCGGCTGAGGGCCCATCGACTGGCGCGGACTCGGTGGCGGCGTGCGCCGACGTGGTCTGCGTCTTGCCCTGCGACTCGAGCCAAATGATGGCGTCCAAAACGTTGCCGTCGGCGGCGTCGAGCGCGGCCTTGGCATCGGTGTAGCTCACGTTGCACTTGGTGCGGATGGTTTCAACTTTTTCGAGGTCGTCCATGACCTGTCCTTTCGTTCGATGGGCGCGACGCCGGACGATTTGCCCGGGCGCGAGCGTTGCGTTCGGCGGTCTGCGTTGCGCGGCGCCGCCCCGCCCTTGGTCGAACTCTATAGTGCAGGTTATAGATTAAGCGATTCTTGAGCCAAGATTAACGTTGGATGAGTTTTTGGGTGGCGGTGGGAAAAGTATTAGACCTCGATAGCGGGGGATGTGGTGCCGGTGCAAAACGGCGTCAAAGGTTGGTCGAGCAGGCGGTTTCTCCATTGATGTCCGCACAGCATGTGACACTTACCCTGCCGCCCCGCTCTGCCGCGGCGGCATGCGTCTGAACAACGACCCTCTAAGGAGTTCGATACCGATGAGTGACAACGCAAAGCATCTCGCAAAGAAGTGCGTTAAGGACGCGGGGCCGTGCCTCGCGCTGTGCGTAGCCGGCGCAGCGGTCGCGCTGTTGGCTGTTCTGGGGCCGTTCGACGTGCTCCGAAGTGCCAGCTTTCTGCATGTTTGCATGGCTCTTGCCGGCGCCACGATGACCGGCGGCGTGCTCGATCTGATCTTTTGGGTGTTTGACCCGTTTGGATGGAAGAGCGAGGGGTAGGTCCCAAAGGATGGAAGGGCTGGAACGGTTGACTTAGTGATCGTGCAGAATGTGGGCTAGCGACTTACAGGGAAGTGGTAATCCGATGACGGTCTATGTAACAGGCGATATTCATGGCGGCGCTGACATGCAAAAGCTCCGCGATTGGGAGCTTGGGGATAGCCTGGCGAGCGACGACTATCTCATCATCGCGGGCGACTTTGGCTTTCCCTGGGACTTTTCTACCGAGGAATGTGCCGATATTGCTTGGCTGGAGTCGCGCCCCTACACCGTGCTGTTTGTCGACGGCAACCACGAGCGTTTCGATCACTGGGCGGAACGCCCCATGGAGTTGTGGCACGGTGGGCTGACGCAGCGCCTGTCGGACACCTCGCCCATACGGCGCCTGACGCGCGGCGAGGTTTTTGAGCTCGACGGCTCAACGGTCTTTACCATGGGCGGCGCCACGAGCGTGGACAAGGAATACCGCATTCCGTATTCCAGCTGGTGGCCGCAGGAGCTGCCGGACGAGCGCAACTTTGAGGAGGCGCGGGCAAAGCTCGACAGCGTGGGCTGGACGGTCGACTACGTGATCACTCACACCTGCTCTACGCGCATGCTTTCGTCCACGCTTTATCCAGCGTCCGGCTGGAATTGCCCCTCCGTTGATCGGCTTACGGCATTTTTCGATGAGCTGGAAGACCGCTTGGACTACAAGCGCTGGTACTACGGGCATTTTCATCGGGATACCAACCCGGCCGAGCGTCACACCGTGCTCTACGACTGCATCGTTCGCTTGGGCGACGAACTCCAGCCCTGGGATGTTGCGTAGAGGCGGGGTGGCTGGCTACTCGACCGTTACAGTGATGTTCTCCCGATGCGCGCGGATGACGTCCCAGCTAAAGTGCTCGACCAGCTGCTCGGCGGTACGCGGCGTGGTGTCCGGCGCGATGCCTGTTTGCCCGGCGAGCCATCCCAACAGTGCCTCGGGTGTGCCAAAGCGGGTGCGGAGCTCGCCCAGGTCCAGATCGCGATCGCGCTTGGAAAGGCGGCGGCCGTCCGGTGACATGAGCAGCGGAATGTGCGCGTAGTGCGGCGTGGGCAGTCCCAGCAGATGTTGCAGATAGATCTGGCGCGGCGTGGAACCAAGCAGGTCGCATCCGCGTACGATCTCGGTGACGCCCATGGCAGCGTCGTCGACCACCACGGCCAGCTGATAGGCAAACACGCCGTCGCTGCGGCGCACCAAAAAGTCACCGCACTCGGTGGCGAGTGCTTCGCATTGGGCTCCGTACGTGCGGTCCACGAATTCGATCACGTCGCTGGCGAGGTCGTCGACGGTGGGCACGCGCAGGCGCGTGGCCGGAGCACGCAGGGCACTGCGGCGGGTGATTTCATCAGCAGAAAGACCTCTGCAGGCGCCGCGGTAGATGGGCGTGCCGTCGCTGGCGTGCGGCGCGCTCGCGGCGTGGAGTTCGGCACGCGTGCAAAAACAGGGATAGGTGAGGCCGGCGTCTTGCAGCTGGCGCAGGGCGTCCTCGTACAGATCCAGGCGATCGTGCTGGTAGTAGGGGCCTTCGTCCCACTCGAGCCCCAGCCAGGTCAGATCGTCAATCAGTTGAGCGGCAAGTTCCGGGCGCTTGCAGCGATCGTCCAGGTCCTCGATACGCAACACGATGCTGCCGCCCTGGCTGCGGGCCGAAAGCCATGCGCACAGGCAGCTGAACACGTTGCCCAAGTGCATGCGGCCCGAGGGCGACGGGGCAAAGCGGCCCACGACGGGGGTGGGCACTGCCGTTGCTGGTGCGTCCGCGGCGGGCGTTGCTATGTTGCGTGTTTTGATATCCATGCGGATGAGTATAGCGCGGGGCTTGGCAGGGAAGGCGTTGCCGCGCTCACAAGTTGGCGGCGGTGCGCATTGCGCACGGTGGGTTTGCGGCTCAAGGTCTCGATCGCTGCGTACCGACTTAGCCTCACAAACGACAGAAACCCCGGCAGCTCTTCGCAACTGCCGGGGTTTCCGCGGAAAAGGGGGACATGATCCTCGAGCGAACGGCAAAGGGGCAAACCGTTTTCGCTCAACTACTTTATGCCCCTCGGCTGGCGGCTCAGTCAGCGCATGCCGCGCCCACACAAAGCCGCTACACCTGTGACGGAGCTGTGAAGTGGTATCTATTGCTGGCGCAGGCCATGCCAAGGGTGTCCCTAATGACTGGTCATTTAAGAACGTCCCCAATGACTGGCTGTTGGGGTGCGGGTGTGACTTTCATCCCGTTTGGCGCTCCGGTCGCCTAGATGTTCGTCATGCGTACCCGCAAACGTGGGACAATGGCGCTGTTGGTTTTACAGACAAAGGATGTGCCTATGAACACCCTCGCCGCCAAAGTCAGCCGGCAGCGCCACCTGTTTGCGCGATTCGCTTCCGTCTGCGTGCTCGTCGCGCTTGCGTTGTTGCTGCTGCCTGTCGCCGCGCACGCCGACGGCTACTCCATGACCCAGACCTATATCAGTGCCACGGTCGAGGCCGATGGATCGCTGACCGTTGTCGAGGGACGCCAGTTTGATTTCGACGACGACATCAACGGCGTGTTTTGGGAGATCAATACGGGCTCCAACCAGCAGGGCGGCACGGCGGGCGTCGACGTGCTGAGTGTCGAGGAAGAGGACACCGCGTTTAACAAAGTCGATAGCGCGAACAAGGGCGACTCTGGCGTCTACACGGTCGAGCAGACCGGTGACGGCGTAAGGATTAAGGTGTTCAGCCCTCACGAGAGCGGCGACAGCGCAATCTACTACGTGAGCTACACCATGACCGGTGCGGTTATGAACTGGGCCGATACCGCCGAGCTCTACTGGAAGTTCGTAGGTGACGGCTGGTCTGCGGATTCCGATGACGTCGAGATGGAAGTGTGCTTCGCGAATGCCGCTGCCGGGACGGCGGCCGTCAAGGGCGATAACTTCCGCGCATGGGGCCATGGTCCGCTGACGGGCGACGTGTCGCTCGATGAGGACGAGCCCATGGTCACCTATACCATTCCCTGCGTGCACCAGGGCGAATTCGCCGAGGCACGCATCGCCTTCCCTAGCGACTGGGTGCCGCAGCTTGCCGCTTCGGGCGAAGAGCGCATGTCAACGATCCTGAGCGAAGAGAAGGAATGGGCCGACGAAGCTAACGCCCGCCGCGCTCACGCTCGCATGATTGCCAATGCACTTGCCGTGCTAAGTGTTGTTGCGGCGGTGGCCTTTACCGGCACAATCGTTATGCTCAAGCTGCGCAAGCGCAAGCCCAAGCCGCTTTTCCAGGACGAATATTTCCGCGATGTGCCTTCGGCCGACCATCCCGCCGTGCTTTCGGCCCTCATGAGCTGGAACGAGGTGCCCGATCAGGCATATATCGCCACGCTCATGAAGCTCACTGACGACCGTGTGATCAAGCTGGAGCAGGCGACCGTGACCAAGGCCAAGAAGGGTCTGTTGGGGCGTGAAAAAGAAGAGCAGACGTATCGCGTGACGGTGAGTGATGCGGGCTGGAAGTCGGCCAAGGGCATTGACCACATGGTGCTCAAGGTCTTCTTTGCCAGTACTAAGCCTGACGAGAACGGCGATCGCTCGCGCACGTTCGACGAGCTGCAGCACTACGTCAAGCAGCACGCTACACCCGTGGGCGACAAGCTCGAGGACTATCAGAACACCGTTAAGGGCAAGCTGGCCGATAGCGAGTACGTTGCCTCAGACGGCATTGTTGCAATGGTGTTTTGCCTGGTTCTTGGTATCCTGATTGCCTTTGTTCCCGTGGGATCCATCTTCTTTACCGATGGCGCACAGGCGAACATTACCGCCGCGGTTATCTCGGTGCCGATTGTGCTGGTGGGTATCGGCGTGGGCCTTACGTTCCGCCGCTTTACGCCGGAGGGCGCCGAGGTGGCGGCTCGCTGCAAGGCGCTCAAGCATTGGCTCGAGGATTTCACACGCCTAAAGGAAGCCGTCCCGGGCGATTTGGTGCTGTGGAACAAGCTGCTGGTGATGGGCGTTGCCCTGGGCGTTTCGAAAGAAGTGCTGCGACAGCTGGCCGAGGCCGTGCCTGCGGACCTGCGCAACAGCGACGATTTCTACGACAACTACCCCTGCTACTGGTGGTATTACCATCACTACGGCAACGAGTCTCCGCTCGATTCGTTCAACGATGTGTATCACGAGACCATCCGCGAGCTGGCTTCGAGCTCCGATAGCTCGAGCGGCGGCAGCGGCGGCGGCTTCTCTGGCGGCGGTGGTGGCGGCGTCGGCGGAGGCGGCGGCGGAACGTTCTAGCGCGCTCTGATTTTTGGGATGGATCTTCTCCGGCGACTGCCGACGGATCCATCCCATTTTCATGCGCTACCTACGAAGGCTGTCCCCAACGACTAATCACTGGGAACATCCCTAAATGACTAGGTATGGCTGCTGGGTTTAGGCTGTTAGATCGAGTTCGTAGAGGAAGCTTTCGCGCGGCATGTCGTGGCGACGCTCTTCGCGGTTGGCGCGGTGCGTGGCCGTGCGCTTAAAGCCGTGCAGCTCGTAGAACTTCCACGAGCAGTTGGAGTCGGTGTACAGGTGCGCCCTCGTCGCTCCAAGCGAGGATAGGTGTGAGACCGCGGCATCGAGCAGAACCGTGCCAACGCCCAGGCCATGGACATCGCGATCCACGGCAAGCAGCGTGACCTCGTTGTCGTGCGGCAACGGGCTGCTCTCGAGCAGGCGGTTGTTGGTCCGGATGGTTGCGCGCACAAACGAGAGATACTCGGCGCAGGCATCGGGCTCCAGCTCACGCATCTGCGATAGCAGCGCGCGTTCGGTATCCATCCAATGTTCCTTAACGGTGGCGCCGGAGCTCTGTCCTGCGCGTGCAAGCGCAATGCCGCGTGCATGGCCGTCGATTACGGCAACCTGCGAAAACGTCGAAGACGAAAGGCAATAGGCGAGGTCGCATGCGGCCTCGAGGCGGTTGTACTCATCGTTATCCGAATTGTTATGCCAAAGCTGCTGCAGAATCAACGCGATGGCGTCGAAGTCTTCGGTATCAAACGGTCGGTAGAGAACCCGCGAGACCATGGTGCCTCTTTCTTTTGCGGATGCATATCGAGCACAGTTCTACCACGCTATTGGCATCTAATTATGGTGCCCCTGTGTTCCATGAACTCACCGTGCCCGGTGCCGTGCCCATCCCCTCCGCTCGCAAACTTTTTCTGCATATGCGCCCGTTGCGGGGTGCATCGATGCGCTCGATGCGCTACATTGAATCAGTATTTTCAATGCCGCTGCGCGAGCGCTGCAGATCGACGTATCACCGACTCACAGAGCACGGCGGCGTACCAGACAGGAGGACTGCATGGGATCTGATGTGAAGATCGCACGCGCGTTGATTTCGGTTACCGATAAGACGGGCGTCGTCGATTTCGCACGGACGCTGGTCGATGACTTTGGCGTCGAGATCATCTCTACGGGCGGCACGGCTCGTGCCATCGAGGACGCGGGCGTCCCCGTAACCCCCATCGAGGAGTTCACGGGCTATCCCGAGATGATGGACGGCCGCGTTAAGACCCTGCACCCCAAGGTTCACGGCGCGCTGCTGGCCCGCCGCGATTCCGAGCAGCACATGCAGGAGGCGGCACAGCACGGCATTAAGCTGATCGACCTGGTCGTCGTCAACCTGTACGAGTTCGAGAAGACCGTCGCCAACCCCGAGGTCACCTTCGCGGATGCCATCGAGCACATCGACATCGGCGGTCCTTCCATGCTGCGCTCTGCCGCCAAGAACGCCGCGAGCGTTACCGTCATCTCCGACCCGGCCGACTATGATGCCGTCCTGGCCGAGATGCGCGAGACCGGTGGCTGCACCACGCTTTCCACCCGTCGTCGCCTGCAGGTGAAGGTCTACCAGACCACCGCCGCCTACGACACGGCTATCTCCCGTTGGCTCGCCGCCCACGCAAGCGACGTGGCGGACACCTCTGCCAAGCTCGAGATCTCGCTGGAGAAGGTCGACGACCTGCGCTATGGCGAGAATCCTCAGCAGAAGGCCACGGTCTATCGCTTTGCCGAGGGCTGCGAGAATACCGCGAGCTCGCAGTTCCCGCTCGTGGGCTCCGAGCAGATCCAGGGCAAGCCGCTCAGCTACAACAACTATCTGGATGCCGACGCCGCTTGGAACCTAGTCCGCGAGTTCGACGAGCCGGCCTGCGTGATCCTCAAGCATCAGAACCCCTGCGGCTCCGCCGTGGCCGAGGACATCACGGCCGCCTACGACCGCGCCTTCGCCTGCGATCCCAAGAGCGCCTTCGGCGGCATCATCGCCTGCAACCGCGAGGTTCCCTATGAGCTGGTTGAGCACTTTGCCGATCAGAACAAGCAGTTCGTCGAGGTTATCATCGCTCCGAGCTACACTGCCGAGGCGCTCGAGCGCATGGCCAAGCGCCCCAACCTGCGCGTGCTGGCCACCGGCGGCGTGGACCACGGCGCCCAGGTGGAGCTGCGCTCCGTCGACGGCGGCATGCTGGTGCAGGAGGTCGACCACGTGACCGAGGATCCTGCGACCTTTACGTTCCCCACCGACCGCAAGCCCACCGACGCCGAGATGGCCGAGCTCGAGTTTGCCTGGAAGGTCTGCAAGGGCGTCAAGTCCAACGCCATCCTGGTTTCCAAGGGTAAGGCCGGCATTGGCATGGGCCCGGGTCAGCCCAACCGCGTTGACTCTGCGCTGCTTGCCTGCGAGCGCGCCGAGGACTTCTGCGAGCGCGAGGGCGTGGAGAAGGGCGGCTTTGCCTGTGCAAGCGACGCGTTCTTCCCGTTCCGCGACAACGTCGACGTGCTCGCCGCGCACGGCGTGACCTGCATCATCCAGCCCGGCGGCTCCAAGCGCGACGACGAGAGCGTCCAGGCCTGCAACGAGCATGGTATTGCGATGGTCTTCACAGGGGCCAGGCATTTTAGGCACTAGAGGCTTTCCCAAGCACCCGACCTTGCCCCTCAAACCGTCGCTTGCGTACATTTAGTACGCGGCGCTCCTCTTTCGGGGCAATCTCGGGCACTTGGAAAACCCTTAATGGGATGTTGTTCTATCCCATTAAGCCGATCGGTCGCCTGACCGTATCGTCAAAATAATCTCTGCAAAAGACGGCTGCTCCGTTTGGAGGGCCGTCTTTTTGGTATAAGAGGACGGAATGACTAACACGAAAGGTATGACCATGCCCCAGATTGATGATGCCGAGCTGTTTGGCAATGCCGAGGATCAGCGTGCGTACGAGGACTTTTGCGCCAATCAGGAGGCGGTCGAGAAGTTTACGCTCGACAAGCCCGCGCTTGTCTGCCGTTGGCGCATGTCCAACAAAAAGGTGCCCATGCTCAACCGCCACATTCGCGCGCTGTCCGAGCGCCTGGTGCAGGGCGAGCCGCTTACCCACAACATGCTCAGCTGGGCCAAACAACACGTTGAGTGGTCGCTTGCCGAGGGTGATTACACCGCACACGACGGCGTGCTCATGCTGGTGATCGACATCAACGGCAACGCCGCCATGACGGTGGGCGAGTACGAGCCGCTGGCCGATACGTCGGCCAAGGCGCTACGTGCCCGCTCCGCCGAGGCCCGCTCCGAGGCCGACGAAACCGGCGTGGCGCCCGAGCTGCTCGCCGCCGTCGATAACGGCGAGCTGGCCTTTGTGGCGCCAGCGGACGAGTGTCTGTGCGGCACGGCGACGCTCATTGAGCAGCTGGCCCAGACCAAGGGCATCCCGGTCACGCGCGTGGACATTCCCGCGCAGCTCAAGGGCGCGCTGTTCCTGGTGAGTGACGAGCACGGCGTGGTCCCCGCAACCGAGACGGACGCCGCCGAGGCCGACGCCGCCACGGTCGCCTTCTTCGCCGAAGGCTACGAAAAGCTCCGCGCCCGCCGCTAAATGATTTTTCTGGGACGGGGATTAAAGAATCATTTTGGTCCCCGCCACCGCTGCGAGTGCGAGGCGGACAAAACGCCCCCGCTCGCGAACAGTTCTGTCACCTGGCACCGCGCGAGGCGTGTACCTGCAGCTTTGCGGTCATAATGGGACAAGACAACCAAGAGGGGAGCGGAATCAATGGCGCTGATCTATATCGTTGAGGACGACGAGCCCATTCGTCGTGAGCTTGTCGACATCCTTGCCCGCGCCGGGTTTGAAATCGAGGCCTGCGAATCGTTCGAGCATGTCTCGCGCGATATTCTCGCCGCCGCGCCCGACCTGGTGCTGCTCGACCTCACGCTTCCCGTCAAGGACGGCCAGCATATCTGCCACGAGGTTCGCCGCGAATCCGAGGTCCCCATCATCGTCCTCACCTCGCGCACGACCGAGATCGACGAGGTCATGGCCATGACGCTCGGCGCGGACGACTTTGTTCCCAAGCCCTATAGCGCGCGCGTGCTCGTGGCGCGTATCAACGCACTGCTGCGTCGCACCGCGGCGTCAGGCGAGCGCAGCACACTTGTCCACAAGGGGCTGGAGCTTGACCTCGCCCGCTCCATGGTCACCAACACGCAAACCGGCACTAGCACCGAGCTCACCAAAAACGAGCTGCGCATTCTCTCGCTGCTTCTGAGCCGCGCGGGCAAGATCGTCTCGCGCTTGGCCATCATGCAGGACCTGTGGGACTCCGATGCCTTCGTGGACGACAACACTCTCACCGTCAACATCAACCGCCTGCGCACCACGCTCGAAAAAATCGGCATCAAGGGGTATTTGACGACGCACCGCGGCCAAGGCTATTCGGTCTAGGGGCCGGCTATGTCGTTTGGCAAGTTCTTTAAAGATGCGCTGCTTCCCGTCGCCGTGTGGACCTGCGGCGTGCTGCTGAGCTGCTTTGTGCTGACGGTCGCCGGCGCACCCGTTTCTATCGTGGTCGTGGCGGTTGGCGTGTCCTTTATTTTCGGTATGCTCGGCATCGTGATCGAGTACGCTCGCCGTCGCCGTTTTCTGCGTCAGTTGGAGCGCGCGGTAGAGGAACTCGAGAGTCCCGCATGGGTGCAGGAGATGGTGCAATGCCCGACCTATGCCGAGGGCGAGCTTGAGTACGAGGTCTTGCGCCGGGTGGGCAAAGCTGCCTGCGACGAGGTTGCCGAAGGCCGGCGCCAGACCGATGATTATCGCGACTATATCGAGAGCTGGGTCCACGAGGCCAAGCTGCCCCTGGCGGCAGCCCATCTAATTTTGGAAAACCTGGACGGCAGCGAAGACGATCTGTCGCGCGTGGATGACCTGGGCCGTGAGTTGGCTCGCGTGGAGCGCTATATCGACCAGGCGCTGTACTACGCACGCTCGGAAGTCGTGGAGCGCGACTACCTGATTCGCCGCTGGGATCTCAAGACCTTGGTGACGGGCGCGATTAAAGCCAACGTGCGCGAGCTTATCGCGGCACATGTGGCTCCGGTGTGCGAGAACCTCGACTTCGAGGTCTTTACCGACGAGAAGTGGCTCGAGTTTATTCTGGGCCAGCTCATTCAGAACAGCATTAAATATGCGCGCGAGGACGGCGCAAAGATCGTGTTTTCGGGCGCGTTGCTGGACGAGGGCCTGGCGAGCGAACGCATCGAGCTCACCGTCGCGGACAACGGCTGCGGCGTGAGCGCGGCCGACCTGCCGCGCGTGTTCGAGAAGGGCTTTACCGGCGACAACGGCCGCACCACCAAGCGCGCAACGGGCATTGGCCTCTACCTGGTGGCGCGTCTGTGCTCCAAGATGGGTATCGATGTCACCGCGGTATCCGAGCCCGGCGAAGGCTTCGTCGTCACGTTTGCCTTCTCGACCAACAAATTCCAATACTTTGAGTAGTCGTCGCGGTGTAACGTCCCGGAGCGTCATTCACGTTAAGACAATTATCCCAAACGGGATAATTCCATCATGATGTGCTATGATTATCCCGTTTGGGATAATCATAGGGGATTAGCATGCAAGACTGGAATGAGCGAACGATTTTTGACCCAGCTGAACTCGGTGCATATTTGCGTGAGCGCCGGAAGAAGCTCGGTTATACCCAACGCGATGTGGCTGATTTCAACCAGTGCAGTTTGCGCTTTGTGAGCGAGCTTGAGCGTGGAAAGGCGGGTGCCAATCTTCGCCAAACCCTTCAAATCGCTAACAGCTTGGGGGTCGATTTGATCCTGAGGGAGAGGGGCGACGGCTCATGGCATTAAAGGTTTATCGTGAGTATCGGGGAACGTTTGAGCTGGTCGGAGAATTTGAGAGGGCCGACCCCGTAAACGAGACGTTTGCATATGATGAGGGATATCTTGAACGCGACGATGCTGCCGCACTCTCAGCTTCTCTTCCCTTGCGACATGAGCCATATGCCAGCAATGAGTTTTCGGCCTTCTTTTCGGGCATGCTTCCCGAGGGCCCGGTTCGGCATGAGCTGTCGATGCGTTTTCAAATCCCCCAGTCAGACTATTTATCGATGCTCGAGCGTTTGGGCGATGAGTGCGTTGGTGCCTTGAGGTTTCTCGGCGATGAGAAATCGAGCTACGATCCGGGCTATCGTCCTCTGCAAGACGAGGATTTTGAGGCACTTTCTAAGGCGGAAGTGTTTGAGATTGCAAATGATATGCAGGATTCGAGGCTGTCGTTGGCGGGCGCTCAGTCTAAAACCGGTTGGTTTTTACCGCGCGGTAAAGATGCAAAAAAGGCCGGGTCGGGGGATTGGATGCTGCCGCTCGGCTCTGCCCCCTCGACTCACATAGTCAAGATTGCTTCAACTAAACATCCGGATTTGCCGTTCAACGAATTAATTTGCATGACGGCAGCGTCTGCTGCTGGGCTTGAAATTGCCCGTTCAGAAGCTTCGGATACGATTCCTGGTGCGTTCTTTTCCGAGCGTTATGACAGAATCTGGAGCAATGAGCCGCCGTCGATGAGCGGATTCGATGTGCCTCTGAGGCTGCATCAGGAGGATTTTTGCCAAGCGGTTGGCTGGCCTTCGTATATGAAATACGAGACACGTCCCGATAGCTGCTATATGGCTCTTTGCGGCCGATTGATAAGAGAGCAATCGTCTAACGTAATTGCTGATACTCAAATGTTCGCTCGTCAGGTAATGGTCGATTATGCGTTGGGGAATTGCGACTCGCATCTCAAGAACCATTCGTTTCTTTATAGTCCGAGTTGGCGGGAAAAGAGGTTGGCCCCTGCATACGATATTGTTTGCACGACGATAATGGGATACGACCATAATCTTGGGATTGATATTGGGGATCACCGGGTGATCGATGGGGTGACTCCTGAAGATTTCGAATTCATGTCTCAAGATTTGCATCTGCCACTCAAGATGATCAAGAACATCGCGGCGGAAGTGGCTGAAGAGGTGTCTGCCCAGCTTGCAGAACTTGCCTCTGCAACCGGAGATTTGGGTCGGGTCGCTCTGAAAATTCAGACGGATTCCGTTGAGAGAATGAGGGTTCTGGAGCAATTCTCAGCCTAAAGCAAAGCGGGGCCACCGTAATGGTGGTCCCGCTCTTGGAAGACTTGGGCACGTGGGCTTGCGCTCCGCGATGCGTTAGGCGTACGTTTGCTACTTCACGACCAAGATGTCGCAGTCCGTATTGCGCAGCAGGAACGTCGAAATCGAACCCAGGAGCGCATACTTGATCGAGGACAGGCCGCGTGCGCCGCAGAGCACCAGGTCGGGCTTCACCACGTCGAGCATCTCGTCTTTGAGCGTCTCGCGAATACGGCCGGCGCGAATCATGACCTCGACCTCGGGAATATCGGGATTGGCCTTGGCCTCTTCGAGCTGCTTGGCGATGGAGTTCTTAAATGCCTCCTCCAGTCCGTTGACCAGATCGACCGGATAGGAACCAGCGCTCTCGAGTGCCGTGGAATCGATAACGTGGCCGATAATCAGCTTGGCGCCGTTGTTCGCGGCGACCTTGATGGCGCGTGCGAGCACAAAATCCTGCTGCTCAGTACCGTCGAGCGAAACAAATACCTTGGTATAGCCCTCGTTCATGGTTTCCTCCTTGGTCTATCGCACGGGCGCGGGGCTCGTGCGTCGGGCGGGCGCGGATGCGTGGCCGCCGGACACTTTATCTTGTTGCAGTTATACCCAAGGATTTGGGTTTGACCGCTCGCAATTCTGTGAACGGGCGAGTTTTTTGGTAAGGGTAGGCGCAGGCGCGCCGCCAACGGTTGATAATGGGACATCGCCCGCACCGTCCGCAGAACAATATCGGCGGGTGTCTAACGAGGGGGTCCCTTTGGATATCATTGAGCTTCTAAAATCTGCCTTCATGGGCCTGGTCGAGGGCATCACCGAATGGCTGCCTGTTTCGTCGACCGGTCACATGATCTTGGTGGACGAGTTCGTCAAGATGAACGTGAGCGAGACGTTCTGGAATATGTTCCTGGTCGTGATTCAGCTTGGCGCCATTTTGGCCGTCTGCGTTTTGTTCTTCTACGACCTCAACCCGTTTTCTCCCAGCAAGGGCAAGGAGGGCCGTCGCGACACCTGGGTGCTATGGGGCAAGATTGTGCTCGGCTGCATTCCCGCCGCGGCGATCGGTCTGCCGCTTAACGACTGGATGGAGGAGCATTTCTACAATGCTCCCGTCGTGGCGTTGGCGCTCATTGTGTACGGCGTGCTGTTTATCGTGATCGAGAACTGGCGCGCGAACAAGCGCGACCAGGCTGCTCTTGCCGGTTCGTTTGGTTCGCGTGCTGTGGTGGCGGGCGGACGTCCCGCCGGTGCGCATTTTGCCGCGCCCGCTGCGACTGCCGCCGCAGACGATGACGATAGCTTGGACTTTGGCTCCATCACTACGCTCGAGGATCTGAGCTGGAAGACCGCGCTGGGTATCGGTTGCTTCCAGGTGCTTTCGCTGATTCCGGGCACATCGCGCTCCGGCTCCACGATCATCGGCGGCCTGCTTTTGGGCTGCACGCGTTCGGTGGCGTCCAAGTTTACGTTCTTCCTGGCCATTCCCGTCATGTTTGGCGCGAGTGCGCTCAAGCTGGTCAAGTACTTTATTAAGGGCGGCACGTTCGGCACCAACGAAATCGCCATCCTGGGCGTGGGCTGCGTCGTCGCCTTTGTGGTGTCGCTCATTGCCATCAAGTGGCTTATGGGCTTCGTGCGCCGTCACGACTTCAAGTGCTTCGGCGTCTACCGCATCATCCTGGGCATCGTGGTGCTCGCGTACTTCTTTGTCCTGGAGCCTATGCTCGGCCTGTAACTTGGTTGACGCTGCGCGGCGACCAGAGCGACAACTTGTCATTCAAAGGGGGTGGCATGACCAAAAGGTCTATGCCGCCCCCTTTTCATTAGAGGCTTTAGCCTGTGCGGGGCGCGCAGCGCGCCGCATCAGAAACCA
>JAUUSS010000047.1 GCA_030841765.1 Collinsella aerofaciens | reverse complement strand
AAAGGGAAGAGGCGGGGCATGCCCCGCCTCTTACACCACATCTCTGCGCGCTACCCCTACAACCCCCTAAAGCAGCCAACCTGACTGGTTTAAGGCGTATTGGAGCCAATTTTAATGAACATACTAAAGGCTATGTTCATTATCTTTTAGGATGTAAATGCTATTCACTTAGCAACAGTACTCATATTTGGCATTTTTTGTCCATTGCTATATAACTAACACCCTATAGCAGACAAAAAACAGGCCGCAGCCCATCGCTGCGGCCTGTTCGGAAGCAAAAGTGGGCGTTAAGCGCTGTAGCCCATCGCCTGCAGAACAAACATGACGACCGTGAGCACCGTAATCACACCGATAGTCGCCCAAGTGAGCACATTCCACACGCGGCCGTTGCGGTTGGCACCCATAATGTGACGGTCGGCTGCGATAACCACCTGGAACACCAGAACCACGGGCAACAGCACACCATTGATGACCTGTGAGGTCATCATAATCTGGAACAGATCGACGCCGGGCATAAGCACCAGCACGGCAGAGATACCGATGATGGCCGTAATGATGCCGCGATAGACCGGGGCCTCGTCCCAGCTGCGGTCGGCACCGCGCTCCCAGCCAAATGCCTCGCAGATAGCGCTCGACGTAACGCCCGGCAGCACGCAGGCAGCCAAGAAGCTCGCCGCGACCAGGCCCGAGGCAAACAGTACCGTGGACCACTGACCCGCAATAGGCTCCAACGCGCGGGCGGCATCGGCAGCATCGCTAATCTGAATACCCGCCGGGAACAACACCGTACCGGTCGTGATGATAATAAAGCCGGCAATGACATCGGCGGCAAGCGAGCCGCTCACGGTATCGATGCGCTGCAGCACGATATCGTCCTCGCCCGCGTTCTTATCGACCACGTTGTTCTGCGCCAAGAAAATCATCCACGGCGCGATGGTGGTACCGATCGTTGCGACCACGAGCGACACGTAGCTGGGGTCATTTTGAATGTTAGGCACGACCAGGTCGACCGCGACCTCACCCCAGTTGGGGCCAGCCATAAACGCGGCGACAATATAGGTCACGAACACGCAGCTCACCAGCAGCAGAATCTTCTCGATGCGCTGGAAGCTGCCCGACATGGTAAGCATCCACACCAGCAGCGCCACCAGCGGCACCGAAATGCTCGCCGGCACGCCAAAGAGGGCAAGGCCGCTGGCGATGCCCGCAAACTCCGAAATGGTCACAGCCGTGTTGGCGATCAACAGCGCCGCCATAGCAAGTACACTCTTGCGCACGCCAAAGCGCTCGCGAATGAGCGATGCCAGGCCCTTGCCCGTGACGCAGCCGCAGCGCGCCGCGGTCTCTTGCGTCACGATGAGCAGCACGGTCATGACGGGAAGCATCCAGAGCATCTTATAGCCATAGCTGGCGCCCGCGCTGGAATACGTGGCGATGCCGCCGGCGTCATTGCCCGAAAGCGCCGCCAGAAGACCGGGGCCCATGGCGCCAAAGATCGCCGCGATGGTCAACTTTTGCTTGGTGCCCGACTTTTGCTTGGTATTTTGCACGCGACCACCTAGCCCATGACCGACATGGCGAGCAGCACCGCAGCGGCGCAGTACGCCACGCACGAGATCATGACGGCAATAACGTTCATGGCGGTGCCCGACGTATTGAGGTCATGCTCGTCACGCCAGAACAGCACCATCAGGTAAATCACGGCGCTCATGTTGCCAACTAGGCAAATGATGGCAGCGATATTAAAGCACCCGGTAAAGAGTTGCTCCTCAAACATGGGCGCATCGGGGAACGCAGCGGTGCGCACCAGCTGGGCGCACAGGTAGGTCACGAGTGACAGAATCAGGCCCATGCCCGTGCTCTGGAAGAAGAACCCCAGATACGGCTTGGGCTCGTCGTCGTGACCGTCATACTCCAGGAAGTAGTTCTTGACGAACGACACCATGCGCGAGGCCGCCAGCAGCACGAGTGGCATGGCGCACATGGGGAACACCACCAGATGCGCGGAGCCGAGCGCCGTCCCCAGCACCGTTGCCATGATGCACGAGGCAATGCCCCACACGACAACCCAGTACTGGCGATGCACAAACCAGCTGAGCACGTTCGTCGAGTCGTCCGACGCGCTATCGCCCGAGCCGACACCGGCGATCTGCAGGTCCTCCTGGTGCTCCTCGGCGATAACGTCCATGGCGTCATCGAAGGTCACGATACCTAGGATGTGGCGGTTCTCGTCGCAGACAGGGATGGCAACCAGGTCGTACTTGGTCATCTCGTCCGTCACGTCTTCCTGGTCCTCGTCGGGCGACACATAGACCAGGTCGCGATAGGCCAGCTGTCCCAGCGTGGCATCGCGGTCAGCTACGATCAGCGTGCGCAGCGAAAGCACGCCCGTCAGCATGCCGCTCGGATCCTCGGTATAGACGTAGTAGACGCTCTCGAAGTCCTCATCGAGTTTGCGAATCGCCTCGATGGCATCGCCGACCGTCGCCGTGGCGGGCAGCGAGACAAACTCCGAGGTCATGATGCGGCCGGCGGTGTTGTCCTCATACCCCAGCAGGTTACGAATCGCCTTCTCCTCCTTGACGCCCATCAGGCGCAGGAGCTTCTCGGCCTTCTCGTAATCGAGCTCGTCGATCAGGTCAGCTGCATCGTCCGGGTCCATCATGGCCAGCATCGACGATGCGTCCGTGTCGGACAGGCCCTCGAGCATCTCGGTCATAAGCTCGTCGTCATCGAACTCCGAGATGGCCTCGGCGGCCTGGGCAGTATCGAGCTGCGCAAACACCTGCGCACGTAGGCGCGGGTCGAGCTGCTCGATAATGTCGGCGATGTCGGCAGGATGCAGCTCGCCAAGCGTCTTGTGCGACACCGAGAGTTGAATGTTCTTGGTCGAGCGGTCGAGCAGGTCCATGTAGGACCAAGCGATGATGTCCTCACTGAGCGGCTTGCCCAGGTGCTTCATAAAGCCTTCGACGATATGCTCGAGCGCGGGGCTGATGGCGCGTAGCAGACCGCGGGCACCGACCTCGGCGCCCAGCAGACGCAGCTGATTTTCGCCCGACATGGAAAACTTGATGTCGTTTACACGCACGACCTTCATGCCCTGCGTGTCGACGATCTGCTTGTTGAGCACGTCGCGGGCAAGCAAGAGTTCGGTCGGCTGCAGGTACGAAAAACGGATTTCGGTGGCCGACGTCTTAAGGTGTACACCCGTCTCGTCGATACGATCGACCCATTTGCGCCAGCTGATCATAAACGGCGTCTTGCCGGGGCCGCGGAACGCGAGCGACGTCACGTGCGGAAAAACTTCGCCGGTAGCAATGCCAAAATCGTTGACCACGCCGAGCTTTTCGCCGTCGACGTCCAAGACCGGCAATTTGAGCATCTCACTCAGATAATTCAATGGTGCTCCCCATCATTATTCCCCCGGACGCGGCCGCGCGTGCGGCGTCCGGGGGCTTCTGGATATGTATACGCATGCGCGGGCGGCACGCCGCTCGACGCTTACACCCCGTGCATACGCAAAAAGCACCTGCATGGGGTCATCGACTGTATGGTCGAGGTTTGGATTTCACCTGTAACCTTTCTCTTGACCCTCATTAACCGCAGTAACTATAGCATCAGCATCGCGCTGCGGCACCGAATTTATGCGCTGCACATTGCAGGCATACCAAACGCTAACGCATCCGTGACATAGTCGTCCGCAGCGAAGTGGTGGGACAAAATTATCAGTAGTGTTTGTCCCAGGGTCGCTTGCGACGACAAGCCCGATGCACCTTTCGCACCTGGGACAAACACTACTGATAATTTTGTCCCACCGTGCCACTCGTTTGAGCTACTCCGTGGTGTCGTCGTCCTCGGCGAGTTGGGGGAACACGGCGTTCTTGGGCATGGTGACCTTCGTCAGTGACGTGAGCTTTTTGCTGAGCGACGTGTCCGTCTTGACCAGGTCGCTCAGCGTCACGATCTTGTAGCCGTCCGCGACGAGGCCGTCGATAATCTGAGGCAGTGCCTCGAGTGTCTGCTCGGCGCACTCGTCGCTATCGGTGAGCAGCACGATATTGCCCGGCGTCACCGAATCGAGCACCGTCGAGACCTGCTCGTCGGCACCATTGAGCAACCAGTCGCCCGAGTCGATATTCCACGAGACCACGGCAGACACCAGGTCCATCGAGTCAATCCAATTTTGCTCATCAAAAGCGGCGTAGGGGGCGCGCAACAGCATCGTCTTGACGCCAGTTGCCGACTTGATGGCGTCGGTTCCCTTCGAAATCTGCTTGCGCACCGCCTCGCGATCCTCGCCCTTGAGCGAATCGTCGCTATAGCTATTGGAACCGACCTCGCACCCGGCGTCGACAATCGCCTTGGCGGTAGCAGGCGAGGCCTCGGCGGCATCGCCCGAAAGGAAGAATGTGGCGCTCACACCCTTCTCCTTGAGCACCTGCAAGATCTGCTTGGTGGCACCGCTCGGCCCTTCATCAAACGTCAGGGCGACGACCTTCTCGTTGCCCTTTGGCGCCACGCTGGCGCAGGCAACGACGCAGTCGGTGGCGGGCACGACCTCGCCGCGGTCTTGCGTCTTGCCCGACTGCTCACCAACCCACACCTCGGAGCGGCCCTGGACACCCCACGTCTGCACATACTCGATAGCGCCCGTGCCCTCGACCTTGAGCTTGGGCTCGATAACCGTAGCCTGAACCTCGTGCTTCTCGTAGGTGTTACGGCCATCCTTGACCGTCACCTTCTCGCCGCCCTCGAGTTCGCGGCTATCCCATTTGCCCTGCTTCACGCGCTTGCCGTCGACCTTCACCGACAGCTTTTCGCCCCCATGGCGCTTGAGCACGCTGTCATCGACGGCCAGCAGGTCGCCTGCGTCGTAGGTGTCAGTCAACTCCTGGTCGTCGATGAGATTCTGCAGCGTAGAGCCCACGCGCACCGCGGTCTTCTGGCCGTTAAGTGCCACGTCCACGCTGCGGTTGACGTAGCCCACGACGGCAGCGATAAACAGCACGAGCGCGCAACCCACGGCGATGAGCGCATAGGGCAGGCGAGACGAACGACGGGGTGTGCGGCTGTTGCCGATGCGAGCGCTGCGATCGCTAAAGCCGCGGCTATGGTTGAGATACATCGCGCCGGGCTTACGGTGACGCTTGCGCTGACCGCTGGGCAGCTGCCCCAGGTCGCGGCGCGCCGTCGGACGCGCACCCGAACGCCCGTTTAAGTTGGATCCGTTTTGGCGCATGTGCCCTCCCCCATAAACACAGCAAGCCGGAGCAACAGGTCTCCGGCTTGCCTCCCATCATTTGGTACGTCGCTATTTTGTAGCTTTTGACGAGCCTCCGCTCGCCTTTTGGTATTCGTCCTTAAAGGCCTTGAACATGCCGCGCGTCTTGCCGAGCTGCTTGCCCAGTGCGCGACTGCCCTTGTCCACGGCAACCGATCCCTTGTCGTCGAGCACCTTGGCGCCCTTTTTGACCTTGTCGCCCACCACGACGCTGGCCTCGGCGGCCTTGGCAGCCGCACCGCCCGAATACCCGAGCGACTTGACCTCGTCCGAGACGACCATCGCACCGTTCTCGTAGCCGCGCAGCATCGTCGGCGGCACCTGCGTGTCACCAACCAAAACACTCGAAGCAGCACCGGCGGTCACATAGAATGCCTGCACGATGCCCGAGCGCGGCTTGAACTCAACGTCCGAGCAATAGCCCACGACGTCGCCCGATTCCGTGCGCACGTCCATACCGACCCAGATGATGCAATCGTCCAGGTTGATGTCGAGGCGCTTGGCCGCAGCGGTATCGTAGGTGCCCTTGACGTCGTCAACCGCGATGGCGCCCTCGTAGACACCAATGGCGTCGAGCGCTACGAATCGGTCGGGACGCTCGATCATACCCGCGATATCGGACTGGCGGACCATAAAGCCGACCACGCGCGTACCGCCCGGGGTAAAGACCGGAAAGTGAATCTTTCCGAGCTTTTTAGGGCTGCGCGGTGTGCCGTCCTTTTTGGTACGCTTGTCCTCAGTAGGCTTGCGATAGATCTTGGCGCCGACAAAATCCCCGGCGCGCATTATGCCTCGGTCGAGGGCTCCGCAGCCTCGGTATCAGCCTCGACGGCGTTCTCGACCACGACGTCGGCGGCAGGCGTCACGTTGCCGCCCGAAATGGCGTCGTTGAGCTGCTCGCGTAGCTGGTCCATGCGCTCGCGGGCCAGGTCGACCTTGGCGCGCAGGTCGTCGGTCTTGGCGTCGACCATCGGGCCAAAGTCATTCACCGCAGCACGGGCCTCCTCGGCGCTGTGCTCGTAGGTGTCGCGCATATTGTCCCAGGCGTCGTTGGCGATATCGGCAGCCATGGCGCGGGTCTCGGCGCCCGAGCGCGGGGCCAGAGCAACGCCGACAATAGCGCCGGCAGCGGCACCAAAAAGTGCGCCGGAGACAAAGCTGAAAGTCTTACCCATGATCATTCCTCTCCTGCGGGCACGTCGGTGCCCACCGTTTGAATGCTGTCCATTATACCCGCAGCGCATCACTTGCCGCTCCGCTCATCTGCGTACGGCAAAGGCGCAGGTACGTGATGGTGATAAACGCGTAGGCCTACTCCTGGGGCATAGCCGGCATGGCCACCGTGGCACCCGGGTCCTCGCCGGCGCCGTCCACGAGCGGCAGGCCGCCCTCATGCGCAGGTCCTGCCGGAACCGTCGCAGCACCGCCAAAGACGGCAGCGGAGGCCTCGTGGTTCTCGGCAACCGCGCCCTCGGTATCAATCGCCACCTGGGGCTCGTCGTCAAAGTTGGGGACGCCCTGGGGCTCGGTGGGAACAGGCTCGGCGGTCGCATCGGCAACGGGCTCGGCGTCGGCCGGCACATCGCCCTCGTCAGCGCCCTCGTCCTCGGCAGCATCTTCGCCGTTCGCAACGGCGACGGCCTCGTGAGGATCCTTGCCCTCGGCCTCGGCGCGCATGCCCAGCACCAGGTTGCGCAGGCCCGCAACCGTGCCTTCCACGTCGGGGGCAGGCTGGTCGGCGTGCAGGTACGCCCAGTCCATCATAAAGGTGGCCGAAGATAGCGCGCCGATGGCCAGCGCGTCGTCGGGGCACGAAAGCTCAACCTCAAAAACGCGCTCGTCGTGCTCGCTTACGCGCGTGCGGCCGCACGAGATGCTGCCGGCAAGCCCGGTCTCGTTCATGAGCTCGACCGTCACATGCTCAAGCAGATGGCAAAGCTCGGTCTGACCCATGCAGTCCTGGAACTCGCGGCCGGAATCGCCCAGGCACAGGTGCTTGGCAATCGCCGGCACCAGGTAGTACACGCGCGCCGTGGCCTCGATATCCTCCGAGGTCATGAGCGGCATGCCGGGGTTCACCAGCACATGCGCGCAGATCTTGTCCTCGCTGACGGTGACCTTAAGGATGTTGAACAGGCCTGCCATAACTCTCCCCTACTCTTCCTTGTTCTACTCGTCGCCGTCGTGCGGATTCGCGGAACCCGCACCCGACGTCGTCGGCTCGTCTACCGAAGACTCGGAATCCTTCTTATCGGTTTCGGCCGGAGCGATCACGCGAATGAGCGAGATGCGCTGGCCACGCATCGACTGCACTTTAAACTTGTACCCCGCGACCTCAAACACCTCTCCGATGTCGGGCACCGAGTCGCAAAGCTCCAAGATCCAGCCGGCGATGGTCTCATAATCATCGCTTTCCTCGAGCGGCCAACCAAGCTCAATCGCGTCATCGCACGAAAAACGCCCATCAACGAGCCACTCGCGGCGCGAAAGGCGCGTGAGATACTTGTTGTCGGGGTCGAACTCGTCCTCGATCTCGCCGACGATCTCCTCGACGATGTCCTCGATGGTGATAATGCCGGCCGTGCCGCCGTACTCGTCCACGACCACCACGATCTGGTCGTGAGAGGTCTGCATCTCGGACAGCAGCGGCAGGATGTCCTTGGTGTCGGGTACAAAGGTGGCGTCGCGCAAATAGCTGGCGATGGGCTGGTCGCCCTTGCCGTCGAGCGCGGGCTGGATCAGGTCCTTGATGTGCGCGATGCCCGCGACGTTGTCGGGGTCCTCGTGATAGACGGGGATGCGGCTGAAGCCGGTCTGGCGCATGGTGGACAACACGTCGGCGACCGTCTCGTCGTCCTCGCACATGGTGGTGTCCACGCGCGGCACCATGACCTCGCGAGCCACGGTGTCGCCCAGGTCGAAGATCTCGTGGATCATGCGCTTTTCCTCGTCGAGGAGGTCGTCCTGCTCCGAGACCATGTACTTGATCTCTTCTTCCGAGACGTTCTGGCGGTCGTCGGCGCTCTTGATGCGCAGAATGCGGGCCAGGCCATCGGAACAAGCGCCGGTCAGCCGCACGAGCGGACGGGCGATCTTCTGGAACACGGAAAGCGGGCCCACGACCTGCTTGGACACGCCCTCGGCATTGGCCAGGCCGATGCGCTTGGGGACGAGCTCGCCGATCACGATGGATACGAAGGCGACCGCGACGGTGATGATGACCGGCGCCAGGCCGCGCGCGACGGCGGAGAGCGGCGCGATGCCAAAGCTCATGAGCCACGTGGCGAGCGGGTCGGACAGACTCGTCGACGCGACGGCGGACGAGGCGAAGCCCACGAGCGTGATGGCGACCTGGATGGTGGCCAACAGCTGGTCGGAGTCGGCGGCGAGCTGGACGGCGCGCTCGGCGCGCTTATCGCCCTCCTCGGCATCGTGCTCCAACACGGCGCGCTTAGCCGTGGTGAGAGCCATCTCGGACATGGAGAAGTAGCCGTTGATGAGGGTCAAAACGAGGGTGGTGATAAGGGAGATGGTTATGTCCATCGGGAGTTTCTCGAACCTCCAAGATTCGGGACGTTAGGGTAAAACGTTGGTGGCGGATACGGCAATTGCACCGGCGCCCAAACGAGAACGCGGGCGCGCAGGCGTGGTCGCTAGATTACGAAGAGGATCACCGCCATGAACTGGAAGATGCTGCCGGCGAGCACCCACAGGTGAAACACGCTGTGCAGATAGCGCACGTTTTTGGCGATATAGAACGGCACGCCCGCGGTGTAGCACACGCCGCCGACGGCGAGCAGGGCAAGTGCCACGGGGTTGAGCAGCGCAACAAGTTCGGGCAGCTTAAAGACAACGAGCCAGCCCATCAGCAGGTAGACCAGGCCGCTTACCCAATGCGGCTGGCGCTCGCGTAGGAAGCACTCGAGGGCGATGCCGATGATGGCGATGGCCCATACGGCAAAGAACAGCACAGCGCCGCCGTCGTTTGCGAGCGTGATGAGGCAAAACGGCGTATAGCTGCCGGCTATGAGCAGGTAGATGCAGCTGTGGTCGATGATGCGAAACACGCGCTTGGCGCGCGCGGGCTGAATCGCGTGGTAGAGCGTGGAGGCTAGGTATTCGAGGATAATGCTGACGCCATAGACAATCGCCGCGGCCATATGGGCCGGGCCTCCGCCGCGCAGGGCGGCGAATACGATCAGGAGCACCAGGCCCGCGATACCCAGCAGGCAGCCGACACCATGGGTGACGGAGTTCATGATCTCCTCACCCACTGTGTAGTGTGGAACGACCGCGGTCTTGGGTCGCGGCTTAGAACTGTCGCTCGAATCGGACATGCCGGTTACATCCTCCAACGTAAAGAGTTCTCAACACTATATCAAAGCGTCTAGGTACGTGCGAAATTTGCACCATACGTGACCCTTTGTTTACCCATTCTTTGCCTGTTGACGCATCAACGGCGAACGTCCATAATGCGCTTGCATTAAATGTTGATGTATTAACATCTTATAGGAGAATACCGCATGGCTCAAAACGCACGTTCCCATCGAAAGCTCAAGATAGCCGGCATCGTTGCACTGGTGGTTGTCGTTGCGCTGCTCGGATTTGCCGGCAACTTTCTGTTTGACTTCGCGCTGAATCCCCGCGCGCCATACACCATGAAGATGATGCAGGATAGCAAGAACGACAAAGAAGGTGAGCAGCCGGATGCCGAGGATACCGAGGCGCGGGCATGGTTTAAAGAGAATCGCGAGAGCAGCAACCTCACCGCGGACGACGGGACCGAGCTTGCCGCCTGGTATTTTGCTGCGTCGGAGAGCGCACACGACTACGCCGTCTGCCTGCATGGATATACCAACGAGCCCATCGGCATGGCTCGATACGTCAAGCGATTCCACGACCGCGGCATGAACGTACTCGCACCCGCCGCCCGCGCCCACGAGCGCTCCGGCGGCGACTATATCGGCATGGGCTGGCCCGAGCGCCTCGATGTCGTTGCATGGATTGGACGGATCGTTGCAGCCGACCCCGAGGCGCGCATCCTGGTCTTTGGCGAGTCGATGGGCGCGGCAACCGCCATGAACGTCGCGGGGGAATCTCTGCCCGCAAACGTGAAATGCATTATCGAGGACTGCGGTTATACGAGTGTTTGGGACGAGTTTTCTCTGCAGCTCAAGGACGTGTTCGGCCTGCCCAGCTTTCCCTTGCTCGATGTAGCAAACTTGGTGTGCAACGTGCGCGCGGGCTACGACTTTCATAAGGCGAGCAGCGTAGAGCAACTCAAACACGCGACGGTTCCCATGTTGTTTATCCACGGCGACCAGGACACCTTTGTGCCGTACAGCATGCTTGACCAAAACTACGAGGCGTGCGCCAGCAAGGTCAAGCAAAAGCTCACCATCCATGGCGCCACCCACGCCAAGAGCGCGCAAATTGACCCCGAGCTCTACTGGAATACGGTCGACGACTTCCTCGACAAGAATTTTTAGGCAAAAAGCAACGTCTGGGGTTTTGTTGCCAAAAATCGGTTTGTGGTCGGCGGTATTCGCTTTTTCACCGCACTTCCGAAAAGCCGCCCGCGAGCGTTGTGCTCGTGGGCGGCTTTTGCTCAACTTAAGCTACAAAAGCGCTTGATATGTCCAATAGACAGGTACTACTTGACCTCGATGAGCTCATACTCGCTCGTGCCCAAGCCGATCTTCTCGGCATGCGCGATGCACACGCGCCAGTCGGTGTCGGGATGCGTGATGCAGAAGGGATCCTTGGCCTGCTCGCCCTCCAGATGCTCGTGGTTGTGCTCCATCTTGGCCGCGCTATCGGTGAGCTCGGTGTTGGGCAGCGGCTCGGATGCCATGACGGCATCGGCGCAGGCCTGGTCGATGGCGACCGGGTCGAAGCTCGCAAACATGCCGATATCGTTGACGATAGGCGTGTCGTTTTCGGGATGGCAATCGCAGTTGGGGCTGATATCCATGGCAAGCGAGATATGGAAGCTCGGGCGTCCGTCGACGACGGCCTTGGTGTACTCGGCGATCTTGCAGTTGAGCACGTCGGCCGCGGCGTCATAGCCGGGCTTGATGCAATCCTGGTTGCATGCCGCAATGCAGCGGCCGCAGCCCACGCAGCGATCGTGGTCGATGGCGGCCACGTGCACCGTGCGAGTAGCGCCGCTGGCAAGCTCACGCTCGCGGGTGTCGTCGAACGAGATGGCGTTGTGCGCGCAGATCTTTTCGCAGGCACGGCAGCCAATGCAGTGCTCGGTCGCGACGTTCGGCTTGCCGGCGGCATGCTGCTCCATCTTGCCGGCACGGCTGCCGCCTCCCATACCCAGGTTCTTCATGGCACCGCCAAAGCCAGCCTGTTCATGGCCCTTAAAGTGGGTGAGGCTGATCACGATATCGGCATCCATGAGCGCCTGACCGATCTTGGCCTCGTGCACGTACTCGCCGCCCTCGACCGGGACGAGCGCCTCGTCGGTACCCTTGAGGCCGTCGGCGATGATGATCTGGCAGCCCGTGGCATACGGGGTAAAGCCGTTCTGGTAGGCGGTGTCGATGTGCTCGAGCGCGTTTTTGCGGCTACCCACATAGAGCGTGTTGCAGTCGGTGAGGAAGGGCTTGCCGCCCAGCTCCTTCACGACATCCGCGACGGCGCGAGCGTAGTTGGGGCGCAAAAAGCTCAGGTTGCCCAACTCGCCAAAGTGAATCTTGATGGCGACGAACTTGTTCTCAAAGTCGATCTGCTCAATACCGGCGCGACGGATGAGGCGCTTGAGCTTGTCGAGCTGGCTCTCGCGAGCATGCGTGCGCAGGTTGGTGAAGTACACCTTAGCGGGTGCTGCGGGTGCAGTTGCGGTCATAGATCTATCCCCTCGGTCTATATGGCGTTACAGACATAAGAGGATGGTACCAGTTAAAGCAGAGTTAATGTCAAGCGCGGCACCTAGTCATTGGGGACAGACTTAAATGACTGAAACCACTCATTGGGGACGGACTTAAAACCACTCATTGGGGACGGACTTAAATGAGTGCCTCGCCACCTGGCAGCTAGGGGCGCGCCGTCACGTTTGTGGCGGCGCGCCTTGGTTTGGCGGCGCGTTCTAGCGTGGCCACAATCTGGTTTGATGGCGTGCCCTGGTGTGGCGGCGTTGACGGCGTGCCCTGGCGTGACGGAGCGTCCTGGCGCGGACCGCTAGCCCTTTCGCGCGACCAGATGCGCGCGGAATCCCTTCTGTGCCTCGAGCTTGAGCGGGGTGAGCCCGAATTCCTCGACGAGCGCGCGTAGCTCGGACAGCTTGAGGATGCGCACGTCACCATGGCCCAAGAGGCGTGCCAGCGGTAGCTCGATGTTGTTCATGAGCCAGACCGCGACATCGTTCGAGGTGTAGTCGCGAAGGACCAGTCGCCCGCCGGGCCGAAGGACGCGTGCCACCTCGGCGAAAAACCTCTCCGGATGCGGGTAGTGGTGGAAGCTGTTGGAGCAGAGCACGGCGTCGAAGCTCCGGGGCTCGAAGGGCAGTGCCTCCGCGTCTCCGACGACAAAGCTGACGTTATCGAGCTGCTTTGCCCGAGCGACGTCGATCATCCCGGGTGTGAGGTCGAGTCCAGTCAAGTGCTTGCTGGGGTACCGGGCGTGGAGCAGTTCTAGGACGGCTCCGGTTCCACAGCCCACGTCGAGCGCGTCCTCGAACGGTTCGAGCTCAAGCTCCTCGAGCATTTGCGGATAGTCGTCCTTGCACATCTCGTAAATGCCGGCATGGCCGGATTCGTAGACCTTTGCCGCCTCGGTGAACTCCTTGATGGAGAGCTGCTTGAGCTCCTCTGCCGATCTTGCCATGGGTCTCCTTCTGTTCGGGGAAGTCTGACGTTGCGCGCGTTTGCCCACGTCGGGCCTGGCGGGCAAATAACGCGGGGGCACCCTTCCTTCGGTTCGTGCCCCCGCGTGCGGGCGGTTCTCTATTCCTGGACCTTCAGCGCCTCGGAGAGGCTCACGCGCTTGATGGAGCGCGTGTGTAGCAGCGCCACGACCAGGTAGGTCGCAAAGCCAATGCCGACGCATGCAGCCATAGACCAAGCGGGCACGTAGATCTCAATATTGCCGTTGTAGGCGAGCAGCATCGAGCGGAAGATGGCCGTGAGCGAGCCGATGATCACGGGCAGGCTCAGCACGAGCGACGCCGCCACGCACAGCGTGATCGAGCGGATGTACAGATGCGAGATCTCGCTATCGCGATAGCCAAAGACTTTCATATAGCTAATCGAACGGGCGCTGTGGTCGATCACAGCCTTGGTCAGTAGATACATAAACAGCAGGAAGATAAACACCGCGAGGCCAACCATCATGCCGATCATTTTGCTCATCATGCCGATGAACTGGTCGCCCACGGCGCGCATGTCGTCGGGCGTGGTGTCGCCGGCAAAGTAGCGCGCGTCAAGGTCGAGCTTCTCATCGCTCACATAGCCGTTAAAGTAGGCCGCATCGTTGTCGAACAGCTCGTTAAAGTCTTCGATACTCATATAGATATTCATGTCCGACTTGGAGCCCCAGGCACAGTCCTTGCCCGCGCACTCAAGAGAATAATGCTCGCCCTCGTACTTGTCGTCGAGCGTGACCTTCTGGCCCTCGCTCCAGCCAAACTTGTCGAGCAGGCCGCCGCCAAAGACGACACAGCCGCCGCCGACGTCCAGTCCTTTCCAGTAGCGCGAATCGGATGAAATGCCGTAGACGGAAATCGTCTCCTGCCCATTACCATCACCGCGGTCGTACTGCAGCTGGTAGACGGCGTATTTCTCGGCCTGCGCGATTGCACCCGCATCGTTATCGGTCGTATTGACCGGGTGGATATCGTCGTTGTCAGCGTCGATCTTAGAGGCCTTGTCAATCAGGTCGATAGCCTCATCGCGGTTGCAGCCGAGGGCATCGGCAAGATCGTCAAGGCGCGCATAAAGCGCATCCTTCTTGTCCTGGACCTTGGCGAGCGCGTCCTGCGCCGCGGCCAGGCTCTCGGCAGACGGAGATGTGGTCGCGGCATCAGCTGCCGTCTGCGCCGCATCGGCCGCGTCGTCAAGCTCGTCATCGGCATCCTGGGCGGCGGAAAGCAGCGCGCCGTCAACCGACTGCAAGCGCTCGATTGCCGACCACTGCTCGCGCTCCTCGGCGGTACCCTCGAGCTCCACCGGCGCCTTGAGCGTGTACTGGTGCTCGGCGACCAGGCTCGTCTCGAGGTTGTCCGCGTAGTGCGTCATCGTGGGCAGAATCGCCAGGCCAAAGAGCAGCAGCAGCGAGGCAAACGCAATGCCCACGAAGAGCGTGGCGAAGTTGCCCAGGTTGCGCAGGAAGATACGCAGGCGGAAGCGGGAAACAAAACCCATGCGCTCCGGCAGCTGCAAGCCGCGCTTGGTGCCCGATTTGCCGCTCGCCTCGTGACGAAGGAACTGCAACGGCGTCTTTCCCATCTTGCGGAGCAGACCCACCAACGTAATGAGAATGAGCGCGGCGGCGGGAACCACGGCGCACTTTACAAAGATTTCCCAGCTCCAGTACACCTGGAAGGGCGGTAGGCTGTACGAGCCGTAATAGAGGCCGCGCATGGGCTCGGTAAAGAACGCAATACCGAGCGCGGTGCCCAAAAGCGCCGCGAGCACGCCCACGATGGCGGGAAGCGCAAGGTAGTGCAGCACGATCTCGCGACGACGATAGCCGCTGGCGAGCAGCGTGCCGATGATGGCGCTCTCCTCCTCGATGGTGGCGTCGGTAAGGACCACAAAGACAAATGCCATGATCACGATGATGATGTCGAGCAACGTCATCCACATCATGGAGTCGCCGTCCACGTCGTCACGCGCATAGCCAATGCCCTGATTGGAATCGGCATCGATGAGGTCATCCACGCGTGCATCGGCATCGGTGAGCGCCTCTACCATATCCTGCTCCGCATTGATGCGATCCGCGGTGGGGAGGTCGCGATCGGCAAAGGCGAAGGAGTAGGTGTAGGCAGGCGCGCCGCCGGCATCCTCGAGCGCGGCAAAGCCGGCGTCGGTCACTTCGGCCACGCCGTACGTGATGGTGTTCACCGTAAAGTCCGAGTTGTTGAGGAACAGCGCCTGGCTATCGGGCTGGGTCATGATGCCGCAGATGGTGTAGGTGCGACCCTCGAGCTCGACTTTATCGCCCACGGCGAGGTCGTTGTTGGTGGCGAAGACACGGTCGATTGCCACCTCACCGTCCGTCTTGGGCTCCTTGCCCTCACAGTAGGACGCGATATCGACCTTGGTGCGGTGCGCATAGGTGCGCAGCGTGCGCTTGGTGCCGTCGTCGCCGGACGCCTTTTTGATGATGGCGTCGATGGAGAAATTCTTGTAGAGCGTGACGCCGCCGACGTCACTGGCGGCATCCTCGGCAGCCTTGAGTTGATCGTCGGTAGCCTCGAAGGAGGTGGTCACGCGGCCGTCCTCAATCGTGTACGCATCGCGCATGTCGTCGATAAGGCAACCGATGGAATGCGCCGCGAGCAAAAAGCCCGATGTAAGGGCAATGCTTCCGCACATAAGCAAAAAGATGCCCAGGTACTTGCCGATATTGCGGCGCAGCTCGCGCGGGAGACGTTTTGCGAGAGGTGTCATGGCGCCGCCTACCAATCGAGCTCGGCAGCCGCGACGGGCGACTCATTGAGCTCGTCCTCGACGATGCGCCCGTCGCGCAGGCGCAGCACGCGATTGGCCATGCGGGCGATGGCAGCATTGTGGGTGACGATGATAATGGTGCAGCCGTACTCGCGGTTGACGTCCTCCATGAGCTGCAGGATTTCCTTGGATGTCTTGTAATCGAGCGCGCCCGTGGGCTCGTCGCACAGCAGCAGACCCGGGTTTTTGACGAGCGCACGACCGATGGCACAGCGCTGCTGCTGGCCGCCCGAGACCTGGCGCGGGAACTTGTTGCGGTGCTCGTAGAGACCCAGCGAACGCAGCAGGTCTTCGACATTGAGCGGGTTTTTGGACAGGTGCGCCGTGACCTCGATGTTCTCCTTGATGGTGAGATCGGGTACCAGGTTGTAGAACTGAAAGACAAAGCCCAGCTCACGGCGGCGATACTCGCCCAGGTCGGTAGGCTTGAGCACAGTGAGGTCGCAGCCGTCCACCATGATGGAGCCGCCGTCGGCATCCTCCAAGCCGCCGATCAGGTTGAGGAATGTCGATTTGCCCGAACCCGAGGGGCCCAGCATAACGCAGATCTCGCCGCGATTGATGGACGTGTCGATGCCGTCGAGCACCGTCAGGCGCGCGTCGCCGTCGCCGTAGTGCTTCTTGAGCCCCTTGACCTGGACGTAGGCTTGTTTCGTCGTCATGCTATCCCCTATTGTTAGCCTCATACTACTTTATGAGCGTA